>DGFH01000048.1 GCA_002391565.1 Anaerolineales bacterium UBA3905
CCCGAGACTCACCCCATCCTCTCCGTCGGCAGCGTCAGATGTGTATAAGAGACGGGTTGTGGGTAGACCAGCGCAACGCAGCTACGAGCTGCGTCTACGAGAGACCAACCGGTTCATCGTAGGGGCGGCTCACAGCCGCCCGTTCTCGGCAAAGCACAAGGTTGTGGGTAGACCGGCGCAACGCAGCTACTACGTTCATAGGGAGAGAAATGATGACCTCATGGACAAACCAAGAACTCAACAAAATCGGCAACGCCGAAGAGCTGGAGATCGCCCCGCGACAACCGGATGGCAAGCTGCACAAGCCGCTGCCTGTCTGGGTGGTGCGCGTGGGCGACAACCTCTACGTCCGCTCCTATCGCGGGCGTGCGGGCGCATGGTTCCGCGCTGCACAGGCCACCCACAAAGGGCGCATCCGGGCCGGCGGCGTCGAGAAAGACGTTGTCTTCATTGAAGAAAACGATCCTGCCATCAACGACCAGATTGACGCCGCCTACCACACCAAGTACGGTCGCTATCCGCAGTACGTGGCGCCGATGGTGACGCCAGAGGTGCGAGCGACGACGTTCGCGATCATGCCATACACCACGCAAGCTACCATCAAGGAGGGTTAAAATGGATCACGTCAAACTCGGCAACACCGGCCTGGATGTCTCACGCATCTGTCTGGGCTGCATGAGCTTCGGCAAGGCGGAAGGTTGGGTCCATAATGCGTGGGCGCTAGATGAGGAGGAGAGCCGCGCCATCATCAAGCGGGCGCTGGAACTAGGCGTCAACTTCTTCGACACGGCCAACGTCTACGCGCGTGGCGTCAGCGAGGAGATTTTGGGACGGGCGATCCGGGACTTCGCCAATCGCGACGAGGTGGTGATCGCCACCAAGGTGCGCGGCCGAATGCACGAAGGCCCCAACGGCGAGGGGCTTTCACGCAAGGCGATCCTGAGCGAGCTCGACAAAAGCCTAAAGCGCCTGGGCATGGACTACGTAGACCTCTACATCATCCACCGCTGGGACTACAACACGCCGATCGAAGAGACCATGGAAGCCCTGCATGATGTCGTCCGGGCCGGCAAGGCTCGCTACATCGGCGCCTCGGCGATGTGGGCCTGGCAATTCCAGAAGGCGCTGTACGTGGCCGAAAAGCACGGCTGGACGCGCTTCGTCTCCATGCAGAACCACTACAACCTCATCTACCGAGAAGAGGAGCGGGAGATGATGCCGCTTTGCATCGCCGAGGGGATCGCCTCGACGCCTTACAGCCCGCTGGCCTCGGGCCGCCTGGCGCGCGATTGGTCGGAAACCACGACGCGCTACGAGACCGACCCAATCGCAAAGCGTAAGTACGACGCCACCGCCGAGGCGGATCGCTGGGTGGTCGAGCGGCTGGCTGAGGTCGCCCAAAAGCGCGGCGTCCCCCGCGGGCAGATCGCCCTGGCCTGGCTCCTGCACAAGAAGCCGGTCGTGGCGCCCGTCATCGGCGCCACCAAATTGTCACATGTCGAAACTGCGGTCGAGGCGACGTCCATCCAGCTCACCGCTGAGGAGATCGCGTACATGGAAGAACCTTATCTGCCCCACCCGATCGTCGGGCACGAGTGACCGATGAAAGCAGGTCATCGCCTTCGGCGTGAGGCGGCTGATAGAGGAAACGCGCCTCTTACGCTGTGGACGCTCTGAAACAGAAAGGATAGCAACACATCTTATGACATCTCCGGTGACGACAACTGCCGGCAAGGTCTCCGGCGCGTTTGACGAAAGCATCGGCGTCTATCGCTTCCAAGGCATCCCCTTCGCCGCGCCGCCGGTCGGCGACCTGCGGTGGAAGGCGCCGCAACCTGCGCCGCGCTGGTCCGGCGTGCGTCCGGCGATCCACTTCGGGCCGCGCGCCATGCAACTGCCCGTCTTTGGCGACATGAACTTTCGCTCCGATGGGATGAGTGAGGATTGTCTCTACCTGAATGTGTGGACGCCCGATCCCTCCCCTGCGGCGCGGCTGCCGGTGCTGGTCTATTTCTACGGCGGCGGCTTCATCGCCGGCGACGGCTCCGAGCCGCGCTATGACGGCGCGCAGATGGCGCGGCAGGGCATCGTCGCCGTGACGGTGAACTACCGGCTGAACATCTTCGGCTTTTTCGCCCACCCGGAGCTGAGCGCCGAATCGCCTCAACGCTGCTCCGGCAACTACGGCCTGCTCGATCAACACGCTGCGCTGCGTTGGGTGCAGGAGAATATCGCCGCCTTTGGCGGCGACCCCAGCCGCGTGACTATCGCTGGCGAGTCGGCCGGGTCGATGTCGGTCAACGCGCAGATGGTTTCTCCGCTTTCGAGGGAGTTGATTGCGGGCGCCATCGGCTCAAGCGGGGGAATCGGCGCCCTGCCACCCATTCCGCTGGAAGAGGCGGAGCAACGCTGGCTGGCCTTCGCGAAAAAACTGGGCGCTTCATCGCTGGCGGAGCTGCGCGCCATGTCGGCGGAGAAGCTGCTCAAGGCTACCGCCAACATGATGCCGCATGAATTTCCCATCGTGGTGGATGGGTGGTTCTTCCCACGCTCGCCGTTGGCCATGTTCGCCGCCGGAGAGCAGGCGCGCACACCGCTGATGATCGGCTGGAATTCCGAAGAGATGAACTACCGGGCGCTGCTGGGCGAGCAGGCGCCGACGCCCGAGCACTACGCAGCGGTGGTGCGGGAACTCTACGGCGAGCAGGCCGATGAAGTGCTCAGACTTTACCCCGGCGAGACGCCGGAGCAGGTCGAACAGTCCGCCACCGACCTGGCCGGCGACCGCTTTCTGGTCTACAGTACGTGGAAGTGGGCGGACGAACATCGCAAAGCCGGCTGCCCGGTCTATCGCTACTACTACGCCCATCCGCGGCCGCCGATGGTCCCGGAAATGGGCGACGCTGCAGCCGGACTGGCGGGCGGCGTGATCCGCGACTCGGACGCAGCCGCCCAGGTCATCGCCATGCCTCCGGCCAAGGGCGCCGTGCATTCCGCCGACATCGAGTACGCGATGGGCAACCTGGCGACCAATCGGGTCTACGCCTGGACGGCGGAGGATGAGCAGGTCTCGGCGCTGATGCAGGGTTATTACGCCAACTTTGTCAAAACCGGCGATCCTAACGGGCCGGGTCTGCCGACATGGCCTCGTCTGGGCGAAGGCGCAGAGGAGCAGTACATGGTCTGGGACGTGCATCCCCACGTCAGGGTGGAGCGGAA
>DGFH01000271.1:0-5671 GCA_002391565.1 Anaerolineales bacterium UBA3905
AGATGCACCTTTCGCAGCGGCGTCGTCGTGGCGACGGCAGCGATGAACTACGGCGGACGCATCCTGGAGATCGACGGCGCCACGGCGCGGGTGCGCGCCATTGCCGACCCGGCGCGGCGCATCCTGGCGGATTGTGGGCTGCGGCTGGAGGTGGGTGACGCGGTGACGATGGACGCGTTGCGCCGCTTCACCGACCGCATGGCCGACCTGACGGTGGAGTTGATCGAGGGTGAAGCCTCGCCGCTGGCGCAGCAGCTCTATCTGACGCCACCCGCGCCGGTGTCGGGACGCGGCACGGTGTTGATGTTTTCAGGCGGCATCGGTCACTACTACTACAACCCGGCGCCGGTCAGCACGGTGGCAGAGGTGGCGATTCACGGCGACGTCGGGCCCCTGCTGGCGGATGCGATCCGCCGTCATCCGGCGCTGGCGAGCTATCGCATCGTGCCGCCAGCAGAAACGGTGCGGGCGACGGTGCTGGGCGCAGGCACGCAGACGGTGACGCTCTCCGGCTCCACCATCTGGGCGGAACGCGAGATTTTGCCGCTGCGCAATGCGCCGGTCGTGCGTCCGGAGATGCCGCCGCAGCTGGAGCGTCGCGCCGTCACCGCCGCCATCGACGCTGCGGTGACGCGCTGGGATATCGACCGCTGCACCGACGCCTTTGCGATTGCGTTGGAGAGCGGGCACACACTGGACTATAATGCATTGGTCGAGCTGGCTGCTGCACTCAACGATTTCGCCGCCACCATGCCGCCTGAGCGCCCGCTGGTCGTGATTATCGAGCGCGACTACGCCCAGGCGCTGGGGCAGACGGTCAAGGCGTCGGCGCCGCACCGCCCGCTGCTGGTGATCGACCAGGTCGGGCTGGCGGAAGGCGATTACATCGACGTGGGGACGCCGCTGCTCGACGGGCGCGTCGTCCCGCTGAGCATCAAGACGCTGGTGTTCTATCGATAGACTGGCGGATTATCATAGAACGCGGATGACGCGGATTTTCGCAGATTTGATTGAGGTTGACAGATTTGATTGGGTTTGAACCGTGATCGATCTGCCCAATCCGCGTCAGCGGCGTGTGATCCTTGACGCAGCGTTGAACGCAGATAAGGCGGATCAAACGGATTTCCGCAGGTGTGATTGGATTTGATCCGCGTCGATCCGCCAAATCCGCGTCATCTGCGTTCCATTCTGTTCTTTTTTGAAGAGGCGATCATGCTTCTACGCACGAAATTGCACGGCAAGAGCTACGAGTTTCCCGACATCCGCACGCTGATGGGCAAGGCGAATGAAGAGAAGTCGGGCGACCGCCTGGCGGGCGTGGCGGCGGAGACTGCGGCGGAGCGCGTCGCCGCGCGCGTGGTGCTAGCGGAAGTGCCGCTGTGGGTGTTGCGCGAGACGCCAGCCGTGCCCTACGACCAGGACGAGGTGACGCGCGTCATCCACGATGCGCTCAACGAACGCATTTACGGGGAGATCAAGGATTGGACGGTGGGTCAACTGCGCGAGTGGATTCTCGCCGACACGACGACCGGCGAGATGATCCGCCGCATCTCCAACGGTCTCACCGCCGAGATGATCAGCGCGGTCACCAAGCTGATGTCCAACCTCGACCTGATGTACGGCGCCAGCAAAATCCGCGTTTCAGCGCACTGCAACAACACGATCGGTCTGCCCGGTCGCCTGGCGAGTCGCAACCAGCCCAACCATCCGACCGACTCGCCCGAAGGCATCCGCGCTGAAATCTACGAAGGGTTATCCTACGGCTCCGGCGATTCCGTCATCGGCATCAATCCGGTGGATGACTCGTACAGCTCGGTGGCGCGGCTGCTCGACATGACCTACGACGTGATCCAGACGTGGGAGATTCCGACGCAGAACTGCATCCTGGCCCACGTCACCACGCAGATGAAGTGCATGGAATCCGGCTCGCCTGTCGGGCTGGTCTTTCAGTCGATCGCCGGCTCGCAGAAAGGCAACGAATCCTTTGGCATCTCCGTCGGCATGTTGGACGAAGCCTACGCGCTGGCGCGCAAACATTGCTTCCCCACCGGGCCGAACTACATGTACTTCGAGACCGGGCAAGGCTCCGAACTGTCGGCGGATGCACATCACGGCTGGGATCAACTGACGATGGAGGCGCGCTGTTACGGGCTGGCGAAGCGCTATCACCCCTTCCAGGTCAACACTGTCGTCGGCTTCATCGGGCCAGAATATCTCTACGACGCCCGGCAGATTCAGCGCGCCGGGCTGGAAGATCACTTCATGGGCAAGCTCACCGGTGTGCCGATGGGCGTCGATGCCTGTTACACCAACCACGCCCGCGCCGACCAGAACGCTATCGAAAACCTGGCGGTGATGCTGACGGCGGCGGGTTGCAACTATTTCATGGGCGTGCCGATGGGCGACGACGCCATGCTCTCGTACCAGTGCACCAGCTATCACGACGCGCCGACGCTGCGCCAGCTCTTCAAGCTGCGCCCCGCGCCGGAATTCGAGGCGTGGATGGAAGCGCTGGGGCTAATGAAGGATGGCGTGCTGACCGAAAAGGCGGGCGATCCATCCTTTTTCCTGGCGCGTTAGGTGTCACTACGTCTTCACCGGCGCACGCCCGCGCGCTTTGACGGTGTCGCGCATCTCCATCAGCGAGATGCCGACGCCGTAGGTGACGAACTCGCCGACCGGCTCGACGACGATCACACTCGATTGCGCCAGTTTGGCAGCATCGTCGGCGATCACCTGGAAGAGGCGGCGGCGCAAGTCAAAGTCGAGCGCGTCGGGAGTCACAATGGTGGCGACGCCAGCGAAGGTGATCGTGGCGGCCGGCACCTTGATCCAGGGCATCAGCGGCACGCTCTTGGGAATGGTGATGGTAAGCGAGACGTGCGGGTTGGCGGCGACGTGGCGGGTCTTCCAGGCGTTCTTGTCCGTAGTGATGTAAAGTTTGCCGGCCTGGGCGACATACATAATCCCGGCGGTACGCGCTTCATTTTTGGCCGACACCATGCCGAGGACGGCGAAGATGTTGGCTTCGATCTCTTTCCAGACCTGAGCGGTTGTGAGCGTTGCCATTGGTGACCTCCTGGTGCATGAGTATGTGATCGACATGATGTAGTATACATCAGACACAGGTGCTTTATGGATGATGCAAAGTTAGCGGCAATTGTGGAGGTGGTCGTCAAGGAACTGCTGGCAACAGGTGCCATTGCAGCGCCTGCAACTTCGGCCACACCACCGGTCATCGAACCGCCGGTTGTTGCGACCGCGACCCTGACTTCCGGCCCGGCGCTCACCATTGACCTACCCGACCCGACCACGCCAGAACGCCGCTACGCGCCCGGCGTCCGGCAACCCGCCGACCCTGACGGTCTGCGCGCGTTGATCGCAGCGACGACTGCGCGCATCGGCGTCGGACGCACGGGACCGCGCTACACTACGGCATCCTTGCTGCTCTTCCAGGCCGACCACGCCATCACGCAGGACGCGCTCTACCGCGACGTTGACCCCAGGTTGCTGAGTGAACTGGGGCTGTTCAGCGTCGAGACGCGCATCACCGGCGGCAAGCAGGAGTATCTGCTGCGTCCCGACCTGGGGCGGCAACTCTCCGACGAAGCCAAACGCCTCATCCGTGAACGTTGCGCCAAGAACCCGGCAGTGCAGCTTGTCGTCGGCGATGGGCTGAGCGCAGCCGCCATCGAAGCCAACCTGCGCCAGATTCTGCCGGTGATCAAACAGGGCGTGCAGGCGGCCGGGCTGAGCTTTGGCACTCCCTTCTTCGTCAAGCACTGTCGCGTCGGCGTGATGAACGACATCGGCGAGTTGTTGCAGCCGGAAGTGCTGATCTTGCTCATCGGTGAGCGGCCTGGGCTGGGGCGCGCCGACAGCATGAGTGCGTACATGGCGTATCGCCCCAAGCCGGGCGACACCGACGCCGACCGCGACGTCATCTGCAACATCTTCGAGGGCGGGGGCACCAATCCGCTCGAAGCAGGCGCCTTCGTCGTGCAGTTGGCGCAGAAGATGCGGCGGCATCAGGCGTCGGGGGTAAAATTGAAGCTGGCGACGTGAAATCGAATCGAGAGGAGCGCAAACGTCATGCCAGATCGACAGGTCATTCTTGAAATTCCTGAAAAGGTGCTGCTGGCTGAAAAGACGGACGAAATCGCTTTTGCCAAAGAAATGCGAATTTTGTCTGCCGTCAAACTGTTCGAGATGGGCCGGCTCTCATCAGGGCGCGCCGCCGAACTGGCCGGAATGCCGCGCGTTGAGTTCTTGCTGTCTCTGCAGCGATATAAGGTTTTCCCGCTGGCGGCAGAACTGAGCGATCTGGAACAGGCGTATGGACGAAGCCTATTGGGCTTTGGCACAGAGGGAAACCCATGAGCAAAATCCTGGTAAGTGCTGAACCAAAGCAAGGAGTATATGGGCTGTCTGTAGAAGTATATGTACAGACAACCGTTGCATTGACAGCCGACGATGCACGCCGACGCGTGAACAAAGAAATCGTGCCCGAACTTGGCACGGGACTTGGCGCTGGACAACCAGAACTCCAGGTCGTCGATGAACGGCTTTTCTGGCGAGTTCCAATCGTATTGTCGCTGCCCAGGCTGGGTACACTGGGGACAGTTGGCACAGTAGCTGTGGACGCCCGCACTGGAGACATCACGCTATCCAGTGAAGATCAAGAAAGATTGATCAACCATGCGCGGTGGCTTTACACGGGCGCCTCACTATCAGCAAACTAAGCCAGGAACTTGCTTGCCAGCCTGTGTACGCATGGTGCTTGCACATCAGGGAGATGTACGTTCAGAAAACGAGTTAGTCAGGGTATTAGCCGGATATGAGTTTGGAACGCCAGCATCGAACATTCGTAGACTCACCCAGCTTGGCTATAAGGTCGAGTACGGTGTCATGCAATGGGAAGACCTGAGCCGTGCAGTCATGGATAACCTACATCCGATTGTGTTTGTCGATGCACAGTTTTTGCCGTGGGCCGATTTCGCTGGCTTCCATGCAGTTGTTGTAGATGTAGTAGAGGAAGATCATATCGAGTTGCTCGACCCGGCAAGTGAGATCGCGCCGCTGCTGTTATCAGAAGATGGTTTTTTGGCTGCGTGGGAAGAATTTGATCGCCGTGGGGCGCTGATTCGCAAGAAGTGAGGTTAGGGGAGAATCAATGGCAATCCTGGATCCAATCTACGCCACACCACTGGCTGTGCGCCTGATCCCAAACGTCGACCGCGACTTCGCCGAGAAGCTCGGCTTGCGCCCGGAGCAGCGCTCGATCGGGCTGATCACAGCGGACAACGACGACGCCACCTACGTCGCTATTGACGAGGCGACCAAGATGGCGGATGTCGAGGTCGCCTACGCCCGCTCCTTCTACGCCGGCGCCAGGCACTCATCGGGCTTGCTGTCGGGCGAGATCATGGCGATCCTGGCTGGGCCCAATCCGGCGGAGGTGCGCGCCGGGCTGCACGCCGCGCTGGAGTACATGAAGAACGAGGCGATCTGGTATTCCGCCAACGCCGACGCGTCGATTGCCTTCTTCCCGCACCTGATCTCGCGCACCGGCTCGTTTTTGTCGAAAGTGTGCGACATCCCGCTCGGTTCGCCCATCGCCTATCTGGTGGCGCCGCCGATGGAGGGGCTGGTGGCGCTCGACGCCGCGCTC
>DGFH01000271.1:5808-6914 GCA_002391565.1 Anaerolineales bacterium UBA3905
CGCTCGACGCCGCGCTCAAAGCCGCCGCCGTGCGCATCGCCGCGCTGACAATGCCGCCATCAGAGACCAACTACATGGGCGCCATGCTCACCGGCGATCAACCGGCATGCAAGGCGGCGGTGATGGCGTTTCAAGAAGCCGTGCTTGATGTAGCGAGTGATCCGATTAAGTTTTAGTGACGAATCATGCCTGCACGTGACTTTTTTCATCAGGCGGTCAAAAATGCTTTGATCCGAGACGGGTGGCTGATTACACACGACCCGCTGCATATTGAATTCGGCGGCTTTGATTTCTTTATCGATCTTGGCGCCGAATCGTTGATCGGCGCCATCCGCGAAGGCAAACAGATTGCAGTCGAAGTCAAGAGCTTTGCGGGTGCGTCGTCGTTGAGTGACTTTCATGCTGCAGTTGGCCAGTTTGTGAATTATCGATTGGTGCTCAGCAAGGCCGATCCAGAGCGCGTTCTGTACCTGGCGGTTGCAGAATTTGTTTACAAGTCTCTCTTCGCAACCGGGTTCGGCCAGATGGCTATTGAGGCTCATCGGCTGAGACTGCTCGTTTTTGATGAGGAACAGGAGAGCATTACGCAATGGATCGAGTAGATACATATCGACAGATCGTCAAAGCTGTGCTCCGCGAGTATGCACAATATCGTCCCGCAACCGGTGACATTGACCTGGAAACCATCTTTGATGAGGCGACTGATCACTACGAACTACTGGCGGTCGGCTGGCGCGGCAAGCAGCGGGTGCATGGCTGTATCATCCATATCGACATTCGCGATGGCAAAGTATGGCTGCAACACGACAGCACCGACGCAGCCATCGCTGATCAGTTGGTTGAGCGCGGCATTCCCGCTGACGACATCGTGCTAGGATTCCAGCCTGAACACATTCGCCAGTTCAGTGGCTTTGCTGTGCAATAACGCAGTACAGAAAGCGGTATAGAAAATGGACAAAGACCTGCTTTCCATCCAACAAGCGAGAGACCTGGCTGTGGCTGCGCGCGACGCACAGCGCCAATTTCTCCACGCCTCCCAGGCCGAGGTCGACCGCATCTGCGCAGCGATGGTCGATGCCGCCGCTGCCGCCGCCGAGCGACTGGGC
>DGFH01000299.1 GCA_002391565.1 Anaerolineales bacterium UBA3905
ACAATCTCACAATCTCACAATCTTTCCATCGATGAAATCTCCTTGCGTCGCGTCACGCTCACCGAAAATGCATCCGGGCACTTCGAATGTCGCTGGGTGCATCTGGCGGCGAATCGACAGGCGACGGCCCCTTTCTTGCGCGAGTTGGACGAATTGATCTTCTGCCCGGTGGCGCACGGCGAGGGCAACGTACAGGTGAAAGACGCCGCCATGCTGGCCGAAATTGAACAGGGCAATCTGGTGGCTTTTCGCTACGTCGACGCAGAGGGGCGACCGGCTAATGGCGTCTACCCGCTCAACCCCAACGGTTCTGTCGCCGACATTGCCGGGCTGTGCAACCGTCGCGGCAACGTCGTCGGGCTGATGCCCCACCCGGAGGATCATATCTGGCCGGTGCAGAATCCGTTAGGCGGCGCGGGGCGGCTGGGGTTGGCGATTTTCCAGGCGATGATTGGGGCGCTACAGTGATGACGCAGCGCTTGAATCCAGCAATACTTGCTCGGCCGTACGCTCATCGGTGACAAGCACGTCGATCATTTGAATGCGCAAAAGCCCTAGAATCGGCGCTACTTTTTCACTGCCGGTAGCAATGACAACAAGTTGCGGGCAGGCAAGTAATTGTTGCCAGCTTATGCCAATCGAAACGCCTGGGTAGGCCTCATCGACCAGTATGCCCTCCGCAGTATAAAAGTGGCCGCAGATGTCGCCAACTGCGCCGGCTGCGGCCAGACGCTGGATTTCCGGCTCCTCTAGTAAGCCTGCCAGCACAAGCGGTGAATTATGCAGCGCACCGATGCCGACCAGAGCCAGATCCAGCCGATCGTACAGGCTGCTTACCTGCTGAATGTTGGTGGATTGCATCAGCAGTTGCGCCAGTTGGCGATCGGGCACCAGCGCCGGTGCATTCAAGAAATAGCCGGCGCCGCTATACCCTTCGCACAGGAGACGTGTAATCTCGGCGCCGCGCGCCAGTGAATGCTGAATGTCAATATCGCCCAATAGTTGCACCAGGGTGATATTACGCGGCGTGGCAAGTTTGGAGAGACCATACGCCATTTCCGCCAGCGTCCGACCGCGACCAACGCCCACAAAGGAGTTCGGTTTAATCAGTGGATCGACAAATTGCGCAGCTTCGGCGCCAACAAGACGTCGAATAGCATCCGCCTGCACAGACCACTGTTGAGCACCAATCACGATCGCTTCACTCAAACCAAATTGTGTGCGCAGACGCTCTTCGAGTGCACTTTGGCGCAGTTGCGGACGAACGATATGAATGCGCACGATGCCTTCATCACGCGCGCGGCTGAGGAGACGCGAGATCGTACTGCGCGAGATGTCGTACATCTCTGCAATTTGCGCCTGTGTCAATTGGTCGACATAGTATTTTTCGGCAACCTGCACCATCAGTTCCAGATTGGCAATGACGTCGCCGTCGTTCGAATCCCGATTTGCCATGATGTCCTATTGTTGGTTTGCCAGCCAGGGGACGCAGCCACCTTGCTATTCAGGTCAGCTTCATTCTATGGCGACTATACAACGATAAACAAATCCTCTTCATGGTTCATACTCGTTTAGTCAATGAAGGCGCGCAATCTACACGTCGCAATCTCATGGCCGCAAACCAAAGAGTGCGCATTGCCGTCCGCCGCGAAGAACACTTCACCTGTAGAGACGTTGATTCGCGCCGCTTTACAAACTTGCCGACCCCTCATCTGAGTTGGGTTCGACAATGCTCAACCGACTGGGTGATATGGTCGAGCAGCGCTGCGTCTGTCATCTCGAAGGGGTAGAAGACCTCCAGGAAAACAGGCGTTCTATGCAACCCGGCATTGCGCAGCGCCGTTGCGAACGCTGCCACATCGAAGTTGCCACGCGCATCGGGCCAACCCCAATGTGAGTCGCTTTGGAAATCGGTGTTCTGTAGATGGAAGACGCCGATCTGAGTGCCAAGCGCCTCCAACCATGGCGTCAGGGTTGCGTCGGCGCCATAGAGCGGTTGATAGAGCGCATGACCGACGTCAAGCACGTAGCGCACCGGTGTGGCGGTGGCGCCGTCCAGATCCGCCAGCAACTGCTGCGAATCTGCAAGCTGATGGGGGATTTCGCGTGTCAGCGGCGTTGGCTCAACGAGTAGCTCTTGCAAGCCAGCCGCCGCCACCCATTCGGTAATGCTGCGCACATCTTCCAACAGACGCTGATAGAGACGCTCTCGTTCTTTGGGCGCACTGTTAACACTCATGCCGCCGAGCGGACCGCCGACGGCGCCGGCGCCCAGCTCCGCCGCCAGATCGACCGCGCGGCGCCACCACTCCAGCCCGGCACGATGACCTGCCGGCTCAGGATGCAACAGGCCGTTGTAGGTGTAAGAAGCCAGTCCGACAAAGGCGCTGTGAATTGTGATGCCAGCAGCAGCGGCGGCGCGCTGCGTCTTATGCGCCAGCAGCCGCCGATCCGCTGTGGGCCACCATGGGTCAAGCAGATCGAAGGTGAATTGCACCAGATCGAGACCGAGCGCCTCTTTCACCAACGCTGTCCATGCTTCCGGTTCGGGCCAGCGCTTGGTGGCAAAGCCAAGATTGATGCCAAAAGAAAATTCGCTCATTTGACAGCTCCCATTGTCAAGCCGCGCACCAGGTTACGCGACACCAGCAACGCAAAGATCACCACCGGCAGCACGATCAGCGTCCCGGTCGCCATCATCGGCCCCCAGCGGATGCCAAAGCCGGTCATGAAGTTAGCAGCCTCGACTGGTGCGGTGCGCGCCTCGGCGCGTGTCAACACCAGGGCAAACATCAGTTCATTCCAGGCGGCGATAAACGCCAGAATCGCCGATACGACGATGCCGGGCATTGCCAAAGGCAGGTTGATGCGGAAAAAAACTTGCCAGATGGTGGCGCCATCCACCGTCGCCGCCTCATCCACCTCGCGTGGGACGGCACGAAATTGATCGACGCATAGCCAGACCACCAACGGTACGCCAAAGGTCAGGTAAACCAGAATCAACGCCAGATGGGTGTCCAGCAAGCGCAAGTCACGCGCAATGAGAAAAAAGGGCAACGCCACCACGATCGGTGAAATAAAACGATTGGAAATAATCCAGAACCACAGATCGGATTTGCCGCGGAAGTTGAAGCGGGCCAACACGTAGGCTGCTGGCGCACCAATCAATACTGAAAGCGCCGTCGCTGAGATTGCCACAATCAGACTGTTGACCAGACTCTTGGCGACCGAACCTTCTTCGTAGACGGCGCGAAAATGCTCAAACGTAGGCTGAAAGATCAGCACAGGCGGCACGGCAAAAGTATCGGCAGTCGTCTTGAGCGCCGTCGTGATCATCCAATAGACAGGCATGAGGAAGACGGCGATCAAGAGAATAGCAACAACGCCCTGCCAGAAATAGGTAAACGCGTGGCGGCTGCGACGGCGGCTTTGACCACGCTGCGAATATGATACGGCGCTCATGCCTCAATCTCCCGATAGAACAGGCGAATATAGCCGCGCGACAGCACGATGCACAGGATCAGCAACAGAATCGCCTGCGCCGAGGCCACCCCCATATCGAAGACACGGAAACCCACACGCTGGATGTAGACGCTGACCAGCTCAGTTGAGACGCCAGGCCCACCGCGTGTCAGCACAAAAACCATGTCGAACAACTTGAGAATATCCGCCGTGCGCAAAATCAAGATCGCGGTTAGTCCGGGCAGCAGATAAGGCGCCTGTACATGTCGGAACAGATTCCAGCCGCGTCCAGCGTCCAGTTGCCCCGACTCCAGCACATCTTGTGAGATCATCGACAGCCCAGAGAGCATCACCAGAGCAACAAAGGGCGTCCATTGCCAGATGTCAACCAACGCAATGGTCAACATCGCCGGAAGCGGCTCGCCCAGCCAGGAAACCGGCGGAATGTTGAAAAGGCTGAGCAGGTAGTTCATGAAGCCAAAGTCGCGGTTGAAGAGCAGACGGCCGATGAGCCCAACCACCGTCGGCGTCACCGCGATCGGGACGACCAACAACACGCGCATCAGAAACGAAAGCGGTCGCCAGCGCACACCGTCAATGAACAAGGCAATCAAGACGCCGAACACGACCTGCAGCGGCACTGTCAACAAGAAAAACTGACCGGTGCGCAGCAGCGATTGCCAGAAAAGTGGGTCGTTAAAAACCGCTACGTAATTCTGGAATCCAACATAACCGGTGCCCAGATATTGTTTGGTCAACTGATACTGGCGAAAGCTAATATCCAATGCGAAGAGCAGCGGATAGATGCCGATCACCAGCAACACAATCACGGCCGGGGCGATCAACGAAATCGCAGGCCAATTTACTCTTTGTCTCGACATAATCTGCCGCTTTCTCACTTTCCGGTTCGGCTTCACCATCCCGGAAGCTATATGCTTCCGGGATGGTTGGCGGCATGTTCATCGGTGTCGACGCTGCCAGGCAGCGCGTCTACGGCTGTTTGTAAGGGACAGCCTCTCTGCCATCATTTACTCCAAATTCGTGTGCCGATGGCGCATTTGATCCGGCGTCTGTCCAGTCTTCTCTCGCAACATAATTGAGATCAGATCGAAGAAAACCAGTTGCGCGGCTTCATATAGACTGCCCATCGGCAGAACGCTCGTCGGCGCACTCTGGTCGTTCGCCATTGTCTGGGCTGGCAGGAAGACAACGGCGTCGGCTTGCTGGGCAGCTTTACCTTGTGGCTGCGCCGTCACCACCATTGTGCGACTGCCGCTTTCTTTTGCCACCCCCATCAGCGCCAACACTGTCGAGAACGCACCCGGCCCTGCGCTAACAATCAGTAGATCGCCTTCACCGATCGGCGGCGTTGTCATATCGCCGACGACGTGGGCATCCAGCCCCAGGTGCATCAGCCGCATACACAGCGCCTTCATCATCAACCCTTCGCGACCCACCCCGTAACAGGCGATGCGTCTGGCGCGCAGGATTTCGTCACACATGCGCTCGGCGTCGTCAGGGGCGAGGGCGGTCAGGACCGCCCCCACCTCGCCGATCGCCTGCGCAGCCATTGCATGGAATTCTGCGCCGGTCATGTGTTCAATCCTTACTGCAACTGCGGACGCTGGCCAGAGTAATAGCCCGCTGCATCCAGAATCTGGCGGATCTGGTCGTTGAGCAGCTTGGCGCCATCCTCGACCGAAATGCTGCCCAGCATCATCTCGGTGCCGGTCTGCGCGATCAGTTCAGAGATCGCAGGCCATTCTGGGAAGCGTGGGCGGAAGACCGGATTGCCGTATTCCTTCCAGGAGATTACCAGCGGTGCGAAGTACGGGAACTGCGCCTGCAACTCCGGATCCTCGTAGGCGCTCATGCGACCTGAAACGCCGCCTGCGCGGATGTAGTCCTTCGCCTTCGCCTCTGAGGTGACCCACTGAATGAAGAGCCAGGTCGCCGCCTGTTTTTCGGGTGAACTATTGGCGCTGACGCCTAGTGAGAAGCCACCCAACGCCGGGCGCGGTCCAACAGGGCCAGCTGGCTCGACCGCATAGTCGATGCAGTCCACGATCTTGGAGGTCTCTGGGTTGGTAAAGTAGGCGTTGAAGGCGCTCCACTCGGTGATCATGGCGACATTGCCCTGCGCCAGACCCTGCACCGTCTCGTCATGATCCCACTCGACGATATCCGGGGGCATATACTTCATCAAATCCTGGCGGAAGTTCAGACCTGTTAGCGACTCTTCTGAAGTCAGGTTCGGCTCAAAGTTCTCATCCAACAGCGAACCGCCGAAAGGCCAGATCATACGCATGAACGAGTCAGCCGATTGCGTCTCACCACGGCGCGACTGCAATGCATAGGCGTATTTGCCATCTTTGGTCAGCGCCGGCCCGTACACATCCATCAGTTCCTGCCAGGTGGCCGGCGGGCCATCAAAACCAGCTTCCTCCAACATGCAGCGATTGTAGAAAAGCACGCCAGAGTAGTTGTCGAAGGGCAGACCATAAACGACATTATCCCACGTGCCAAAGGATTCCAGCAGGATCGGGAAGAAGCCCTCCAGGTTCAGATTGGGATCGGCCAGCGCCGGGTCATCCATAAATTTTTGCATCGGCACCACCCAACCCGACGCAGCAAACTCACCGATCCAGACCACATCGATCAACACGCAGTCGTAATTGCCAGTCATACCGGTGAAATCCAGCACCTGTTTCTCACGGCTGTTCTCATACGGCATGATCTCCCAGTTAACATCGATGCCGGTGGCTGCTTCAAATTCGGGGATCAGCTCGATGGCGGCGCGATAACCGGGTCGATCCAGAAAGACACAGTTGATCGATGTGCCTTTGTACGGCTCGGCGGCTTTTGCCAACGTCCACTCACCTTCCATAGCTGGTGCGGGCGCGGCCGCCTGTTGCGCCGGTGCAGCCGGCTGCGCCGCTGGCGCACAGGCCGACAAAACCATTGCCACGATGAGCAACGCGCTCATCATCAATCCAAAATGACGAAATTGCGGTGTTTGCATGTGACTCTCCTTTGGAATTTGTGACAGTGAGAACGATCAAACGATAACCTACGACGGATTCCCCATGGCGCCAACGCACAAGCAGACCTGTCGACAACGGCACACTTGCACAATTGTTCTTTTGTGTGGGTATATGTGCATGATAGCATTGAGCAATCCTCTTGTCAAGCACTTCTGCACATTTTTTCCTAACAAAGAAATATAGTGCACAGACTAAAAGGCTTGTCAGGGGATGCTTGCATTTGCAATGCAAATAGACCAGACAAGCTGTTATCCAGCCTGCCTGGTCTATTTGTACAAGACTATTTATTTCCAGACTTCCCGTTTACATTGATCTCATGTGGCCTGAAGTTCCGAAACTACTGGGAAGATGAACAACTGCCTGGAGATCAATAGGAGTCAGGCGTTCTCTGCAGCCAATAACCAAACCGATAGGCGCTTTCCAGCAGGCAGTACTGCGGCAGCGTGTCCGGGCCACAGCTTGCCGTGCCCAAACCACGCTGGCCCCAGTCCAGGTTCAGGTAGACCTCCAGGCGCGGGGTCAACTCGTAGGTGTGGCGCGCCTGGAAGAGGTCGTTGGCGGTGAAGTGGCTGGCGGAGAATTCGATGGTCGGCGCGCCATGCACATGCAAGCCAGCGCCACGCGCATCGGTCAGCGCCAGCCAGCGCACGTCGGTGTGATGGCCGTGCTCCTGGGGCATGATGTAGGGCACGTACTGCGCGGTCACCGTGCTGCGATAGCGCCCGACCAGCGCCGAGGCTTTGCGATCGTTGTAATTCTCCCAGGGACCGCGGCCGAACCATTCCAGTTGCTCCAGCGCGGTCGGCAGCACCAGCTCGACGCCGATGCGCGGCACGTCGGTCACGCCTTCACCCAGTTGCACCTCATTGCCGACTTCGAGGATGCCGGCCGGTGACAGAGTATACTGTTGTATATGCTTGAAGTCGTTCCACTGCCCGCGCCCGCTTGCCTGATGGATGACCTCGACGATCGGCGCGCCTTTGGCTTCGAGCAGCCGGATCGACTCCAGCCGGTATTGGACGGCGTTTAGCCCCAGCGCCAGCCAACGCGGCAGCGCCTTCCACGCCGGGCTTTCCATCAGCTTGATGCCGTCGTTGTCGGTCGGCCCGCGCCAGACATTCAGCCGCGGTCCGCGCACGAGCAGGTTCTTGCCCTTTGCGCCAAAGCCGACCAGCAGCCCCGTCGCCCGCTCAAAGACCGCCTCGACCGCCCCCGCGCGCAGCGTGATCGTATCAGCCGTCTCCGTGACCTCAACGCTCCCTTTCTCCCTCTCTCCCCTTTTCGCCTTCTTCACCTTCGCCGGCGCCTCCAACTGCGCCCAGCCAACTTCGTAGCCAGCCGGCGCCCACTGCGTGGCGCGGCGTTGATAGAAGCGGAAGTTCAGGAAGGTTTCGCCGTTAACCCGCTCCTCGCCGCTCAGCCAGGGGATCGCCTCCTCCAGCGTCACCTCCAGCGCGGCGCCTGGCTCGACATCGAGTTTGGGCAGCTTGCCTTTGGCGATCACCACGCCGTCGTCGGTCAGTTCCCACTCGCCGCGCAGCCAATCCAGGTTGATGAAGTCTTGCTTGTTGACGATGCGCACGCGTCCCTGCTTGAGCTTGTCCGCTTCGACGCGCAGCGGCTGCGCCAGATATTTGAACTCGTTGAGACCGGGATGGGGCGTGCGATCGGGCCAGACGATGCCGTCAGTGCAGAAGTTAGCGTCATTGGGCACGTCGTCGAAGTCGCCGCCGTAGGCCCAGTACTGCTCACCGTTCGGCGCAGTCTGGCGGATGCCGTGGTCGACCCACTCCCAGATGAAGCCGCCCTGCAGCGCCGGGTATTTCTCGAAGGCAGCCCAGTAGTCCGCCAGGCTGCCATTGCTGTTGCCCATGGCGTGTGAGTATTCACACATGATCAGCGGGCGCGGATCGGTGCTTGCTTCGGCGTAGGCGATGATGCGTTCAATCGACGGATACATCGGGCACATCACGTCGGTGACGCGCTCGCCGCCCTCCATGGCGCGCCCGCCCCACAGCGAGATGGCGCCTTCGTAGTGCAGCGGCCGGCTCGGATCGTAGCCACGCACCCAACCCGCCGCCGCGTCATGATTCGGGCCGTAGCCGCTCTCGTTGCCCAGTGACCAGAAGATGATGCACGGGTGATTCTTGTCGCGCTCGACCATGTTCTGCACACGCTCGACAAAAGCGTGGGTGTAGCGCAGGTCGGTGCACATCTCCTGGAAAAAGGCGTGCGACTCGATGTTGGCTTCGTCGATCACATAGAAGCCATAGCGGTCGCACAGATCGTAGAAGTGCGGGTCTTTTGGGTAGTGCGAGGTGCGGATGGCGTTGACGTTGTACTGCTTCATGCGCTGGAGGTCGCTCTCCATGCGTTCACGCGTGAGCGCACGCCCGGTCACATCGTCGTGGTCGTGCAGATTCATGCCCTTGATCAGCACACGCTTGCCGTTGATCAGCAGGTTGCGGTTGCGTATCTCGATTTTGCGGAAGCCGACGGTGCAGCGGCTGCTCTCCTCCCCGCCCGGCGTCTTGAGCGTGACCACCAGCGTGTAGAGATCGGGCGTCTCCGCCGACCAGAGCCTGGGCTTGGGCACGATCTGTTCGAGCCTTACCTCGCCGCGCGGTTTGTAGAGCTCGCCAAAGTCGGCGCGCAGCGGCTTGCGGAAGACAGCTTTGCCGCGCGCATCGAACAACTGCGCCTCGACTGCGCAGCCGGTGCAGTCGCCGCCGGGAAAGCCTGCCTTGACGGTGACGCGCAGCACGCCATCCACCAGGTCGTCGCTGAGGTCGCCGCGCGCAAAGACATCCTGCAGGTGTGGCGTCCCTGTGCTGTAGAGGAAGACCTCGCGCTGCAAGCCAGCATGCCACCACATGTCCTGATCTTCGATGAAGGCGGCGTCCGACCACTGCGTCACGACGACCAGCAGCTCGTTGTCGCCGTCGAAGCGCACGCGGCTGGTGATGTCGAACTCGGCGGGCGTGCGCGCATCCTTGTTTAGCCCGACCGGCTCGCCGTTGAGGTGTACATAGAGCGCACCCTCGCAGCCGCCAAAGTGCAGCACGATGCGCCGTCCCTGCCAGCCTGCGGGCACGCTGAAGGTGCGGCGATAGACGCCGGTCGGGTTCTCGTCGGGCACGTCGGGCGGGAGGTTGGGGAAGGGCATCTGCACGTTGGTGTAGTGCGGGCGCCCAAAACCCTGCACCGTCCAGTTGCCGGGCACCTGGATCGGCGCCCAGTCGCCGTACTCGATGGCGACCGGCGTCACCTGCTCCGGGCGTCCGAAGATCAGGAAGTCCCAGACGCCGTTGAGCGAGGCGAACCAGGGCGACTCTTCGCGGGCTTTGTTCAGCGCATCCTCGGCGGTGGGGAAGGGCGTCAACGTGGCGCGCGGCGGCAGGCGATTGAGGCTGGTCAGTTGTGGCATCTCCCAGGTGGGCTGGCCGGCAAGAAAGAGGAGCGGAAGGGGGGCGGCGCGTTCTGCAACGCTGCTATCCCCGGCTACAGTCGTTTTCGTGATCATCTTGCATCCTATATTGTTGGTAATGGCGCGGTTGCACACAATCAGATTACCGGGGTATTGTGCCACAACGTAGAGAAGACCAGGGAAATTGACCACTCATCGCCTCTGGTGCGATAAGCGCATACGGCGCCAGAGGCGATGGCTGAATAGCATTCAGGGGTGAAAATCCTACTGCACTTCGACCATCACTTCACCAAGCGTCACCGTTTGGCCCGGTTTCACAGTGATTTGATGGACGACGCCCTTGATCGGCGCGCGAATCTCGTTTTCCATCTTCATCGCTTCGAGCACGAGCAGCGGTTGGCCGACTTCGACGAGTTGCCCCGTCTCCACGTGAACCCGCGTCACCAGACCGGGGATCGGCGCCTTGACGCGGCCATCGCCGGACGCCGGTCGCACCGTGCCGACCTCCTTATCGCGCACCTGAATCTCATAGCGGCCGCTGTAGATCTGTGCGACACGCAGATCTGGGCTAAACAGCAACTCATAAGGGCGATCGTCCACGATCATCCAGTCGGCCAGGTCTGGGTTGTCGTAGTCCGGCACGAAGACGGTGCGCGGTTCGCCATCCACGATCACGGTGTATTCGCCAGGCGTGGTGCGGCTGGGCGTCACCTCGACCTCATGCGGCTTGTTTTCGACGACAATTGTCAGTTTGTGCATGATGTTTCTCTCCATTTTCCTCAAGAAGGCAGCCGCCGCGCCGACCGATGCCAGCCGCTCTTGATGCGTTCAGGCACGACCGGCTCGGCAATCCGGCGTCGCAGCAGGTACGTGACCGCCGTCATCGCCACCAGGTCGCGGCAGACTTCCTGGCTGGTGTTAGCGCTTACGTCGAAGCGGAAGCGCGCCATGAAGTTGGTGTCGTATTTGCCCGCGACGAACGCCGGGTGCTGGATGATCTGTTTGTGTAGAGCGATGTTGGTTTGCACACCAACGACGCGAAATTCCATCAGCGCCCGGCTCAGGCGGCTCAGGCACATCGCACGGTCGCTGGCGCGCACGAGCAGATTTGCCAGCAGCGGGTCGAAGCGTTCGGGAATGGCGCAGCCGACGTAACCGTAGGTGTCGACGCGTACGGAAGGTCCCTGCGGAATGCGGAAACGCGTCAGCCGGCCCGGACTGGGCAGATAGTCGTTCCACGGATCTTCGGCGTTGATGCGGCACTGCATCGCCCACCCCTCCAGCCGAATCTGATCCTGTGTATGCGAGATCGGCTCGCCTGCCGCGATCAGAATCTGCTCGCGCACGATGTCCATACCCGAAATCATCTCGCTGACGCCGTGCTCGATCTGGATGCGCGCCTTCATTTCGGTGAAGTGGAAGTTGCCGGCGCCATCGACCAGAAACTCGACGGCGCCCGTGTTCTGGAAGTTGAACAGGCGGGCAATATCGACCGCTGCCTGCCAGAGCGCCACACGCTGCGCATCGTTCAATGAGGGGGAGGGCGACTCCTCGATCAGCTTCTGGT
>DGFH01000087.1 GCA_002391565.1 Anaerolineales bacterium UBA3905
GATGCTTGGCGATGCTCATCTCCGACTGGCAGGTCCAGCCGTGCAGATCGAGCTTGGAGAGACCAGTGAAAAGTTCGGCGCAGTAGTCGGGGTCGAGCGTGAAGTTCAAGCCAAAGTTGTCGTCGGTCAGGAAGAAGCGCTTGATCTTGCGGCGCTTGATCTCGTCGATCACTTCATCGACCGGGCGGAAGCGCATCCGCCGCCCACTGACGCGAATCGCCGTGCAGAAGTCGCAGTTGCGTGGACAGCCGCGCGTGATCTCCAGGTAGGGCGTCCAGTAATTCTTGTTTTCATCCACCATCGCAATCACGCGGTCGGTGATGGTGGCGAGTCCCTCCAGGTCGGCCCAGCGCAGGTCTTCGTAGAGCGGCTTCATGCCCTTGACGCCTTCCGCCGCAAAGTCCTGGATCAATTGCTGCCAGGTAAAGTAGCCTTCGCCGATCATGACGCTGTGCGCAAAGGTCGCAGTGTGCTCCGGCATCAGCGTGGCGTGGACGCCGCCCATGACGACGCCGGCGCCCTGCTTCATCGCCTTGCGCGCAATCCGTTCGGCGCGCTCGATAGTCACGGTCATCGACGTGATGCCGACAAGATCGCCCTCGCGCAAGGTGTCAAGCTCCAGGTCGCGCAGATTCTCATCCCAAATCTCGACGGGAATTTCATCAGGCACCAATGAGGCAAGGCGCATCAGAGTGTATGGAGACCCTGGCGCCTTGCCGAAGATTCGGCCATCGCGTCGCGGCTGAATCAAAACCACACGTCGCATACATCCTCCACCGATCCACTGGGCCGCCGCAGCGGCGCATATTGGCTTTTTCCAGGTTGTCAGACGCTTTTGCCGCACCGCAGCCGCTGGTCGGCTCTTCCGCATCGTCGATTACGCAGCGCGCCGTTGACAATGCTGCACATGATAGCACAAGCGCACTGTGGCGACAAGCTATTAGTAGAAA
This sequence comes from Anaerolineales bacterium UBA3905, assembly GCA_002391565.1. GTDB lineage: Bacteria > Chloroflexota > Anaerolineae > Caldilineales > Caldilineaceae > Caldilinea. The sequence goes on from DGFH01000087.1 coordinate 951, forward strand.
AAATTTGAGAAAAATTCACGCATCAAGCGTCACCCGTCAGGCGTCAACGATGACGTATGACGGGTAAGGAGTGACGAATCACGCCCCTCACACCCAATCGCGCGAAATCAGGTAGATCAGGGTGTAGAAGACGCCGATCAGCCCGCCAACGATCACCTGCAAGGTGGTGTGGCCGATAAGTTCCTTGAGTTGCGCCTCTGTGAGAGGATGGCCGCTGAAGAAGGTCTGCAGAATCTGGTTGATCACGCGCGCCTGCTTGCCGCTTTCCTGACGCACACCGCGCGCATCGTACATCACGATCACGGCCAGAGCAACGGCGATAGCAAACAAGCCGCTGTCCAACCCGTATTGATAACCGATCGCTGTCATCAGGCTGCACACCATGGCAGAGTGACTGCTGGGCATCCCCCCCGCCTGCGCCAACACCTTGAAGTCGATGCGCCCAGTCTGCACCCAAAACGCCAACATTTTATATAGCTGAATGGCAAACGCCACCGATAGCGGCAGCCACAAGGCTGCATTTCCCAACAGGGCGCGCATCGACGCTCAGGATTCCTGCCAGCCCATGAATGGGGTCGTCTGATCATCAGCCTGCCACTGCCGCACGCGCAACTCTGCGGCGTCCAGACGCGCCTCGCACAATTTCGCCAGCGCTGCGCCGGTTTCGTAGAGGGTCAACGTCTGCTCCAGCGGCAGGTCGCCGCGTTCCAGTTGCGTCAATATATCCTCGAGCTGCGCCAATGCGGCGTCGTAGCTCAAATTGGGATCAATCTCTACAGCCATACTTTCCACATTTCTGATAGCATAGCGCTACGTTCTACACCGATTGCGTCGTTTATTTGCCGTCGTTTATTTGCCGTCGTTTATCGTGCGAGGGATTATACCATGAGTGAAGCCACACCGCCGCGCGTCATCGTCTGTCTGGCGCCCGATCTCTTCTTTGCCCCGCGCCTGGCCGACGTGATCCAGCAGCTGGGTGGGCAGCCCGTCATCGTGGCGACGCCGGAAGCCTTTGTCGATGCGGTGGATCGCCACTTTCCTGTCCTGGCGTTGCTTGATCTCGCTTGCGAGGGTGACTGGGTGCACGCTATCACGCGCTGCAAAATTCGCCCACAGACCAGCCAGGCGCCATTGATCGCCTTTGGCAGCCACGTGGACGCCGCCACCCTACGCGCCGCGCGGCGCGCCGGCGCCGATCATGCCTGGGCGCGCAGCAAGGTGATGGCGGAGTTGCCGCAGATCGTGGCGCACTATCTCCATCCGCCCATCGTTTACCCGGAGGGATGGGACGCGCCGCTGAGCGATCTGGCGCGACGCGGGATCGAAGAGTTCAATGCAGGCGAATACTTCGAGCAACATGAATCTTTCGAGCTGGCGTGGCGCCAGGAGTCGCGCCCGGTGCGCGTCATGCACCAGGGCATCCTGCAGATCGGCGTGGCTTTTTTGCAGATCCAGCGCAACAATTGGATCGGCGCTATCAAGATGTTCCGCCGTGGGCTGCCGCGCCTGCGCACCTTGCCGCCGATCTGCCAGGGCGTCGACATCGCTGCGTTTCGCGCCGACGCCGAAGCGATCCACTGGGAGGTCACGACCTTGGGCGCAACGCGGCTACACGAGTTCGACCCAGGCCGCTTCCCGCGCCTCATCCTGCGCGAGTCAAGCGGACGCGATCAAAACGCCAGCAAGCTGTAGCCGCCATCCACCTCGATGGTCTGGCCGACAATCATGCGGGCGGCGTCGGTGCACAGCCAGGCAGCGACTTCGCCTACATCTTCCGGCGTCGCCAGGCGACCGGCAGGTGTATGCTGCTCGGCGTAGGTGATCATCTCCTCTTTACGTGGAAAGAAGTCTAACGCGCCGGTGATGACCACACCCGGACTGATACAATTGGCGATGATGTTCTCCGCTGCCAATTCCACCGCCAGATAGCGCGTCAACGCCTCGATCGCCGCTTTGCTCACCCCAACGATGCCATATTCGGGAAAGACGCGACGGCTGCCGATGCTGGTCACGGTCAGGATGCGCCCCCACCCCTGCCGGCGCATGTAGGGAACCGCCGTCTGCGCCCCCACCAGGATGCTGCGCGCATTGACGTTGATCGTCCATTCCCACGCTTTCAGATCGATCTCGGTAATCGGCTTGAGGACGCCGCTGGCCGCATTGCCGACAAAAATATCGACGCTGCCCAACGCGTTGGCGCTTTTGTGCACCAACGCCTGCATCTCCTCCTCGCGCCCGACGTGCGCCTTGACCACCACAGCGCGCACGCCCAGCTTTTCGGCGGCGGCGGCTGTCTGCTCAGCCTCTTCACGGTGGCGAACATAGTTGATGGCGACGTGACAGCCGCGCGCCGCCAGCGCCAGGGCAATTCCCCGTCCGATGCCGCGCCCGCCACCCGTGATGACGGCGCACTTTCCCTGCAGCTCAGTTGTCATAGCCTTCTTTTGTGAAGCTTCGTGATATACGTTATTGATTGCTACTGATTTCTAGGTTGACATTTTATGAGTGCAGTGTTGCGTATTACGTGTTGCGTGAGGGGTTTCGACACGTAGCACGCAACACGTAACACTGAAAATAGGAAAACTCTGCCTAGCAATCAGTAAAAACACTGGGAGCGCGCTTCACGTCAATTCCACCACCGGCAGCCCTGCCCCCCGCGCGACATGA
>DGFH01000238.1 GCA_002391565.1 Anaerolineales bacterium UBA3905
CGAATCTATTTGTTAAACTCCATGAGCCACTTCAGCTTTCAGCCTCGATTTGAATCGAAGGCTGTACGCCCCAAACATGAAGTACACCCCCACTTTTCGGGTCTATTTCAGATTGGGGCAGAATTTGTTTTGTAGGTCATCGCCTCCGGCGTGACGGGCGCCCATGTCACGCCAGAGGCAATGACCTACAAAACGTCTACAGCAATTTCAGCGCCGCTGCCCAGATCGCCTGCGCCACGGCGTCTACCGCCAGCGTCTGCGCGTTGAGCTTGAAGGTCGTGAGCGCCACCTTGCCCTTGCCGTAGGGCATCTCCGCCAGCAGCGAGACCGGCTTGTGAATCCAGCCCAGCGCCAGCCCGGCCCAACTGTGCGTGCGGTAAGCCCACATCGGCAGGCCCACCAGAACATAGTCCGGCATCACCGGCGCGTACTCCATCTCCAGCAGTGGGCTGCCAGGCAGCGCGGCGAACGCCCCCTGTTTCCTGATCCACGAAAATGCCGTCGCCCAGTCACCCTGCCACGGTGTGCCCTCGCGTGCGATCACCGCGCCGGCAGGCAGGCGGATGCTCTCCTGATCGCCCGGGGTTGGCTCGCCCGCCAGCAGCAGCAGATGCGCGCCTTGCTGCACGGCGGTTTCAAGGGCTCTGGTGTAGCGCCGCGCCACCACCGGTGTGGAGGCGTCGTCGGGCAGCGTCTCGTTGACGGTGTAGCCAAGCGTGCGCAACGTCGCCGCCAGCGCCGGATCATCGATGACTGCCAGCGCGCCCTCGAAATGGGGCGCAGGGACGCAAGCCAGCTCAACCTGATTGCTGGCAAGCACGGCGCCGTCGTCCGTCTGCCAGCGCGCCTCCAGCGTCACCATGCCCGGCGCAGCAAGGGGCACGGTGATCACGCCGCCGGGAGCGTCCAACTGGCCGTGCGCGTCGCCAGCGCACCAGGCGATCACGCCGTCGTTGCGCTCGCCATCGACGCCAAACGCACGCACCTCCACCGTGAGCGAGTCGCCCGGCTTGCCACTCCAACATTGCGGGCGCAGCGCCACCACGTTGTCCTGGTTGAGCGGCGTGAAGATCGTGTCCAGCCCGTGTTTCACGCCACGCTGCATCGTGAGCAGACCGTTGCACTCCCAGTGTACGTCGGTGAACTCAGTGATGATGTAGCCGGCGATGGCGGGCAGCAGGCGCATCGTGGTGATCTCGTAATGCAGGCTGCGCGCCATGTGCGCCTGCGCAGCGCGGGTAAAGGCGGCCAGCGTCCCAAAGACCGTATCCAGTCCGTGATCACGGAAGCGCTGCGGCATGGCGTGCGGGTAGACGATCCCGTCGCCCCACTCGTGCCCCGTCTCGAACCACCAGGGATCGGCGCCCTTCTCCTGAATCTCCGCCGGGTCGGGCAGACCCCAGTTGCCAAACTCGGAGACGAGCAGCGGCAGGTCGGGGCGGCGTTCGTGCAGATAATCCTGCGCCCAGACCCAATCGCTCTGACGGCTGGCGAACGCACGCGACCAGGCGTCCCAACTGTCGGCGTGGTCGGGAATCGCCCGGTAAGGGTGGTAATCTTCGATGTCGCCTGCAACGTGGAAGTTGCCCTGGCACGCTGAGTTGTCAACAATCAGCCGCGTCGGGTCGATCTGCTTTGCCTCGTGATAGAACTCCGCCAGCCAGCGCCGGTGCTCAGGGTTGCGCGCCAGGTCGGTGCCCCAATTTTCGTTGACCAGCGTCCAGATGATGATCGACGGGTGGTTCCAGTCGCGCTCGACCATGCCGCGAAAAGTTTCCTTGATGCGGCGGTCGGCGGCGTCGGTCAGCAGCACCCAGTTGGGAATCTCCGTCCAGACCAGCAAGCCCAGGCGGTCGGCCACGTCGTAGTAGCACGGGTCTTCGATCTTGATGTGGATGCGCAGGCAGTTGAGACCGAGCGCCTTCGCCTTGCGCGCCTGATCTTCCAGGAACTCCAGGCTGGGCGGCGTGTAGATGGTCTCCGGGTAGTACGCCTGGTCGAGCACGCCGCGCAGATAGATCGGCTTGCCGTTGAGATAGATGCGCCCGTCGCGCGCCTCCACGGTGCGGAAGCCGCAGGTGGTGTGTGTGGTGTGTTGCGGGTTGGCGTGTTGTGTGAGCGTGGTGACGACCGTGTAGAGCGCCGGGTTGTCGGGACTCCACCACTGCGCCGGGTTGCTCAGTTCGGCGCGGCCGCGACCGTCGGCGGCGAGCGATGTTTCCGCCACGACCTGACCGGCCGGATCGAGCACAGTCGCCGTGAGCGTTGCGCCTTCTGGCAGCGGTGCGTTGAGTGTGGCGGCGATCTCGATGGCGTTCTCGCCGGGCTGCGGCGTGAGCTTCACCGCCTGGATATGGACGGCGGGCAGCACGCTCAGCGTCACGCTCTGCCAGATGCCGCCGATGGGCCCGTACCAGCTCTGCTTGCCGTGCGGAACCTCGCTGAAGGGTGCATCGGGAAAGCGGCTGCGGTCGTCGTTGGGGTCGGCCACGCGCACGACGATCACGTTTTCGCCCGGCTGCAGCAGGGCAGTCACGTCGAAGTCGAAGGGTAAATAGCCGCCCTCATGTTCGCCGACGCGCCGCCCGTTGAGCCAGACGATGGCGTGATAATCGACCGCGCCAAAGTGCAGAATCGCCGCCTTGCCGGTCAGGTCGCCGTCGAAGTCGAAGCGGCGGCGATACCAGGCCGTCCCGCTGTAGCCGCGCAGATCGTCGAATTGCGCCTGCCAGGGCATGGGCACGTGCGCCGTGCGCCACACCTTGATCGAGAGAATATCGTCACCATCGCTGGGATCGATCTGAAAATCCCACGCGCCGTCGAGGGAAAGCTGTTGTTCGGTTGTCATTTGTTTCCACCTGCCTTGTGTCAGTGCAAAAGTAAGAAATAGAACGCGGATGACGCGGATTGGACGGATCGACGCAGATTGATGAAGTTTAACCAGTTGATTCGGTAATAGTAGGTTCGGCTTCCAGCCGGACGTTTTCAGTCAGCCACGCCGTCACGCTGGAGGCGATGACCTACGGGAGAGGGACGCCGTGTGCGCTGAAGGCGGCAACGTCGATTACCGGATCACTTTGAAAATCCTCATGAATCCGCGCGAATCAGCCCGATCCGCGTCATCCGCGTTCCATTCAGTCTCTACATCCCAACTACGCAGCGCGCCCCGTCAGCACGGTGAACGAGAGCGGCGGGAGCTGGATTGTGGCTTTGCCGTTCTCGACGCGCGGGGCGGCGATTGGCTGTGCGGTGAGTGCGTTGCGGTTCTCCCAGGTGTTCAACGCCTTCGGGTCGGCGCCGGCGAGCTGCCACGCTTTGTCCAGCGTCACCGTGCGGCCATCCTGCCAGGCGATGTCGGTGACGACGCTGTCGGTCAGGCTGCGGTTGACGATGAAGATCGC
>DGFH01000029.1:0-7675 GCA_002391565.1 Anaerolineales bacterium UBA3905
GCATAGTCCGTGCTGACATGACGGCAAGTGGCTGCGAGGTCCGGCGTTGCTGCCGCACGCGCCAGCATGGTGGCCAACCCCCCTGCCAGTGCGCCGGCGTCTCCAGGTGAGACCAGCACGCCGACCCGGCCGCCATCCAGCATACTGCGCCGATCCCCGACATCGCCTGTGACCACCGGTGTGCCACACGCCAGACTCTCAATGATCTTCAACGGCCAGCGCGCACGCGCCGTGTCATCCGCCTCAACTGGATCAACTGTGCACTCCGCAAGGGTGTAGAACAAAGGCATGAGTGAATAGGGAATCCGTCCAGTAAAACGACACTTCTGGGCGATGCCAAGCTCAACCGCCAGTTGCTTTAAGCGCTCCAGGTCTTTGCCGCCCCCCACAATCACCAACAAGGTCGGCATGGACATGGCCGGCACGACGCGAAACGCACGTAGCAAAAGATCGACAGGATGATTCGCCAGCGAGAGCGTGCCGGTGTATAACACAATGCGCGCCTGGTCAAGCTGTAACGCACTTCGCCACTGCGCTGCGGTCTCGGCGTCACTTCGCATAAACAAGGAAGCATCAACGGCGCTGGGCACACGCGTTGCTTTGTGCGTAGGGACTCCACTGGCGAGCAGTCGTTCATAAATAAAGGTGGAATGGGTGGTAACGCCGTCCGCCAACTGCGGCAAAACATGCTCAAACCACTGCAAGATTGCCGCCTGCATCGGGCTTGTGACATAATTGCTGGTGGCTTCAAGGTCGTCACAGTCAACCAGCAAGCGCGCCCGACGCCATCGACTTGCCACCAGGCCGGCTATGCTATTCTGAGGATGCGGTTTACCAACATGCACGATCTCTGGGCGTAAGCGAATTGCCATGACAGTCATGCGCAGCGCGGCAATCAACACCAGCCAGAGCAACTGCCAGCGCCCATAATAGAGCGTAGTGTCATTCACTTTCCGCACATGCATCTGCGCCACGTAATGAATCTCGACGCCATCCTGGATCGTATGGCGCGCCGCCACGGATTGAAGATCATGGTGCAAAGCCACGATATGCACTTGATGCCCCCGGGCCGCCAGCCCTCTGGCAAATTGAAAATAGCGCCCGCGCCCAGAGGGGCTATCCAGGCTTTGGCTCAACAAAAAGACTATTCGCAATGGACACTCCTAACTCAACGTTTGACAGCAATTCAGACCGTCTACCCAATACGCGCCAGCAGACAACGCATATCCTGATCATCAATGTTCATTCTGCACGCAACCTGGGTGATGATGCAATCATGGCGGCTACGCTGCAGAAGATTGCGCGTGTCTATCCCAACAGTCGGGTTACGGTGGCGGCTGGCGACCCGCAGAGCTGGCGCAAGTACACCACCATCACAGTGACGCCCTCGCTGGCGCATTGGGGCGGCAACCCGGCGCAGGGTGCGTGGCGAAAACGCTTCTGGCTGCTGCCATTGCAACTGGCGCTGTTGGGTGGGGTGGCAATCGCCTATCGTCATTTTCACCACTCTATCAGGCTTGGCGCCAGTTGGCTGCAACAATTGCTCGCCGCCTACTATGCGGCGGACGTTGTTCTCAGTTGTGGCGGCGGCAACTTCTACGCCTATCGACGCCTTAGCCCGGCATTTCTGTGGTCGATGTTGAGCGTGGCCTTCGCCCTTTGGCTCGGAAAACGCGTCATCATGTTGCCACAGTCTTTCGGACCAGTTGCAGGCAGCGCACAACGTCTGCTCCTGGCGCAGGTGCTCAACCGGGTTGCAGCTTTGTTTGTGCGCGACGATCGCTCGCTGCACTTCTTGCAGACCGCACTCCCCGGACTGCGCATCCGTCCGCATCTTCTGCCAGACCTGGCGTTTGGTCTGGAGGCATCGGCAGACGCGCCGGCTGTGCTTGAAGCCCAAGACGACCGGAGCCTGCAGATTGCCATCACCGCCATCGATTTTCAACAGCAAAATCCCAATTTCTCGCTTCAGGTTGCCTATGAAGCTGCGCTGGTCGACGCCATAGGTCGGCTGGCGGCGCGTCGCTCCATCCAGGTGCATGTTGTTGCCCAGTGCACCGGCCCCAGCCGCGACCAGGACGACCGCCCTGTTGCGGCGCGCATTCATGCGCGCTTGTGTGCACAGCAAATCGCGGCGACGCTGGTGGACGACATCCAGGACGCGCAAGATTTGGTGAAATTCTATCAACAAATGACTGTCGTCATTGGCACGCGTATGCACAGTGGCATCCTGGCCTTGACAGCGGGCGTGCCGACCGTTTTGATCGGGTACCAGCCCAAGGCGCAAGGCATGATGGAGATGGTCGGCCTGGGCCGCTGCGTCCTTGCCATCGATGCGCTCTCCGGCGACCAACTCTATGCACGCGTGGAGGAGTTGCTACAAAATCATGATCAGCTTGCACTCACCATCCCAGTGCGTATCCAGGAACTGCGCGCACAACTTGATACACTGGAGCGATATTTGTGATGGCGCCCCCCATGCGACCCATTCGAGTGCTACAAATTGTCTCCGGCCTGGACATTGGAAGACTGTCAGGCGGCGCTGAGTATTTTGCTCTTCGCCTGGCGGTGGGGCTGGCGCCGGAACAATTTCACCGTGCAGTCTACGTGCCCACCTGGCACGCTACAGACACCGCGCACGCCTGGCGTCAACGGCTGAACGCCAACGGCGTCGCGCTCTACGGCGCTACAGCCACGTCCACGCCCCGCACCCTGACAACGCAACTCCAGGATTATCGTCGTGCGCTGGATGCCTTTCGCCCCGACATTGTCACCAGCCACTCGGAACGCGCCGACCTGTTCAACCTGTGGGGGAAATTCACCCACCCGGCCCATCCACGTAGTGTGCGCACAGTGCATATCGATCAGCAGTGGACAACTCACCCGCTGTTTGGCAGCGGCTACGAACACCTGGTTGCACCAGTCGCCTTTGACGCGCAGGTGGCAGTGTCGGCTACAATCCAGGCGATCCTGGAACGACGCTGGCTGGCGCGCATCTTGCGCAAGCGCGTGCATGTCTTCTATAACGGCATTGACGCCGACCTGCTGCGCCTGCGTCCTGCCGCCACGCCCCCATCGCCGATCACGACTCAGCATCCCATTCTCATTAGCGTCGGGCGCTTGACCGAACAAAAGGGCTTTGGCTATTTGCTGGCGGCGCTGCGACGGGTCATCGGCAGTCACCCTGTCCATTTATGGATCATTGGCGCCGGGCCATTAGAGCAAACCCTACGCGACCAGGCAGCCGCGTTGGCAATCGACCCGTATGTGCACTTCTTGGGGTGGCGATCGGACGTGCTGGCGCTACTGCCCCATGCCGATCTGTTTGTGTCGGCGTCCCTGTGGGAAGGTCTGCCAACTGTGTTGTTGGAGGCAATGGCTTGTCACGTCCCGGTGATTGCCACACGTGTCTCCGGCAGCAAAGAGATTGTGAGCGATCATGCAACGGGGCTGCTGGTTCCGCCTCAAGATGATGCGGCGCTGGCAGCGGCGATTCTCTGGGCGCTCGAACACCCGACGCAGATGAAACAATATGCCCAGGCCGCCTCACTTTCGCTACACCGCTACACATTCGAGAACACTGTCGCTCAATTTTCGGCGCTCTACCACCGCCTGCTGAACGTCCAGACAGCTTTGCCAACCCGACAATAAAAACAGGGTGGGTCGTGACGCCACGACTCACCCTGTCTCAAACCCGACTAATCTGTTTGCGCCGGTCTATGCAACCGAACGCGCTGACCTCACGGCACCGGAATGGCGTTGTAGTCTTCGCCAGCGCCAGGATGCTGGACACGGGCAATGGCGATGAACTTCGCCGTCGGATTGGAGGCGGCGGCGCGCACCGTCACGGAGCCGCCAAAGCTGCCGTCGGTGTAGTAGCCAAACTCACCCGGATTCATCCCGTTCTTGCCCAGGGCGCCAGCGGAATTGGCGTCGGTGTTGCCCTTAGAGAAGGCGGGGATGTTCAGCGTCTGCTCGCCGACCTTGTTGCCATTCTTGTCATAGTACTCCGCCACGACGGTGGCCGCAGTAGCGCCCAGGTTCTGGATGGCGATGAACGTGCGCTGCTTGCCGCCGACGTTGCTGGCTGCATTGAAGTTGGCATCGCTGGCCCAGCGCACGAAGGGCAACGCCAGTTTGCTGGCGCCATCGCGCTCACCCAGGAAGCCCGTGAACACATCCTGCGTGGCCGCCGTGCCTGCGTTGATCGAATTCTGCGCCTTGCCGATCGCCACAATTGGGGCGCCGGTGCTCTGAATCACCGCCGAGCCGGTAAAGCTGCTCATATTCGTGCCGTCGCTGGGGCTGCAGGTGGTGATAGCGCGCTTCTGGCCGGGGCCGATCTGATACGGGCCATCGGTCGCCTTGTTGCTGCCATCTGTATTCCGATATTGCACGGTGATCGTGGCCGGATTGGTCAGACTGGCATTCTGCACGGCGTAGAAGGTGTCCAGGCCAAAGCGCTGGCACAGAGCAGTCGCCATGTACACTGTATTGGATGCGTTGGACAGCGGCAGACCTTCGAAGGCCAATGCCACCGGGCGATTCGTATACAGCTCGTTGGCCGAAGCCACGACCTGCGCCGGATCACTGCTGCCGGTGCGGACGGCCGTCACGATGGCCGAACCATCGAAGGTGGTGGTGCCTGCCGGCAGACCCGTGTCATTCGGATCGTCCATCTCGATATACTTGGACGAATTTGCCGGGATGGTGTGGGTCTTCGTCGCCGCCAATGCGCCATTGCTCGAATCGTAGAAGCGCACCGTAGCGTCGATCGAGTTATTGGTCGTATTCTGGATCGAGAACACGGTGGTGCGCGAGAAGCGATTCAGCAACGTCGTCGCCACCAGGTACTGATCGCTGACCTGAGATGTCGAGAAGCCGTTCGACAGGAGGCGCATCTTGAAACCAGCCTGCTGCGAGAACTGCACGGCTGTGGCGCCAAGCGGCGAGCTGCTACCCATCACAGCGTTGCCACGGAAACCAGAGGCCAGCCCCTGAACGCTGCCGATGAAGAATGACGCACCGGCGTTTGCCTGCAGTTGACCGCTGCCCAGCGGGTTGTAAGAAACCGCCGTGGAGCTGCCTTCAGGGTAGAACTGGACATTGACCAGGGTCGCAGAAGTGCCGATATTTTGATAAGTGATGGAGACTACCCACTGCGCTGCACGTGCAGATTGCGCCTGTGCACTCCCCGGACTCAACAGAAAGCCCACTGTCAGCAGTAACGCAACCACGAGCACAAGAAGATGTTTGTGTCGCATAGCTTTTTCCCTTCCGTGTTTCATCTGACTCAATAACTTGACTAGATACGTTGGCAACTTATGGTCTGCCACAATGCTCTGCCACAATGCTCTATCAGGGCAGTCACCCGTGGATTAACCGCCTTCACTATAGGCATGAGTCAACGCTACTGCCAATAACCCGAAGGGGGTATTTTTGCCTCTCTCTCCTGAAATTCAATGGAAGACGGCCCCTCCGGGAAGCTCAGAGCCTCCCAGAAAGTGAATAAAAGCTTATCCTCTCACTCGATGTTGACAGGCGCGTGGAAGCGCTGCCAGGAAAACTCTATCAATCGGCCGGGGCGCGCCCTTCCGTGTCAGGATTTGTCTGCGCTTTCACCTAATGTATAATCCGCCAGGAAGTTATACTTGATGACCCTATGCCAATTGTCAATCTCTTTGGAGATAACTCGAAATGACGCGCATTCTTACGACGATCACCCTTCTCATAATTGTATTTGCCTTGACCGCATGTGGCGGCGGAGAAGACAAACCCACAGCCACTGTAACGCCGCCGCCGACGGTGGCCGCCACAGCCACCAACACGCCCCAGCCCGCGCCGACGGCAACGGCGACGCCGACGCCGCCCGCAACCACCGCCGCCGATGCGCCAGAGTCACCGCTGGCGGCGCCAGAATCGCCCTTGGATGCACCATCATCACCGCTGGCGGCGCCAGAATCGCCCTTGCCCACCCCTCTACCAGAAGCAGTCTATCCTGAAGTCACGCCTGGGGCAGAGACTGGAGTCTTAATGGGTCGCATCGTTACCACTTATGATCAGCAACCTCGCATCATGGCGGGGACATCGGTGCGGCTGGGCACGATCTTCTGGAATACATCGAACACAGACGGCGCATCCGCCACGCCAACCGCTGAAGCAGATGGCGTCTTTGTCATCGAGGGCGGGAGCAGCCCTGGCGCCTTAACGGACGACAACGGCATCTTCGTCATCGAAAACCTCTCCCCTGGCGAATATGTGATGGCCGTCGGCGATTTGATCGGTATGCACGAGTTCATTTTGGCCGAGAATCACGACGACGCCAGAGTGTTCAAGGTGGAGGCGGGCGCCGTCCTGAATGTCGGCACCATTGAAGTCAATCTTCCTTGATGTTAATGTCGCACTGCATGCAAACCGACTGTGAACACACAAACACCCAAAACGATCCTCGTCGTCGATGATGAACCGCGCATGGTGCGCTTCGTCAAGATGAATCTTGACCTCGAAGGCTATCTCACGCTAGAGGCCAACAATGGCCTCCAGGCGCTGGAGAAAGTGCGCGACCATCAGCCCGACCTGGTGCTGTTAGATGTCGAGATGCCGGGCATGGATGGCTTCGAGACGCTGCGCCGCATCCGCGCCATGAGCGATGCGCCGGTCATTATGCTCACAGTGCGCGCCGATGAAGATGACCGCATCAAAGGGCTTGATTTGGGCGCCGATGATTATGTAACCAAACCCTTCAGCCCGCGCGAATTGTCCAGCCGGATTCGCGCGGTGCTGCGTCGCTTCGAGCCGCAGGGACGCCCCGATGACCAGATCATTACGATCGACGACCGCCTGCAGGTCGATCTGCAACGGCGTCAGGTCATCGTGGAAGGGGAACGGCTCAGTTTACGCCCGACAGAATATCGTCTGCTCTATCATCTCATCCAGAATGCCGGCTGGGTGATGCCGCACGAGACCTTGCTTACCAAAGTATGGGGGCACGAATACATCAACGACAACCACCTCTTGCGCCTCTATATCACCTACCTGCGCCAGAAGATTGAGCCAGACCCCAGCCAGCCACAGTACATTTTTACGGAACGCGGGCTGGGCTACCGTTTTGTCGACTTCAAAGAGCGCCACAAGCTCGACAGCGCGCCATAAATCCCTCCTGCGCACAAGTTCATCGATTTTTCGCCCCATGCAGTTTGAACCATGCGCGCCACCTGTGATAATATCTTCGCTTGGCGCGTTTTCAGCGCCAGCAAAAATTCATCACGCCGCCTGACGGGTGAGAGGGGTGCCGCTGCCTGGTTGCAGATGGTCAACTCACCCGGATGAAGGGGGCGGAAGTTCAACCCAAAGGGAGATCGTATGGCAAACGTCACCATGAAACAACTCTTGGAGGCCGGCGTCCACTTCGGACATCGCACGCGCCGCTGGAATCCCAAGATGCGCCCGTATATCTTTACGGAACGCAGCGGGATTCACATCATCGACCTGCAGCAGACTGTCCAGGCGCTCGCCACTGCCACCGCCACTGTTCGCGACACCGTGGCGAAGGGCGGCACCGTGCTCTTCGTCGGCACCAAGCGCCAGGCGCAGGCCACCGTCGAAGCCGAAGCCCTGCGCTGCGGGATGCCGTATATCAATCAGCGTTGGTTGGGCGGCACGCTGACCAACTGGG
>DGFH01000029.1:7800-8139 GCA_002391565.1 Anaerolineales bacterium UBA3905
GAAGCCCTGCGCTGCGGGATGCCGTATATCAATCAGCGTTGGTTGGGCGGCACGCTGACCAACTGGGTCACCATTCGCCAACGCATCCAGTATCTGCTCCAACTTGAACGGCGGATGGATGCGGGTGAATTTCGCAACCTGCCCAAAAAAGAACGCCTGACGCTCCAGCGTGAAGTCGAGAAGCTCAACCGTCGTATCGGTGGCTTGAAAACGATGCGCAGCCTGCCCGACATGATCTTCATCGTCGACACCAATGTTGAAGAACTGGCGGTCAGTGAAGCGAACAAAATGCATATTCCGATCATCGGCATGGTGGACACCAACTCCAACCCGGAGCTG
>DGFH01000029.1:8369-10693 GCA_002391565.1 Anaerolineales bacterium UBA3905
CGCGAAGTCGAAATGGCGGAGACCGGTCAGGTCAGCCGCGAAGATCTGGCGGAGATGGAGCAATATCTGGGGCCGAGTGTTCTCGCCAAGCTGCAAAGCCTGGATGAGGAAGATTTCGAGGCATTCGACGACGATGAAGTCGAAGAAATCGACGACGAGACCGATGAAGAATTAGCCGAAGAAGAATAAAAGAGGAACCAACAATGGCTGAGATTACCGCCGAAATGGTGAAACTACTGCGCGAGGCGACCAACGCCGGCGTGCTCGATTGCAAGAAAGCGCTGACCGAGACAAATGGCGACTTCGAGGCCGCCGTCGAGATCTTGCGCAAGAAGGGGCTGGCGACCGCCGCCAAGAAAGCCAGTCGTGACGCCAACGAAGGACTGATCGGCGCCTATGTTCATCCGGGCAGCAAAGTGGCGTCGATTGTCGAAGTCAACTGCGAAACCGACTTCGTGGCGCGCACCGACGAGTTCCAACAACTGGCGCGCGACCTGGCCATGCATGTCACCGCCGCCCGCCCGCTGTGGGTGGCGCGCGAGGATGTCCCCGCCGACGCCATCGCCAAAGAACGCGAGATTTACGCCGAGCAGATGGCGAACAGCGGCAAGCCAGCCCAGGTCATCGAACGCATTGTTGACGGCAAGCTCGACAAGTGGTACAGCGAAGTCTGTCTGCTGGAGCAGCCCTTCATCAAGGACCCCGACATCACCATTAAGGACCTGCTGACCAGCCGCATCGCCTCCCTGGGTGAAAACATCCGGGTTCGACGCTTTAGTCGGCTCGAAATCGGCGCCGAATGATCACCCGTGCCCAGCCGTTCATGAACGGCTGGGCATTTCTTTGCCAACACCACAAAACAAGGAGCAGCTATGGCGGAAATCAAATATCGGCGCATCTTGCTCAAGTTGGGCGGCGAGGCATTGGCCGGTGAGGGCGGCTTTGGCATCAACCCGCGTCAGGCGGAATTTGTGGCGCGCACGGTCAGCAACGTGGTGAACCTGGGGGTCCAGGTCGCCATCGTGATTGGCGGCGGCAACCTGTGGCGCGGCAAGCAGGATGGCCTCGATCACGGCATGGAACGCGTCACTGCCGACCACATGGGCATGCTGGCGACGGTGATGAACTCGCTTGCGCTGCAAGACGCACTGGAGCGCATGGGCATCCCCACGCGCGTCATGACCGGCATCGAAGTGCGCGCTGTCGCTGAACCCTACATTCAGCGCCGCGCTGTGCGCCACCTGGAAAAAGGACGTGTGATTATCTTCGGCGCCGGCACGGGCAACCCCTATTTCACGACCGACACTGCCGCCTCTCTGCGCGCCATGGAGATCGACGCCGAAGTGCTGATTAAGGCCACCAAAGTTGATGCCGTCTATGACAGCGACCCGAAGAAAAATCGCGATGCGCGACGCTTTGAACACCTGACTTACATCCAGGCGCTGAACCTGCGCCTCGGCGTCATGGACAGCACAGCGATGGCAATGTGCATGGACAACGACCTGCCGATCTGTGTCGTCAATCTGTGGCAGGAAGGCGCCCTGGAACGCGTTGTGCAGGGTGAGCCGGTCGGCACGATGATCACCGGTTGAACCTGCATCGCCATGACCGCTCACCGGGTATTTCTCTTTCCCTGATTACGTGCCAGGTGCTGCGCGTCGGCTTCCCCTACACAACACACAGGTTTGCGCCGATCCAATGTCAGCCTGAAAACTGATCGGGTGAATCGCCGGGTTGCGGGTGCGTGGCGCTGCTTTCCCGCAACTCAGCCCGCTTGATTTCCACATCCAGCATAATTTGTTACAATAAGAAGACTGTTTATTCCTGCCAGTTGGCCCATAACCAGTTGACCAGTCAACCAGCCTCCCTAGAAGGAGTATGCAAATGATCAACGAAGTCATTGCCGACGCCAAAGACCGCATGGACAAAGCGATCGAGGCGCTGCGTCACGATCTAATGACGATTCGCACCGGCCGCGCCACACCGGCGCTCGTCGAACATCTGATGGTGGAGTATTACGGCACGCCAACGCCGTTGCAACAGCTTGCCACGATCAGCATCCCTGAAGCGCAACAAATCTTGATTCGCCCCTACACGCGTGGCGACATCCAGGCTATTGAAAAAGCCATTGCCAAGTCTGATCTCGGCCTGACGCCCACCAATGACGGCCAGGTGATCCGGCTGATCATTCCTGCCCTCAACGAAGAACGCCGCCGCGAGTTAACTAAAGTTGTCAATAAACGCGGGGAAGAAGCGCGCGTCGCCATCCGCAATATCCGCCGTGACGCCAACAAAGATTTGACCGACCTGAAAAAGGAAAGTCT
>DGFH01000029.1:10973-11481 GCA_002391565.1 Anaerolineales bacterium UBA3905
GACGAGACTGTCAAGGAAAAAGACGCCGAGATCATGACCGTCTGACCAAACTGTCTGACTAAGGAGATTCCTGGCAGTGACCAATCAGGCCGATCCCACTGCGCAAGTCGCCGATCTACCAGCCGAAATCACGGCTGTGCCCTACCACATTGGCATCATCATGGATGGCAACGGGCGGTGGGCGCAGGCGCGTGGCATGCCACGCATTGCCGGGCATCAGGCCGGCGTCGACAATATCCGGCGCATCCTTGAACACTGTGTGCGGCGCGGCGTCAAGGTGCTCACAATCTACGCCTTCTCAACTGAAAACTGGCGCCGCCCCCCCGACGAGGTCAGCGGCTTGATGCGGCTGCTCGGTCTGACCATTCAGCGTCAACTGAACGAGCTGAACCGCAACGGCGTGCGCATCCTGCACAGCGGACGCATGGAGGGCATCAACCAGCACCTGCAAAAACAGATCATGCACGCCCTCGAAGTCACCAAACACAACGACCGCATCATTCTCAAT
>DGFH01000029.1:11722-13772 GCA_002391565.1 Anaerolineales bacterium UBA3905
AACTATGGCGGACGCGCCGAGATTCTCGACGCCGTCCGCCACATCATCCAGGATGGCATCCCGCCAGAAAATCTGACCGAGGAGACATTGAGCAGCTACATGTACATCGGCGGTCTGCCCGACCCAGACCTGATCATCCGCACCGGCGGTGAATGGCGGCTCAGCAATTTCTTGATCTGGCAAGCCGCCTATGCTGAGTACTACACCACGCCCACCTACTGGCCAGACTTTGACGAGGCTGAACTCGATAAGGCGCTCATCGAATACAGCCGTCGCGAGCGCCGCTTCGGGCGCGTCCTCAAACCATGACGCCTGCAACCATGCATCACTGCTAGAGCTGCGATCACCGAGAGAACCCTTTGCGAACCCGCATTATTGCCGCCGCGATTGCTATTCCCATCGTCCTGATCCCGATCTACCTGGGCGGTTTTTGGGGATTGGTGCTTGGGGTTGCCGTCACCATCGTCGGTGCGCTGGAGATGTACCACATGTTCGATCGCGGCGGGTATCACCCCTCCCGCGTGATCGGACTGCCCTGGGCAGTGCTGCTCTTTCTCTCCGGTTGGGATCCGGAACAGGTGCAGAGGTCGTCGATTGCCATCACCGGTTGGCTGACGGCGCCCACCGTGCAGTTGATCGAACTGATTTCATTTCCCACCAGCAGCGTCCTCGTAGCGGGTTTTCTCGTGATCCTCACTTACAGCCTCTTCGTCCACGAAAACCCGGTCAACACCTGGATCTCCACCAGTGTGGTGGCGATCTATCTCGGCGTAATGCTCGGCCAGATTGTTTCGCTGCGCTTTTTCGACAATGGGTTTGCTTATGTCGCCTTTGGCTTGCTGGTGACGTGGGCAAATGATTCGGCGGCTTTCTTTGTAGGCGTCACCTTCGGCAAGCACAAAATCATGCCCCGCCTCAGCCCCAAGAAGACGTGGGAAGGCACCATCGGCGGCTGGATCGCCGCCGCCGCCGCCGGGGCGTTTCTCGCCACCGTGCTGCCAGTGCGCAACGGCCCAATCTTCGGCGCCTTCATCGGCTTCATCGCCGGCGTGCTCGCCTTCTTTGGCGACCTGTCGATCAGCATGATCAAGCGGCAGTTCGGCGTCAAGGACAGCGGCACCTTCTTCCGCGGCCACGGCGGCATGCTCGACCGCCTCGACAGCCTGCTCTTTACGCTGCCCTTTATCCACCAATCGATGCTTTTCTACGAACGCTTCTTCCTCTAGCCTGCACCTTTACGCAGGTCGCGCTCAGCCATCCTTGACGCAGAGACGCAACGACGCAGCAATGTACAGAGCAGGGACGCACTACTCCATCCGATTGCATGTAGTGCAGTTTCCTGGCGTCATCGCGCCTTTGCGTCAAAATTCGCGACAAAACAAATAAACTCTCACAAATCTTCTTGCAATTGTGCGCGCAGTTGCGCCAGGTTTGTCTCTGGCGCGGCTTTATCATTGAAGACCGCGCTCCCCACCACAATGACGTTGGCGCCCGAATAGACGACATCGGCAATGTTGGCGACGTGGATGCCGCCATCCACCTGCAGATCACCCAGTGGACACAACTCATCCATCAGCCGCCGCATCCGCCGAATCTTGGCAGTCATCGTTTCGATGAACCGTTGTGAACCAAAACCCGGATTGACCGTCATCACCAACACCTGGTCGACAAAAGGCAGGACTTCGTGGATCACCTCCACCGAAGTCGCCGGATTGATCGCCACACCCACCTTACAGCCCAATACCGTGATCGATTGCAGCGTGCGATGCAGATGCACTGTCGCTTCGGCGTGGACGGTGAGGATGTCGGCGCCAGCCTCGGCGAACTCCTGCAAATACCGATCAGGCGCATCGATCATCAGATGCACATCCAGCGGCAACGCCGTCATGCCACGCACCGCCTTGACCAGCAACGGCCCAAAGCTGATGTTTGGCACAAAGCAACCATCCATTACATCCAGATGGATATAGTCGGCGCCGCCCCGGTCGGCAGCAGCAATTTGATCTGCAAGATGACCAAAATCTGCTGTTAAAATCGACGGCGCCAGTTT
>DGFH01000029.1:14036-20561 GCA_002391565.1 Anaerolineales bacterium UBA3905
CTGCCTCGCCTGGTCGGGCAAATGGTGTCGGTGATGTTAATCGGTGATGTTAATGATGTGCGTCCAGGAATTGTACCATAGTCGTCGCCACGCGCCAGGGCTGACGAAAGATCAGCCCGTGAGTCTGGCCGGGGATGATGTGCAATTCTGCATCGGGAAAAGCGGCGGCCATGGCCTGGGGGATGGCGACGGGAAAGAACTCATCCTCTGCACCATGGATCAGACAGACCGGCAACGCAAAATGCGCCAGGTCGCTCAGGTGCAGATCGATGGATGTTTCGGGGCGCAACCGCCGAAAGCCGGCCAACACAACCTCTTCATAATAGCCAGCATAATGATAGGGATCATGCAGACGCGCCGTCGCCTCCATCCAGCGGCGCCCGGCTTGAAAGTGCGCAGGATCAAGCGGCGGCAGGTGACCAGTGGTGGCTGGATTGGTGCTGTACGTCGTGCTGACAAGGGTCAGCGTCGCTGGCTGCATCAACCTGTCGGCGACCAGCAATTGCGCTAACATGCCGCCGCTGCTGCATCCGGCCAGATGCGCCTGCAGTGCAGACTCCTGCGCCAGCAACGCTGCAAGCTGTTCAGCCATCCGCCGATGATGAAAACCGAACGGATGGCCAATGGACCGCCCGTGACCTGGCAGATCAGGCAGAAGGATGCGATAGCGTGCATTGAGCACATCCAGCAACGCTCCCCATGCCGCACGCCCGGTGCTCATAAAGTTGTGCAGCAAGACCAGCGTTGGCGCCTCGCCTGCCGTCTGCGCTTCCAACACTTCGTAAGCAATGACGCCCGTCGCAGTGGCAAATGTGCGCACGCCAGGCTCAGGCATAGCCCTGCATCTCCTGTGTTTCGCTGCGATTGGCGGGTGGCGTTGGCGGCTGCCGCCCAGCCTCCAGCGCAGCGCCCATCACCTGAAAGACTTCGGAGATGTCGTCGCTGGTAATGATGCCCAGCACCTGATCCTGCGTCGCTACGGCCACGACGCGGCTGCCAGTGCTGCTCATCTTTTCCCATACGCTGGCAAGATCGCTGTCCGGCGTGCAACGCGGGATGTTGGCTGCAGGCACCATGACGTCGACGATCCGCGCCTCCGGGCCAAACTGGCGCAGGCCGTCGATCAGACGCGGTCGCGTCAACACACCGACGAAGCGACCCGCCAGATCGCGCACCGGGTAATCAGTCTGATACGAATTCATGATCAATTGGGTGGCGCGCTCCAGCCGTTCGCTGGTGTAGAGCGTGGCCGCGTTGTGCGTCAAGGCGTCGCTGGCGCGGAAGCGGCGCAACACCGCGCGGCTACTGACGGCCTCCAACTCCGCAGAACCGCCAACATACACAAAGAAGGCGATCAGCAGCAAGCCAATGGCGCCGGTGAAGATGCCAAAGACGGCTATCAGCACCGCCAGCAACCGCCCTACCGCCACTGCCATCTGCGTGGCCTGCGGATAGGGTTGTACGTAAGCCAGCAGCGCCCGCAGCAGTCGCCCGCCATCCAGCGGGAACGCAGGCAGCAAGTTGAACACGGCCAGGAACAAGTTAGTCGAGATCAAGAAGACCAACAGGTTGACCAGACCGGGATTCTGAATATTGGCGTTAACGGCATCCACGGCAAAGATGCCGGCGCCATTGCCGCCGTTGAGCACGAACACCAGTGGCGCCAGCAGTAGCGCAATGATTACGTTGACCAGCGGCCCGGCGGCGACAATGGCAATCTCCTGTCCCGGCTTCTCCGGGATGCGCTCCAGGTTGGCGACCCCGCCGATGGGCAACAGCAGGATGCTGCGTGTGCCGATGCCAAACCGCCGCGCAGTCAGGGCGTGGCCGTATTCGTGCAGCGTCACAGATGCAAAGAGCAGGAGCATCGTCAGCACGCCGTACACCCCGCCGATCAGCCATCCTGCCGGGCCGCTGCCATAGAGGAAAGCGCCAAAGGCCAATATCAACACGAACGACCAGTGCACTTTGACATCGATGCCCAGCAACTTGAATTCCGCCAGATTTACATTCATGGTATGCCTCCTTTCACGTCCGGGAGCAGTGCACCCAGGTTGTTATCATTATGTCTGCATGATGGCGAATCCCACTGGTAAAGTTTGTCAACTACGCTACAAAGTTCGTTAGTGTTGAGTTAGCGTTCGCCCCGCTCAATCAATCACCAGCGGCGGCGCGCCATCCGGGTTGCACTGTGCACACGGGCAGGCCGCCCGCAACGCGCTGAACGGATAAATGCCTGCGATATGACCGTCGCCCCAGGTAAAGCGAATGGCGTAATTCCCCACAAATTCGGCGTCGACGACTTCGGTGCTGGGTGGGGGCGTCGCCGTCAGCCGTAGTGGATCGGCGGCGAGCACCGCCGCGCGTCGTTCTTCGCGACAGGTGGCGCAGGGGCAGTTTGCCCGCAACCACGCCAGCGAAAACTCACTGCGATGTCCGTCAAGCCAGGTGATCACCATGGCGCCTGCCGCGCGTTCGATCGCAATCGATTGGGGTCGTGTAGATGTCGTCATGTGCTCCTCAACCATTCCATTCAAACAAGGCATATTGTTGTTGCACACGTGCGCCCGCGCGCTGCAACCAGTCGACGACCGGCGTATCCTCCGTATAGGGGCCACAGACCAGCTCCGCCCAACCGGCGGCAGCGGCGTGGCGCTGCGCCTGCGCCAACAACTGGCTGCCGACGCCACGCCGCCGCATAGCAGGAGCGACGGCGCCCAAAAGCAGACGTCCGCGCCGGGCAGGGCGCCGCCGCGCCCAGGCGCCATACCAGCGCCAGGGCAGCCAACGCCCGCCGCCTGTCCGCCGCACCAATGGCGCCAGATCCGGCTGCACCACGACAAAACCGGCGGGCGCGTCATTGACCTCCGCCAGCCAACCGCTGACCGGATAGACGCCAATCCATTGTAGCAGCAATGCGGCGGCATCGGCAGAGAGGACGGGCATATCGCTGTGGGGCGCCAACGCCGCCGCCAACAGGGGCAGATGCGCGCCGGCCAGATCGGACAACGCCAGCGAGCGCAGCACGGCCGGTCCTGACGCTGGCGCATCGGCGGTCACAGGCAGCGTCAACAGCACCTGTCGCTGGCGCGCCTCCATGCTCGTCGCCAGCAAGTCGGCAAGGTAAGGCGGGGTGTAGGGTGTGTGCAGCGGCGGCGGCAAGTTGAAGTGGTTGAGCAATGCGCCGCCGCCCCAGGCTGGCAGTGGGCCAGCCGGCGCCACCAGGCGCATGCAGCCGGCTTCCGCTGCGCGCTCCATGACTGCCCCGATCAGGCGCTCCAGCGTCTCTTCATCGTTGGCGCAATGAAACATGCTCAGATACGCAGCGCCTGTTTCCGCTTCGCAGAGCAGCACAGCGGCGGCGACGGGCTGCTCAAAGACGGCGCCGGCCAGCAGCGGCTGATGGTTTGGGGCATAGGCGGACTGGCGACGGCGCGGCAAGGCTTCCAGGTGCACCGGCTGCGCCCCGATCCGCCGCCAGTAGGGCGCCTCTGCGCGCACGATCAACCGGCGCCAGGCAACGTAGTCGGGCGGCAGCCAACGCGGATCGTCGGCGTTGAGCTGCCACCAGGCATGAACAAACGCCCGGCGCGACCACCAATCGGTTGCCCAATATGTTGTGTAGTTGAAATAGGCCACAGGTCCAATCCAGGTTAGCGCCGCATCGCCCCGCGGCGTAGAGCGCACCGTATTGTTAATATATCGATCATGACGACTTAACCTGAATACTGAATTTGGCGATTTCAGACGCCAAATCCGCCGCGCGCGTCAGCGTCAGTTGCCGTGCTTATCCCCATCGGTGGATAACTTTGCGGATAACTCCGCCGCTCTCTGGCGCGCTTGCTCCCAAGCTGGTGACAATTATAACAGAAGGTTAACAGGGTTTTTGCAACGAAGATTCCTTCCTTAAAGTTCTGCGCCAATGAAAATGAGAGACAAATGCCAGATAGCGATGCGTTAACACGACAACGCTACATTTTGCGTAGCACATATGTTCCGTGTTTACTTTTTGACCATAACTACTCCAAAATTGGCGGAAATCGCCGTCTATCGGCGTTGTCAATTCCCCGTGAATCTGGTAGACTCTAGATCAACATCGAGATGAAGTTAGCCCCACGGTTACCAGCGCCTGTCGTCGCACTCATCGTAGCCGGCGTTGACTTCGCCAACGGATGCGCCTCATTGCATCCTGGTTTGCAAGCGAGCGAATCCCGGTGGGTTCGTCGCTGACGTGGAACGTTGCGCACCAAATCTATCATGAAGCCGAAGCGTATTGCCTGCAGTGCATGCGCTTTATTTGTCCCTGGACATACACGTGATGCCTGGGCTTAGTTTGTCGCGACGCAAAATCTGATCATCATCGCCGAAGGCGCGGCAAGGAGGATGGACGACCTTGAATGCAGCAGCAAGTCGCATGTTTGGCAAACATCCACTAGACGGTTTGCAGCAGACCAGGCGGCGAGCGCAAGAAGCGCCGCCGCGCCACTCGTATCAGGTATCATTTATGGAAACTTATGAAGCTGATTCACGCCGTATCCAGGCGCCATGCCCAGAGGAGAGACCAGAGCGCACATTGTTCGACGCCCTGAATTTTGATGCACCAATATCCACAACGCCTGCTGAAAGTGAGGTTGGCGCTGCCCTGTTGGCCGATGCATTGGCGCCAACGCCAGACGCAATGCGCTCTCCCCAGCCATCGGTCGACCCGCACGCCGTCTGGCAACAGTTGTTGAGCGAGTTTGCGTTGGAGATGCCCTCCAACCAGCTCGACGCCTGGATTCAGGCCAGCCAGGTGCTACATTATGAAGATGGGCACTTCATTGTGGGGTTGCCCAATGCCTATTACCTGGATTGGGCGCAGGATCGCTTGCGCCCGCACATCAAGCGCAAGCTGGCAAGCATCATGCGGCGCAACTCGATTGATATTACGTTCCGTGTGGCGCCGACGCCTGCGCCTGTGCGCAAGGAGTCGCCTGCTAAAGCGGCGCCGCTGTATGAGGCGCCAGCATCGAAAGCGGTTGCGCCCCGACGCACAACGCCAGGGGTGACGCCAGTCGCAGCGCCGACCACTGTAGGGCGAAGCGTCGGGACGCTGAATAGCAAATACACATTCGAATCATTTGTTGTTGGGAAACATAATCGCATCGCCTTTGCGGCGGCGGAAGATATTGCCCGGGCGCCGGGGCAGCGCTTCAACCCGCTCTACATTTACGGTGGAGTTGGGTTGGGCAAGACGCACTTGCTCAACGCCATTGCCAACCGCCTGGTCGAACGGGGCTACAGCGTGCTGTACTGCTCTACAGAACAGTTCACCAATGACCTGGTGAGCGCCATCCGCGACCGCGCCACGGACGCCTTCCGCAGCAAGTATCGGGAGATCGACGTACTGCTGCTGGATGACATCCAGTTCATCGTGGGCAAAGAGAGCACGCAGGAGGAACTCTTTCACACCTTCAACGATCTGCATGCGGCAGGCAAACAGGTCATCTTTACCAGCGACTGCCCGCCGCGCGACCTGCCTGGTCTGGAGGAACGCCTGCGCAGCCGCTTCGAGGGCGGCCTGACCACCGACATCGTGGCGCCCGACTTCGAGACACGCGTCGCTATCTTGCAGACCAAGGTGGAACGGCAGGGATTGCAGGCGCCCTATGATGTGCTGATGTTGATCGCCGACCGGGTCAAGAGCAACGTACGCGAGCTGGAGGGCGCCCTCAACAAAGTCTGGCTCTACGCCCAAAGTCACGGCCAGGCCATCGATCTTAGCCTGGCTGAGCTGGTGATGGGGTCGATGGCGCCGCGCCGCACAGTGTGTACGCCCGGTCGCACCGTCGAACGCGTCGCCGCCTATCACGGCATGACGGTCGCCGACCTGACAGGACGCCGGCGCACGGCCGATGTTGCCCGCGCGCGCCAGATCGCCATGTATTTGCTGCGCACGGAAAACGGGCTGTCGCTGCCTGCCATTGGCGAACACCTGGGCGGACGCGACCACAGCACTGTGAGTCATGGCGTTGAGAAGATCGACGCCGATATGCAAAATGACGAAACGCTACGTCAGATTGTCACCAGGCTGCGCGAAACATTGTATCTGCCGTGATCCGTCCCGGTCATTACGTCACCGTCATTACGTCAGGCGTCAGGCGCAAATGTGACGCCTGACGCTTTACCTTTTTCCCATCACGCATTGCGCACGATGTTTGCGTGTTTGCCAGCGTTTCGGTAAACTATATGTTAACGCTATAACAACAGCGAAACGTGTGATTTTCTTCGTTTTCTCGGCGCACCACTCGATGCGATAGGCGCCGCGCAAGCGTCGTCACTGGAGTCAAACATGGGCACAGATGGTCGCCAAAAAGCCCTCGAGACGACCCTGGCTGGTCTGAACAAACGGTATGGAGATGGCATTGTCATGCGGCTGGGTGATGCAACCCGGCTGCAAGTCGAAGCAATTCCCACCGGAAGCCTGAGCCTGGATATTGCGCTGGGCGTCGGTGGCTTGCCACGCGGGCGCATCATCGAAATCTA
>DGFH01000284.1:0-23398 GCA_002391565.1 Anaerolineales bacterium UBA3905
GAATCTATTTGTTAAACTCCATAGAACCGCAGCTACATCACGTCCGTAGACGCCGCTCGCAGCGGCGTAATCTCGCCCTTCAACCGCCTCCGTGCAAGCACCGAGCATCTGCGGTTGAGAACCGCAGCTACCTCACGCTTGTAGACGCCGCTCGCAGCGGCGTGATCTCGCCCTTCAACCGCCTCCGTGCATGCACCGGGAATCTGCGGTTGAGAACCGCAGCTACCTCACGCCCGTAGACGCCGCTCGCAGCGGCGTGATCTCGCCCTTCAACCGCCTCCGTGCACGCACCGGGAATCTGCGGTTGAGAACCGCAGCTACCTCACGCCCGTAGACGCCGCTACGCCTGCCAGGATCACCAGCACAACCACGCGGTTGAGGACCGCGTCTACGTTTCCACAGCGCTCATTGACGACGCAGAAGTCCCTTGATCGCGTGGATCGGCGCAAAAAGCATGGTGCGCACCGCCGCGTTGTGCCAGACGCTGCCCACCTCCGCCCATTGTAGGCGCGGATCGACGAGGGTGGTGCGTTGCTGTACGACGCCGTTGACGCCGAAGCGCGCAGCCAGGGCGCACAGTGTGCCGTGCCAGAAGCTGTCTTCGGCTTTGTGCACCACGCCAACGCGACAGCCCATTTCATAGATCGGGTCGCTGGCGCGCACCACTGCCTGAATCTGCGCCACGATCACGCCGTCGTCTTCGTGAGCGCTGAAGGTGATCATGCCGGCGAAGACGTGGCCCTGTGGCGTCATGAACGAGAAGGATTCGGCGTCGGCGTAGATCACCAGGATGCCGGTGGAGATGGTGGCGCCGCCTGGCCCGCTGATGTTGAGCAGCGCCACGTCGCCCGGTTTGATCTGCCCGGCGGCGCCGTAGAAGCGGTTGCCATCGGGCCAGAAGTTGGGGAACTCTGCTTTCCAGATCTTGATCAGTTCCGCCGGCGCAATGTCGCTGCCGACAAGTCGCACCGCATAGGTCTTCTGCCAAAGCTGGCCGAACCCTTTGAGCGGGCCCGTGACCTGCTTGCCCTCCACGTTCAGATTGATGGCGCCGGCAGGCGTGGCGCCCAGGTTCAGTTTCTCCACCGGCTTTGCCCAGCCGCCTGAACTCGTGGTCGTGTCCGAACTGGTTTCCTGTTGGGTTGTCACGCTCACCTCCTGAGACCGGCGTTAGGCTGCCGCGATCGCCGCGTCTTCGCTGGTGTAGATGCCGATGGCTTCGCTGAGCCGCGTCAGCTCGAAGATCTGCCGATAGTGCTCGCTCAAACCGAAGGCGCGCAACTGCTGTTTCTGGCGCTGAACGCGGATCAGCAGCGTCACCAGCAGCCCGATGCCGGAACTGTTCATGTACGCCAGATCACCGAAGTTGAGGCAGAGCAAGCGCGCACCCAGGTTCGACGCCTGCGTGTACGCGTCCATCAGCGCATCCTCGCCAAAGCCGGTCACCTCGCCGTGAATGTCGAGGATGACAGTCGTCGGCGCCACCGACCGCACCTGGATCGTCAAATTGGGCTTACTCATCGTGCTCTCCTCATGAAAACGGCTCAACATTGAGCGAGGGGCGAGTTGCGGGGGGCGAAACGCCGCTGCCCGGAATTGTGCAAAGATCAACCGGCGTGTGTGCTTGCCTTCACCGCCGCGTGCTCGTCGGGGAAGGTCTGCATGAAGTCCGAGAGCCGCGTAATCTCGAAGATCTCGCGGTAGTGCTCGCTCAAGCCGCACGCCAGCAGCGGGCGCTTCTCTTTGCGCGCCCGCGCCAGCAAGCCGACGATCAGCGCAATGCCGGTGCTGTTGATGTAGCCGACGCCGCCAAAATTGAGCAGCACTGGGTCGGCGTTGTCCTGCGTGGCGGCGGCGTAGGCTTGCTGCAGGGTTGCCTCTTCGCTGCCATCGATGTCACCGTGCAGCGCAATGATGGCGACGCCTGGTGTGTGGCGCGTTTCGGCGCGCAGGGGCTGGCTGATCATGTGGCTGCTCCTTCCAGCTTTACGGTCAGTTCGACGGTGTGATGTTCGCCGTCAGTCGTGACCGTCATCTCATCCACCATGTTCTGGATCAAGAAAAGTCCCCACCCGCGCGGCGAATCCAGCCCGGCGAGCTTTGCCTCCAGGTCGGGCGCGTTCGGCGTTGGGATGGCGTCGACGCCGCCATGGTCGATGATGCGCACACGCAGCGCATCCGCCGCCGCCAGCACCGCGATGTGGGCGGGGATGTCCGGCTGAAACTGGTTGCCGTGCTCGATGGCGTTCATGGTGGCCTCGCCCACGGCAGTCTTCAGACGGTCGATCTGGCGCGGCGTCAGCGGCAGCGCGGCGATCAGATCGACGACGCGCGCGATTGCCAGCCGTTCGTTGCCTGGCGCACTGGGCAGGTCGAACTCGCCCAGGATGCGCCAACCCGGCGCTGGCGGCGGCGTCTGCCGCTGTACGGTGAGCAGCGTTACATCGTCCTCCTGTTCCCAGTTGGGGCCGGTGAAGGCGGCAAGTTGCGCCAGCAAATGTGGGATGAGGGCGGCGCCGCCGCTGTGTTGCTCGATCAGCCCGCGCACCTGTTGGAAGCCCAACATCTCCCGCTCCGGGTTGTGCGCCTCGACCAGCCCGTCGCTGTAGAGCAGCAGGGTGTCCCCCGGCTGCAAGACGACCTCTTTCTCCTCGTAGGACATGCCGGGCAGCAACCCCAGCGGCATCCCGCGGGCGCGCAATTCCTCGACGCCGCCCGCCGCGCGGCGCAGATAGGGCATGTCGTGACCGGCGTTGGCGTAGCACACCAGGCTAGTGGCCGTGTCGATGACGGCGTAGAGACAGGTGACGAACATCTTGGGCGGGATGTCGGGGCAGAGCACGTCGTTGGCGCGGGCCAACACGTCGCCCGGCGCCACCAGCCGTTCAGCCGCGGCGCGCAGGAGGGCGCGGGTCGTCGCCATCACCAGCGCGGCGGGCACGCCCTTGTCGGTCACGTCGGCGATGATGACGCCCAGGCGGCCGTCGCCAAGGTGGATAAAATCATAGAAGTCGCCGCTGACTTCACGCGCCGGCTGCCAGTGGGCGGCGATCTCCCAGCCGGCGCGGGCGGGCAGTTCCTTGGGCAGCAACGTCTGCTGGATAGTGCGAGCGACGCGCAGCTCGGTCTCGATGCGCTCGCGCTCGACCGCGGCCAACTGCTGCTGCCGCACAAGCTGCGCCACGCGCACGGCGGGTGCGGCCTGCACGGCCAGGTCGTCCAGCAGGCGGCGGTCGTCGCTGGAGTATTCCTGCTCGCTGCGTCGCTCCCCCAGGTTGATCAGCCCCACCACCTCGCCCTGGTTGATCAACGGCGCCACGATGAGAATACCTTCCTCCTTCAGACGGCGCAGCGCCGGCGAGTCGAGGTTGAGCCGGTTCACCTCCACGGCGCCGCTGTGGTGCTGAAAGTAGGCCAGCAGCGGATCGCGCGGTGCGATGTCCCAACCGAGCAGGATGTCGTGCACCGGCGGCGGGGCGGACGCTGGCGTCGTCGGCGCGGCGTCTGTCTTGGGTTTGCGGCGCAGGGGCCAGAAATTCCAGCCAGAAGTCGTCGATGTCACCATGCCTCCGATGGTAGGTGGTCAGCGTCTGGAAGACGTTACGAAAAGCGTTACGGGCTGCCGTATGTTTTGTAAGGGAGCTATTGTCGCAGGTTATCGCCTCCGGCGTTACGGGCTGCCGTGTCACGCCGGAGGCGATGACCTGCGGCGGATACCCCCAACTTGAAGTACATTTGCGCTCAACTCGCTGCTAGCTGTCCCGGCGGCGTGATGCTGGCGCCAAATTGCAACAGCAGATCAAGCCAGTCATGGACATTCCATTCTTCAACGATCCTGCCATCCACAAGACGAAAGAGCGCCATGGAAGTGAGCTTGATCGGTTTGCCAGTCGGCGGTACAGCACCCACCGGTGTCCAGAACTCGCCTTGATGGGTGGCGCGGATTGTCCACCGGAGCAGCACCTTGTCATCTTCTGCGACGATCTGCTCGATGGTGAAATGCTTGTCCGGGAACGCAGCACGCTCCATTCGCTGCCATTCCTTGTGGATCGCCGCGTGCTCTGGGCTGCAAGTCTCATCCATGACATCTAGATCATACGGTGCGTTGTGCGATTGCAGAAAATAATGCAATACAACTGCCTTGTTGGCTTCACTGCTCATATGATTCCTCCTCTCTGGTTATGTCTTGTCTGCCTGCGTGGTGAACCTCGACTATCTCATCGGGCCATGATAGCCAATTGACGCCTCATTCCTGCAGTTTTGGGAACCGCTCTAGTGCGATCCGCTCAAAGATCGCTTGCTGTTCAGCCGAAAGTGGCCGCCGCTCAAGGAAGTTGGTGAGCGGCGGCCAGTAGAAAATGATTTCATCGATACCAATCTCCGCATAGCGACCGACGTAATCATCAAATGCAGCCAAGGATGAAAGCGGATCCGGGGATACGGGACGATACACTGCGATCGAACGACTGATTGTCGCCGGATTGCGGCCGATTTCGATGCAATATGCGTCGAGTTGCTCGCTCAACTGCTGCGTCCTGGCAACTGCTTCTGCGAGTGTCACCGAAATACCGTACCGGGCGTCTGGATAGGGTTGTCCGCCCAGACTGTTCCAACCATCAGCAAAGCGCGCTGCCAGGCTTAGCCCGCGCGGCCCATGCGCTGCAATGACCAAGGGAGGTCGTGGCTGCTGGATCGGCTGCGGCATCTCAGCGGTAGCAGTCCTATAGTACTGGCCATCGTAGGTGAGGGGGGATCCACGCAGTAATTGATCCAGGATGACGACTTGCTCCTCCAGCCGATCTCGCCGTTCTGACGCCGACCACGGTGCAATCCCGAGCGAAGCGTAGTTGTTGGGTGGCCCACCCGCACCAATCGCCAGTGTTGTGCGTCCATTTGAAAGGTGATCGACCGTGATTACTTGTGCTGCAAGGAATGCTGGATGCCGAAACGTAGTGGCTGTAACGAGCGTCCCGATGCGCAAGCGCGTGGTTTCACGGGCTAGTGCCCCGAGGAGCGTCCACACCTCAAAATCGCTGTAGCCCGGGATATTGAGATCGTCGGCCACCCAGGCGCTGGCGAAGCCGAGCGCCTCGATATAGCGCCATAGTTGCGCCAATTCCTCGTATGGCGTCGTCGGAAAGCTGAGAATCCCAAAGCGTACCTTGCCCACTGTTTGCTCCTTTCGTAGTTTGAATCAATATCACGGGGATGCCCGCGCGAACTCACCACTTGGCTCAGAATTCGCTGTGCATCGCTTTCCTAAGCCACACCCTGACCTTCTTCGGTTCCAACGTATCCTGCACCACCCGCGCCAGTTCTGCGGCCAGCGCGTTCATGTCCGTCTCATCCCGTGCCATGAGCGCAAACTGCGCCAGCACCTGCTGCGCGTCGTACTTCTTGCGGTAGAAGCGCCGGTCGATCCGCTCCTGGATGCGGTGGCGCAGCGGGCTGAAGATCGCCGCAATCGCCAGCGTCGAGAGCACGAAGGCCAGTTGCGACTGTTGCCCAGTCACCGCTTCGAAGATACGCTGGAGCAGGATCACGCTGCCGAAGAAGGCCAACGCCAGCAACGCGGTCAAGACTGAGTAGATTAGCGTTTTGCGGATGACGACATCGATATCGTACAGCCTGTAGCGCAGGATGGCAATGCCGATGGCGATGGGGACGCCGGTCAACCCCAGCCCGGTCAACAGCACACTGATGATCGGCGCATCGGGAGAATCTGGCCCGGCGCCTACTAACAGCAAACTGATACTGCCGGTAATGCCAATACTAGCTGCGTACAACAACCACTTGATTTGCTGTCGAACAATCCCTTGGGCGCGCTGAAAGCGCATGAGGATCGACATAGCCGCGCCAGCGCCGCCAAGAAATAGCACGCGCTGCGCAAGCCAGAGCACGATGTTTGCCGCGCCCAAATCGGTTTCCTGAACGAAAAGCACCAACAGCGCCGGGTCATGCCGGTGAGGCCAAAGCAAGATCGCCATGACGCCGACCAGACCGATACCCGCAACCAGCGCCAGGCGCAGCCACTTCCAACGCGGCGAGACCAGGCGTCCATCCGGGAAATGCAGAATCGCCAGCCATAGAAGTCCGATGGAGGTGAGTTCGGTCCAAGTAGACATCCATGCGCCGATGGACGCAGCGGGCAAAGCGGCGAACGACGCATAGGTTCTGCCCAAAATACCCAGACAACTGACAGATCCAAAGGCGATCAGGAGCCAACCCACCACGCTGCCAGGATGGCGGTGTACAATCAGCATTCCGACGATGACGTAGAGAGACATCACCATCGGGAACCACAGGACAAGAGCAAACTGAGGCGCACTATTTCTTTTCCACTCCGTCGCTAGGAGGAGAAGCACTGTGGTTGTACACAGCACCAGAATTCCCGACACGAGTAGTCTGCCAAACCACGTATGATTTCTCATTGTTTACATTCTGCGATCTCAATCCATCATCGGCAGGTGATCGGCGCTACTGTCAGCAGCGCCATCCCTGCTGCGGCTCTGCTTTTGGGTCAGTCCAACGAATCAACACCATGATTTGTTGTCAAGAAGTGGTTCAAATCAGCCTGGTTGGACAGGCCGTATTCTATCCTTCTTCTATCCTTCCTGACACAGCATATCAGCCCAACGTCTCCAAAACGTTACGATATGGATTATGCTCGAAAGGTTGTTGTGGACGAATTAGCTTGCGCAGAAATAGCTGGACAGCTAGATTTGATACAGATCGTTGGAAATTGAGGTGGATCGTGTCTTTCTATCATGACGGCATAAGTGGTTGAATTATCAATCGCCGTCAAGCGTGAGTCTATGGCATCCAGTACGCTGCCGTCGCAGCCTGTAGATTTAGACGATACAGCGCTCGCGGCTGCGTTGAACGCACAAGGTGTGCGTCATCTGTTGATTGCCGAACCAACGCCAGCTTACACAGTTCTCGACCGGGCGAGCTTGATCGGGCGACTGGCTGGCAGCACCGATGCGCGGCTGCGCGCAGCTTTGATCCCACTGTTTCTACGCCATCCTGAGGCGGCGGAACATGTGCCAGGGTTGGTGCAACAGTTGACGCCTGCGACCGCCGATACGCTGCGTCACCTCTACATGGCGGCGGTCTATCTGCAGCGGTTCTGGTTGAGCACGCTACGGATGCATCTGGGCGACTTCCCGTTGCTGCCGGATTACTTCGGCCAGTCGCACTATCACCTGCCGTCACCAGACGAGAAATTCGGCGAGGCGGGACTACGCAGCCTGGCCAGGCTCTACGGCGCAGCGACAGGCATGGACTGGTTGAGCGTATACAATTCAAGCATGAGCCTCGTCCTGCAACAGCTCAATCTGGATCAGATGTACGATGGCAGAATCGCTGGTTGACGCCCGCACGTTGGAAACTTTCCTGGATCGGCTGGCGAACTGTTTTCGTCATCCGGCGACGCTGTACCTGGTCGGCAGGACTTCGCTGTTGTTAGCTGCTAACAAGAACAGCACCTTCGACATTGACCTCCAGTTCTCCACTGACGATCGCCACTACACCGAGTTCATCCGATGTTTGCGCATGGTCAGCCGGTAGTTGGGTGTGCCAGTTGAGTTGGCATCGCCCGAACAGTTCATCCCGTTGCCGGCTGGCTTTGCAGACCGCCGGCAGTTTGTTAATCGCTACGGATTGCCGGAGGTCTTCCACTTCGACTTCTACTCCATCGCTCTGGCAAAGATCCATCGCGGGAACGAGAAGGATTTCGACGATGTTATGCACATGGTCGAGACAGGTCTGATCGACCTGGCTGTCCTGTCATCCTACCTGGAACAGATTCTGCCAGACTACGAGTTCTATCAGCCCAGCGCCGATCCGGCCGCGTTTCAGCGCAAATTCGAGATGC
Source organism: Anaerolineales bacterium UBA3905 (assembly GCA_002391565.1). Lineage (GTDB taxonomy): Bacteria > Chloroflexota > Anaerolineae > Caldilineales > Caldilineaceae > Caldilinea. The sequence continues at coordinate 7,877 of DGFH01000284.1, forward strand.
TGAGGATGAAGCTTAAACCGCCCAACTGATAGCCAACTGCCCGATCTGGTCATGGCGCGACGTTGTTTCGTCTTTCCAAATCCTTCAGCCACACCTCAACACGCTTCGGCTGCAACGTCTTGTCCACGATCTGCGCCAGTTCCACGGAAAGCAGGACCGCCAAGCGGAAGCAGTTGGTGCTAGTCATGGATGCCTGCCCCTAACGCTGCACCGCCGGCAAGTAGACGTTGAGCAGCGGCAGCACAGCGCAGCTTGCCGCGCTGCGCGTTGAGAACGAATTCGCGTTGTACGCTTCCACCGCATAGCAAACCTCGCGCCCGCGCGTCACCTGGACGTCGGTGAAGTTGTTAATGCTGGCCTCGCCCACCAGCTCGAAGGGGCCGGTTGCTGCATCCCCGCGCAGAATGCGATAGCCGCTCACGTACTCGTCGGGCGCACCCACCCAGGCAATCGCCAGCGCATCCAGATACTCGCCGCTCTCGGTGACGCTGCCCATGACCGGCGTGCTCAGGTGACCCATCGTCAGCGCGGCGCGGTCGTTCCCTGTGCTCTGGTTCTCGCCGGTTGTCGTCAGCATGGCGTTGAGCGTCTGCTCGCCGCCGCTGGCTGGATAGGGTATCTGCTGCGTGAAGCTTTCCCCAAAACCGAGCGCGTGCGGCAGCGGCGCGGATGCGATGAGCACACCGCTGCCCGGCTCGCCCGCATACAGCGCCACGGTGACGCCCGTTGCGGCGCCGCGCCCCAGGTTGCGCACAGTCACAGTGACGGTCACCACTTCACCCGGCGCGGGCGATGTCGCCGTCGCCGTGAGCGGCTCCATGGCGGGGTCTGCCGCCGTCGCTACCGTGAGTGCATCGACCGGTGCATCAGCCATGCTCAAGACCGTCTCCTCCGCCGCCATCGTGCTCTGGCTTGCACCGATGCGGCGCAGCGTCGACGCGTTGACCGCCGTGGTGCGCGCCACCTTGAGCACCGCGGCCACGCCATCCAGCGGGCTGACCGCCAGCGCCGGCAGCCAGTTCTCGCGCGGCTCGTCGGTCAGGTAGAGCGGCGGCGAGAAGGCGGCGCCGCCCATCTGCTGGCTCAACGCAAGCTGACCCAGGCTGCTGTTGTCTTCGCCGGACTCGAAACGGCGGAAGAGCAGCAGCGATTCCTGACCCTGGGTGGCAAGAATGGGGCGCTCGGCGTAGACAGCCCCGCCGTCGTCGCCGGGCAAGGGCGCCGCCTGCCACTGACCGTCCTGCCGCAGCGCCGTCCAGAGCACGCCGTTGGCGCCCAACAGCGCCACTGTCCCATCGGCGCTGGCCTCGCGCACGAGGAAAGCGAGATGGAGGACGCCGGCGCCAACGCTGATGGCAGGCGAGTCCACCGCGTGCGGCAACGCAGTTGTATCCAGCAACACCCACTGGCTGCCGTCGTGATACGCCACAGCCACGCTGCGGTCGGCGGATGTGAGCAGGTCGGCGTCGGCGTCGTGGCTCCAGGCCAGGTAGGGGCGAGGCGGATTGGCGCTCAGATCATAGGTGGCCTGTACATCGCCGTTCAGCCCGCCGCTGCCTGCCGTCAGCAACTCGAACGCGCCGAACACACCGGCATTCGGGTCGAAGCGGGCGACGGCGATGCGCTGGTCGGCGCGCGTGGCCGCGTTGCCGTCCGGGTCACGCGTCCAGGCCAGCACGGCGCCTGCGCTGCTGGCTGCCAGCGCGGGCAAGCCATCGCCCACCTGGTCGGCGGTGAGATAGACCGGCGCGCTCCAGGCGGTTCCGTTCCACGTGCTGTAGGCGATCTCCTGGCGGCGCAGATGCGCGTTCAGGTCTGGCCCCAGCGCCGATGCTTCGGCGGGCGTGAGCATGTTCTCCACCCAGGCCACGATCGGCGTCGCCTGCGGCCCGGCAAAACCAACCACCGGCGTGCGCGCGCCGTGCGTTGGGTCGGAGAGGGCAATGGGCGCGCTCCATGCTGCCGTGCTCGCTGTGCGGAAGCGCGCCAGCACCTGCACCTGAGGTGTTGCACCGGGCGCTGCGGTGTTTTCGACGTAAGCGGAAAGCTGCGTGCCGTCGGGCGCAATGGCGATGGCGGGCGACGCCAGCAGAGTGGGCACGCTGGGAGTGATCGGCTCGCTGGCGAAGGCACGGCGTCCTTCGGTGTTGATGATGTTCAGGCAGCCGTTGTATTTGGCGATCTCTTTGGTTTCGCTCCACTCTGCCGCGCCGCCCAGCCCGCCGAACGCCTCGGCAAAGGCGCGCACGGAGAAGATCATCTGCAAACAGGCGTCGAGTTTTGCCTGCTGTTGGGGCAGCACCTGCAAGGAGAAGGGCACGCCCAACTCGGCGTCCACGCGTGAGGTGGCGCCCGCCTGCGCCAGCCCTTGCAGCAGCCGCAGACCAACGCCCAACTCGGCGTGCGCGTTGCCAGTTGCTTCGATGATGGCGGACAGTCCAGGGCGCAGCGGTTGAATGTAGCCGCCGATGGTCACCGCGCCGCCGATGCCTGCGCTGCCATGCACGGTGACATCCACCAGCCCGAAGAAGGTGATCACCGGCACGCTGAGGAAAGGCGTCGGCGCGTAGTATTTCGGCGCCAGCGGATAGGGTCCCAGCGGGAAGCCGACGCTGTTGAGGTTTGCCACGGGCAGGTAGAGATCGGGTTTGTAGATGTCGATGCCGGTGTCGCGTGGGATCACCTCTTCGTTCATCAGCTCGGCCTCGGCGATGGCGCGCACGGCGCGGATGTTGGCAAAGCCGTCGAGACTCAACGTGCCCACGACGCGGATGCCGGCGTTGAGGCGGTTGTGGTAGCGCCCCAAATAGGGCAGCGCCGTGACGTTCGTGGGCGGCAGCATGAAGTCGGCGGGCAGGATGTCGCGGATGTAGGGAATGGTGGCCTGGATGCGGTAGGTTCTGGCGTTGCTGTCCCAGACGATGGAGTCGGGCTGGAAGACATCCTTGGGGAAGGGATTGGGGATGACTTCGATGTCGTGCATGATGGGGCAACCGGCGACGCCATTGACATACGGTGTGGCGACAATTGTGGCGTGGCGCGCACCGCGGCTGGCAGGCAGGCGACCGACATCAAACGTGAAACTCCACGGCGCGGTCGTATCTTCACCGCTGGCGACGGTGTTGATATTCCAGTCCAGCACCTCGAAGACCACCTTCTGGATGGCGCCGGTGACCTGGGGATAGGCGTCGAAGGTCACTTGATTGGTCACGCCACTGACGTAGATGCCAAAGGGGATCGTCGGGTCGTATTGCTGGGCGTGTTGCAGTAGCGACAGACCCGTCGTGCGCCGGAACGTGGCCCGCGCGGGCGACGCCTCGATGCGGCCGTTGCTGTTCTTATTCATCAGGCAGGTGGTGGCGTCCATGATCTGGATTGCCACATTCACATCCTGCGCAGGGAGCACATAGAGTGAGCCGCCGGCGACTGGTTTCTGCGTGCCGCCCGTGATGGCGTAGGCATAGAAACCGGACTGCACGTTGCTCAGCGCGAACGCGCCGTTGGGCTGGATCGGCGCGCTGTAGATGGCTTTGCCCGCAGCATTGAGCAGGCTGAACTGGGCATTAGCGCCAGCGTTGGGCAGCGACCCCATCACCCTGCTCGTCGGCGCCGGATCGATCTGCAGCGGCGCACAGGCGAACTCGGCGTTTGCCGCGCCGGTGACGGTCGCGCAGAGGTCGATGCTGCCGGTGCGCATATCCGGCGGGATGATGAAGTCGAAGCTGTAGCGACCGGCGGCGCCGTCAGCCAGATACATGCCCAGCATCTGGTTGTTGAGCACCGCCGTGACGCGCACGCGCGAAAAGCCGGTCGGCAATTCGCCGCTCACCGTGATGCGCTGCCCCGTGTAGCCATGGTTGGGGTTGATGGCGATGGTGGGTTTGATCCCACCGGGCAGGTCGGCGTGGATGATCGGCGGCGGCATGTCGCGCGGCGGGGGCGGCGTGGCCGTCGGCGTCGCGGTGGGGGACGCGGTGGGCGATGCCGTAGGGGTGGGTGTGGGCCCAGCGCCGGCCACATCGACCGCGCCGATATCGCACCCGGCGCCCTGCGGGCGCGCCTGCCCGCGCTGGTCGACCGCGATCTCCGCCAGACAGGCAGCGGCGTCGATCAGCGGGCTGCCAGGCTGTGGCAGATGGGTGAGGGTGGCGCCGCCGTTGTCCGCCAGCGCGCCGAGCTGGGGCGCAATGTTGTTGCGGTCGCCCGCCTGGGTGAAGTACGCGGCGCACGAGCCATCCTCGGCAAGGTTATAGTTGCCGGAAAGGAACTGCGAGAACAGCACAGAAATCCCAGAGACCGCACACGCGCCTCCGCCAGCCAGCACGGTGCGGTTGAGGCGGAACTGCTGGCGTTCGTCGTTTTCGTAGGCGACGCGCTGATTGAGCGCGCCGCCGGTGTTGCCGACCAGCGTCGTGTAGGTGATCATGACCGGGCCCAGCAGGTTCTGGATGGCGCCGCCAGCGCTGGCGCTGTTGCCGCTCAGCGTGGCGTTGGCAATCGACAGGGGGCCGCGCCGGTTGTCGATGGCGCCGCCGTTGATAGCCGCCTGATTCGCCGTGAAGGTGACGCTGCGGATCGTGGTGGCGGCCTCTTCGGCGCCGGGGCCATTCACCAGTGCGCCGCCGTAGCCCTGGGCGCGGTTGCCGTCGAAGGTGCTGTCCTCGATGAGCAGCCGGCCGGCGCTGATGATCGCGCCGCCCAGCGCCTGTTCGGGGTTGGCATGTTCCGCCCGGTTGCCGTTAAAGGTGCTGCGGGTAATGGTCACGTTGCCGGGCGGCGTCACGAAGAGTGCGCCGCCCTGGGGCGCCACGTTATTTTCAAGCGTGCTCTCCTGGATGGAGACCGTCCCGCCCACGCTGAGACCGCCGCCGCCCAGGGTCGCCGTGTTGTTGCGCACCACGGTGCGAATCAGCGTGAGTGTGCCCGTGCTGTTGATCGCGCCGTAGTTGCTGGAGTTGCCTTCGATCACGCTGTCGGTGAGGGTGACGATGCCCTGGAAGTCGATGATCGCACCGCCGGCCCAGTCGGCGTGGCTGTTGCGGATCGTGCTGTTTTCCACGTCCAGCCGGCCGCCGTTCTCGACACGCACGGCGCCGCCATAGTTGCTATTGTAGATGTCGATGGCGTTGCCGTTCGTGAGCACGAGGCCGCGCAGCGTGAGATGCCCCGTCTGCCCGACGTAGAAGAGGCGGTTGTGATTGCCGCCGTCCAGGGTGATGACGCCGCCGCCGTCCACCGTCACCGCGCTGGTGATGACCTTGTGGGAGGTGAAGGGGATGGTGACCGCGCCGCAGTTGAAGGTGATGACGCCCCCGCCGGAGTTGACCACGGTCTCCAGCGCCACGTTGAACTCCGCCTCACCGCATGGCGCGTTGACCACAGCATTGCCGCCAGGCGCCGCACGCACGCGCCGCGGCAGACTCGCAACCACGGGCGAGGTCAGCAGCCCGGCCAGGCAAAGCAGCGCCAGCAAGCGCTGGGAAACGTGTGACGAAATGCGCAACATACGGTTTCTCCTTTACGCAACATTCCTGGAGCATGTCATCACCTGTCAAGCTAAAGATCGTTGTCGACGCTTGATGCCTATGATAGAATAGCATCCGGGTGATGAGGATGGACATCGACGAGTTTGTATGGCTGCCCGAAATTGTCGACAAGTTGACTGACAAACATCGTGTGACTCCTGATGAGGTGGAGCAAGTATTCTTTGACCAGCCTCGCTTTCGCTTTCACGAGCGAGGCCGTGTCGAAGGCCAGCATATGTACACTGCCTTAGGCAGAAGTGACGCAGGTCGCTACCCGATCGTTTACTTCATCTTCAAACCATATCGGCGGGCGCTGATTGTGAGCGCCAGAGAAATGGATGCTAGCGAACGCAAACGCTATGAACGAAAGTAATCACAATACAGACCCAATCCCTGAGGAATTCAAGACTTTGGCTGATGCTGCAGATTTCTGGGACACGCACAGCCTCTCCGACTATTGGGAAGAAACCCAGGAAGTTGAGATCGGCGTGCGCGCCAGCAGACGACAGTGGGTTCCTTTGGCAACGCATGTAGCCAGTCGAGCCCTGGTGCAGGCACAGCAGGAAGGCGTTTCGTTGGAAACATTGGTCAACCTTTGGGTGGCTGAACGTCTCGAAATCGCCGGTTGACGCGATCAGCACCTTCGCACCTGTTTCCTGCTGTCAGTCCACCTCCGCTCTTTCCGTTGCTCGATCGTTTTGAGCCACATCTCTTCACCAGCACCTGCTGCGCTATTTCCTCATTGCCGCTACTCCGTCACCAGTAACGGGCGCATGATGCCCTGTTCCTGGCGCAGCCTGGGCGGGTCAGCGGCGAAGTCGAGCATGATGGTGACTACGGAATAGGCGCCCGCGGTCTGGTCTACGGTGAGCCAGACCCACTCGCCTGCGCTCATCGGCGTCCACACGACCATCTTCTGGTAGGGTGGCGGATTCGGCCACGCAGAACCCCTCATGATCATAGCCAGCGCGTCCTCCACGCGCACGCCTGCGTTCAGCCTGAGCACCCTCAGCGAGTTCATCCGGGCGCCCATGTTTTCGATCTGCCAGGTCTGCGCGCCAGCCTTGATGTGGTCGGGCATGACGAGCTGATCGTCGACCAGTTCGGCGGTGAATGCTGCGGCTGCACAGTGGGGGGCGGTGCAGCTGGCTGCGACCGTGAACCAGGCAGTATGCGGCGGCGTCACAGCCAAGTCCAGCACCACGTAGCCGCCTGGCTTCAGGTCAAAGATCACCGACTTGCTGGCGGCGGGGATCACCTCCCTGCCACCCAGGTCGACGTCAGCGCAAGCGCAGCCCCGCCGGTTCGGTCGGTCGTTAGCGCCGCCATGAACTGCTCTGACGTCACCTCTGCGTTGAGGCGGGCAAAGAGCAGCAAGCGCGGCGCCTGGCGGTGGTTGCTATTGGTCACAGTCGCTGGCCCCGCCGGAAGTCCAGCCGGCGCGCTGATGCCGGATCCGAAACTGTCATCATCGCCGCTGGGGTCGGCGCAGGCATAGCCACTGACGCGGCGCACGCAGCCACTACCAGCGCAACCACCAACATCGCAGCAATAATGTACCAACTAGCCGCCTTCGTCAACTGTGTATGCAAGCGCACTTCTGAGCAGCGTACATACGGCGTCACCTTGGTTGTATCAGGTTGCTGGTTCACAGTCGTCAAGTTTGCCATCGGCTGACCAGCGTCCCCTGTGCGCATTGACCGGAGCGCTTCTCCGCTCTTGCACAGGGTGGCAATGAAACGTCTGACAAGCGTTACGAAACACATCTCGCAGAAAAAAATATGACGGAGAATTGGCTTGCCGGGAAACCAACGAGTACAGTACAGTTCGACTATGAAATCGAAATATCAACCACGTGCGATCGCCAAAGTCTACTGCAAAGTGGGACTGAGCAGTCCACCTTCTGACTTCCACTACTGGCAGAGTCAGCCGCCTGTGGATCGCTTAGCCGCGCTCGAGGCAATTCGCCGCGAGTTTCACGGTTGGGCCGATGATACTCAGCCCAGACTTCAAAGAGTTTGTACAATCGTTAAACGATAACGGCGTACGTTATCTGGTTGTTAGAGGCTATGCAGTGGCGCTGCACGGTCAGTTCGTTGAATGCTATCGTGACCGGGTCGTTGTCATGGTTGACGATGTTGCAGTTAACTTCATCGATCTCGAGAATCTCAGAAAGTGAAGATCGCCGCAATCGCCAGGGTCGAGAGCACGATGGCAAGCTGCGACTGCTGCCCTGTCACCGCCTCGAACACGCGCTGGAGCAGGATGACGCTGCCGAAGAAGAGCACCGCCAGCAGCGCCGACAGCACCGTGTAGAACAGCGTCTTGCGGATGATGACGTCGATGTCCCACGGGTGATAGCGTAGGATGGCAACCGTGATCGAGAGCGGGATCAACAGGTAGGCCAGGTTGCTGATAGCGCAAACACGCCAATCAGTAGCCGGTTCCACCGGCGCGCCCCCTCTTCAGCCACAGGCTCGATTGACGCAACAGTTGATGTCGTCACTTCAGGTTACTCCTTTGCCGCGTGCTGACTCCCCAGCGCCGAAACATCATCGTTTGGATACGATCATCCCTGACGCTATAATCCAGTTGGTTAGCACAGTCGAGAAAGGTCAAAAGGAAACAAACTCTATGAACCAGGCCCAAGCCATCGATCAATCGTTGCTGCGGCAGACAGTGGTCGAAGTCGCCAGCCTGCCGGATGACGACCTGGCCATTGTGTTGGATGTTGTTGCATTTCTGAAGCGACAACGAGCCGCACAGGCGGCTGCGGACATTCGCCAGGCAGCGCGCCAACGCGCCGTAGCCCTACGCACCTTGCCCCGAGAAGAGCTTGCGACGCAGCTACGCGCCGTTGGCGAGACGATCCGCAGGCAAGCGATTGCAGCCAGCACAGCCATCGAAGGAGACTGGGAGGGTGACTGAGCGACTGCGTGCGGTGTTCGACACCAATGTCATCGTCTCCGCATTCCTCAGCCGCAGCCCGACAAGCCCTACCCAGGAATTGATCGACCGCTGGCTGGCTGACGAGTTCACCCTGGTGGTGTGCACTGCCATTGTCGACGAGTTGATCGAGAAACTGGTTGAGCGTGGCGTCGCCCGCAGCGAGATTGAGACATTCGTGGCACTGCTCGATGCCTTCGCCGAGTGGGTGGACATACAAGAAGCAGCAGTCGTCCGACTGATTCCTGATGACGCCGATGATGATGTTGTGATAGCCTGCGCGCTTGCAGGAAAAGCCGACTTTGTCGTCACCTATGATCCGCACTTTGCACCTCTCAGCAACTCTTATCAAGGCGTGAGGATAACGAAGGCGCTGCCGTTTCTCTGGGCAGTGCGCAGGGATCAGCCGCCTGCAGCCAAATAGTCCTACTCAGGCGAGTCAGGTTGATGCCCTATCGCGCCAACCCGTGCTGAAGCGTCGTGATGCTGGAGCCAGATACTGACACGCTCCGGCTGCAACGCCTCAGCCACCACCTGCGCCAGTTCCGCAGCCAGCGCGTTCATGTCCGTCTCATCCCGCGCGGTGAGCGCGAACTGCGTCAGCACCTGCTGGGCGTCGTACTTCTTGCGGTAGAAGCGGCGATCGATCCAATCCTGGATGCGGCGGCGCAGCGGGCTGAAGAGCGCGGCAATCGCCAGGGTCGAGAGCACGATGGCAAGCTGCGACTGCTGCCCCGTCGTCGCCTCGAAGATGCGCTGGAGCAGGATCACGCTGCCGAAGAAGAGCACCGCCAGCAGCGCCGACAGCACTGTGTAGAGCAGCGTCTTGCGGATGACAATGTCGATGTCCCATAAGTGGTTGCGCAGAATGGCGATAGCGATGACAACCGGCAGAATGGCGAAAGCCACACCTTCCTTCACAGCTTCCCATGCGCCAGGCGCTGTCCACAGAAAGTCGCTGCCCAACACGAGCACGAAGATGACGGCGCCGTAGGCAAACCACTTCAACTGTTGGCGTTCTGCAGCACCGGCCAGGCGGTAACGATGCAGTAGCGAAATGACGCCGACCGGAATCGCTAGAAATGCCGCGCTAACTGCGACGTCGGCGACGAAGCGCGCCACGTCAATCATCACATCATCTGGCAGGCGCGGCGAAGTCACCGGAACGAATCCTTCGACGCCCACGGTCCAAAATGTGGCGAGACCCGCTCCCAGAATGACAAACACACCCCACAGAACGATTCGCCAACGCCGCGTTGGGGGTGATCCGGTCGGGAAGAGCAACAGAATCAAGGGGAGTGTGGCGATCACGGTGAACCAACAGGCAGAGGCAGCGTATGCCGCCAACCAGCCAAAAGGCAGCGTCTCCGGGCTGAGCAGCAGGGCAAAGACAGCGTATGCCTGCAAAAAATTCATCAGGATCGTCGCCAGGCCGTTGACAACCCACACCCAACCATACATCCCTGCCTGTCGCCTGGCGATCAACACGGCGCCCAGCAGCAGTCCAACAAGTGCGCCCACGCCGAACAGCAGGCCGCTGTACCAGTCTGTCCATGCCGGTGGCTGCGGCGCCGTGCGGCTGCGATAGACCAAAATGCTGGTCAGCACATAGAGCAGAAAGCCACTCAAGCTGAGCAAAACCGCAACCTGCCTTCGTCTGGTTGATCGCGTAGCAGTCTGCCTTAAGGTCATCATCAGCTCCCTGCAGCCAGCACAAACTCAGCCGATCGAGCTACACAGTCGATCTGCTCAACAATCCCAAAGTTGTTCCGTATAGCAGGTGCGCAGTCAGCAGCGCCCACGACGCAAAGTCCGCCAGCCCGGTTGCGCCGATCACGAAGATCGTTGCACTCACGTACAGCGCCAGACCATACCCTGCGCCCAACAGCCAGGCCGGCAGCCGCGTCCGGCGCAGGAGGCTGCCGTAGAGCACGCCCCACACCAGCCCCGCCACTGCCGCCACCGCCAGGTGACTCAACAATCCCGTGACCGCCGAACTGCTGCCCGGCAGCCCAAAACGCGCCAGCACTGCCGTCGGCGCCGCACCTTCCACCACTCCTACGACCAGCAGAAAGACCAACATGATACCCCCTGCCATCAGTCCCTGCAACAAGCCGTCAACCGCCCGGTCACCGGGTGAAGTGGATGGGAACTTGTGTCGTTTGCTTTGCATCATGGCAACCCCGCTTTGCATCCACGGTGACGTGTGACTTGTCACGAATGACGAGTCACACGTCACGAGTCACACGTCATCAACCCCTACTTCACCACCAGCGTCCGCACCATGCCGTGCGCCACATGCGGACGCATGTCGCCGGCCACATCGGGCAAGATGCAAATCACGGTGTACTCGCCTGCCGGAATGTTCCAGGTCACCCAGGCGCGTTGCCCTGCGCCCATCGGATGCCAGAATGCACCCTCCGCATAGGGCGGCGGCTCCCCAGGCCCGCCCGGCCCCGAACTGTTCACCCACGCCACCAGGTCCTCGACAGTCTTCCCTTCGTTGAGTTGGACAATCGCCATCTCGTGCCATTGTTCGCCCGTGTTCTCGATCTGCCACACGTGGCGTCCGGCGGCAATCTGATCGGGCATCATAAAGTTAAAGTCCACCAGCGAGACCTGCACATCAGCGGCTGGCGGCGGCGCACCGCTGGGCTTACCCGCCGTGACCGGAAGCAACTGCGGCGGCCCGTCATCTGCGAAGAGCATCGCCACATAGTCCCCTGCCCGCAGCTCGTGGATCACGGGGCCATCTACACTGGCGTTGCTGCCGCCGAGCAGGCTCACCAACGCCAGCGCCGCCAGCGGATTCGGGCTCGCCAGCGCCTCGGTGAGCTGCTCGACGGTCACACCTTCGTTCAGCCGCGCCAGCATCGGCTGATTCTCCGGGTCGCCGCCCTCCACCGTCACCGCCACGATGCCTGACGGGATTTCCGCCGGCGCCTCCAGCCCCGTCTCGGTGACTTTGAGCGTGACGACCGGAATTTCGGCGGCGGCTTCCGTGGGCGCAGCCGGCGCTTGCACCGGCCGGCACGCGCTCAACAGGCTGCTCGCCAGGACGGCGGCGGCGATCAGCTTCATTGCTGTGTGTTTCATGCTTCCTCCTTTGCTGGAAGTGTTTGGACTGTTCACAAGATGGCACGACTGAGATTGCTCGACTGACCGGGTCGCCTGCGGCGCGGGTCAATCGCCATCCACAGCATAGCCGCCGGGCGTCTGGCAATCGTTACCGTCACCGTTACGGTGATGTGCGCATTTCATCATTCGATTCATCTTTTGCTGCGACTGCGGTACAATCACGAGCATCTTTTCTGGCTCTGCTGCTGTTGTTGAGAGGGAGAAACGGGTGGCGAACGCAGCAATCTATTTGTTTGGCGCCCCCCGCGTTGAGCTAGACGGCGCGCCGCTGGTAACGGATACACGCAAGGCGACGGCGCTGCTGGCGTATCTGGCGGTCACGCGCCAGGCGCACACGCGCGACGCCATCGCCGCGTTGCTCTGGCCCGAGCTGGATCAGACGCGGGCGCGTGCGGCGCTGCGCCGCACCCTGTCCGCCCTCCAGCACGGGCGCGACCTGCCCTGGCTGGTCACGGCGCGCGAACAGGTGCAGTTGGCCCTCGATGCGCAGCTTTGGTGCGACGTACACGAATTTGAGCAGTGCGTAGCGGCGTGCCCGCTGCCGCTGATCGACGCCGACGCCTGCGCGGCCTATCGTCCCCAACTCGAACGGGCGGCCGCGCTCTACACGGAGGATTTTCTCGCCGGCTTCACCCTGCGCGACAGCGCCGCCTTCGACGACTGGCAATTCTTCCAAACCGAGGGCTATCGCCACACGCTGGCGCGCGTGCTCGACGCCCTGGTGCAATGCGCCACCGTCACCCACGATTGGTCGGCTGCGATCCAGTACGCTCGCCGTCGCCTGGCGCTCGACCCGCTGCACGAACCCGCCCACCGTCAGTTGATGCAGCTCTACGCCTGGGACAACCAGCATGCGGCGGCGCTGCGCCAATATCAGGAGTGCGTCCGCATTCTGGATGAAGAGTTAGGCGTCCCGCCGCTGGAGGAGACGACCGCGCTTGACGCTGCGATCCGCAAACATCAGGCGCCGCTGCCGCCGGATCATCCGGTTACGGCGCCGCCGGCACTTGCCGCCATCCAGCCCACACAGCCGCCCGCCGCCATACCGCTGTTGGGACGCGCAATCGAATGGGCGACGCTCCAGGCAGACTACGACGCGATCAGCGTACGCGGCGGGCGCGGACGTCTGTTTGTGGTGACGGGGGAGGCCGGCGCGGGCAAAACGGCGCTGGCAACTGCCTTTGCTCAGGCGCAGGCGCGCCGTGGGGCAGTGCTGTTGGCGACAGCGGCGTATCCTGGCGAGACGCCGCTGAGCTATGCGCCGCTCTCCATGCTGCTCCAGCGTGCGGCGGCTGAGCCCGCGTTGCGTGCGCGGCTGGCCGCACTCGATCCGGCGGTGCTGGCTGAGGTGGGGCGCCTTGTCCCGACGCTCGCACAGTTTCACCCTGCCGGCGCGGCGCCGCCGCCCGACCCCGTCACGGCCCAAAGCCGCTTCTTCACCGCGCTGGCGGCGACCTTTACGGCGTTGCTGGCTGGCGATCTGCCCGGCGTATTGCTGATCGACGACATCGACTGCGCCGACCGCGCCACGCTCGACTGGCTGACCTACTTCGTCCGGCGGCTGGAGGCGCAGCGCATCTGCGTGATGCTGGTCTGGCGTCGCGGTGAACTGCCTGCCGGTCATCATCTGCACCGCCACGCAGCGGATGGCAGACGCCAGGGTCAGGTCACATGGATTGACCTGACCCCGCTCTCCCGTTTCGATGTCGCGCGCTGGGTGAGGCTGGCGCTGCCCAGTCGCACTACGGGGCACGAAACTCTGGCCGACCGGCTCTACGCCGAAACCGGGGGACTGCCCTTTTTCGTCACCGAGTATCTGCACATGCTGGCGCAGGACGACGCCGCCAGCCACGCAGCGGCCTGGCGAGCGCCGGCCAGCGTGCGCGATTTTCTGCTGGCGCGCCTGGCGCCGGTGACGGAAGTGGCGCGGCAGGTGCTGGCAGCAGCGGCAGTCATCGGGCGATCCTTCGATCTGCCCACCGTGACGGCCGCCAGCGGACGCAGCGAAGACGAAACCGTTGCCGCGCTGGAGGAACTGCTGGCGCGCCGGCTGGTGATCGAGACCGGCGCCGACCGGCTCGACTTTGCCCACGCCCAGTTGCGCCAGATTGTCTACGACGACCTCACGCACCTGCGCCGCCGTCTGCTCCATCGGCGTGTGGGCGATGCGCTGGCAATGCAGGCGCGCCGCACCGGCGATGAAGCTGGCGTCGCCGGCGCGCTGGTGCAGCACTATCGGTTGGGCGGTGAGCCGGAGAAAGCCGCGCAAAGTGCGCGGCTGGCAGGCGAGCAGGCGCAGCGCGTTTATGCCAACCGTGCGGCGGTCGACTATTTCCGGCAGGCGCTGGCGCTCGGTGCGCCCGACGCCTGCGCCATTCACAGTCAGCTCGGCGATCTGCATACGCTGTTGGGCGAGTACAGCCAGGCGGAAGCGGCATACACCGCTGCGCTGACGCACTGCTCCGCCGATCAGCGCGCCGACCTGGAGCATCGCCTGGGACGACTCTTTGACCGGTTGGGCGACATGGCGGCGGCCCTGCGTCACTACGCCTGTGCGCACGAGTTGCTGCCATCCGACGCAACCAGCCTGCACGCTCGCGTGCTCACCGACTGGAGCCTGGCCGTGCTGCGCAGTGGTGAGATCGGCGCCGCCGCGCACCTGGCGCAACAAGGACTGCACGCCGCCGAAGCTGCGGGCGACGCCGCCGCGCTGGCGCGCAGCCAGACGTTGCTTTGTCTTCTGGCGCGGCGGCAGGGCGATGTGACGGCGGCGTTGGCGGCCGGCGGCGCCGCCGTCGCTGCAGCACGGCAGCAGCAGGATGTCAGCATCCTGGCCGCGGCGCTCAACAGCCTGGCGCTCGTCCACGCCGACGCTGGCGACCCGGCGTGCGCCATCCCGCTGGTGGAAGAGGCATTGACGCAGGCGACGCGCATCGGCGACCGCCACCGCGCGGCCGCATTGCACAACACCCTCGCCGATCTCCATCACGCCGGCGGTCAGGAGGAGCAGGCGATGGCGCAGCTTAAGCAGGCGGTCGTCATCTTCGCCGAGATCGGCGATGTGGCAGGCGGTGAGAACGCCGAAATCTGGATGCTACGCGAGTGGTAGCGAGGACTCACCGAGGATTCACGCTGCATTCGTATTCAAGCCCAGAGCTATGGTATCCTCAACGACAATGTACACTTATCTCATCCGTCGGTTCCTGACCTCGCTCCTGGTGCTCTTCGGCGTCTCGGTGCTGGTCTTCTCGATCATCCATCTCGTGCCGGGCGACGCCGTGACCGCGATCCTGGGGCGGCAGAAGGTCTCGGCGGAGCGGGTGGCGGAGTTGCGCGCCCAGTTGGGGCTGGATGACCCGATCCCGGTGCAATATGCGCGTTATCTGAGCGACGCCCTGCGCGGCGACCTGGGCGAGTCGATCCGCAACTATGTGCCAGTCTCTCGCGCTATTGCCGAACAATTGCCGAGCACGGTGGCGCTGGCGCTATCGGCGCTGGCGATCGCGCTGGCGCTTGGCTTTGCGCTGGGGCTGACGGCGGCGCTGCGCCAGGGCTCCTGGCTCGACACCACGTTGATGGCGATCTCGGTCAGCGGCATGTCGACGCCGACCTTCTGGTTGGGGTTGCTGCTGATCATGGTCTTTTCGGTGCGATTGCGCTGGTTCCCCAGCATCTCGAACAGCAACGACTTCTCCGACCTCTTCCTGCCCGCGCTGACGCTGGCGCTGCCCGAAGCCGCCATCATTGCGCGTATGGTGCGCGCCAGCATGTTAGATGTGTTGGGGCAGGAATATGTCACCGTGGCGCGCGCTAAAGGGTTACATGAGTCGAGCGTCGTACTCAAGCACGCTATGCGCAATGCGCTGATCCCGATCGTTACCTTTGTCGGCTTGCAGATGGCGTACCTGCTTGG
>DGFH01000284.1:23636-37543 GCA_002391565.1 Anaerolineales bacterium UBA3905
CCGACATCGCCTACGCCTTTCTGAACCCGAAGATCCGCCTGGAATGAGTGCTCCCACTGCCACCCACCACCCATCTACGCCGGTTGCATCTGCCGCGCGCAGCGAGTCGCCAACGCTGCGCCTCGTTCGACGCACCTTCCGCCATCGCGGCGCTCAGATCGGCGCGATCGTCCTGCTGGCGCTGATCGCTGCCAGCCTGGCTGCGCCGCTCCTCACCAGCCGCGATCCGAATGCAGTCGACCCGGCGGCCACCCTGCAGCCGCCCAGCTGGGAACATCCGATGGGCACCGATCACATCGGGCGCGATGTCTTTGCCCGCTTTCTCTACGGCGGCCAACTCTCGTTGCGCGTCGGGTTGATCGCCATTGTGTTCGGCGCCACCATCGGCGTTACGATTGGGCTATTCGCTGGCTACTACGGCGGCTGGCTCGACGCCGGCAGCTCCTGGCTAACCGACGTGCTGCTCTCTTTTCCCGATATTTTGCTGGCGCTGGCGATTATCGCCGTACTGGGGCCGGGGATCACCAACGCCATGCTGGCGATCGGCATCGCCTTCATTCCGTCGTTCATGCGGCTGACGCGCGGCAATGTGCTCGCCATCCGCGAACAAGGCTATGTCGAGGCGGCGCGCGCCATTGGCGTCCGGGACGGGCAGATATTGCTGCGCCACATCTTGCCCAACGCGCTGCGCACGCTGCTGGTGTTGCTGACGGTGGGCATCGGCGCAGCGATCCTGGCAGGCGCGGCGCTGAGCTTTCTGGGGCTGGGCGCGCAGCCGCCGACGCCGGAGTGGGGCGCCATGCTCAACGCCGGCCAGAAGTTCATCCGCCAGGCGTGGTGGCTGACGGTCTTTCCAGGGCTGGGAATTTTCCTCAGCGTGCTGGCGATCAACCTGCTCGGCGACGCCATCGGCGATGCGGTGGCGGGGACGGCGCCGGTGGGCGGCAAGCGAGGGTAATTATGCAACAGGTGATTTTGCACAAACTGTTCGACGCCATCACCGACCTGGTCTGCCATCACAACCTGTACACGACGACGAAAGGCGACGCCATCAATGCGCTGGCGCGCGCCCATCTGTTCACGGCGCTGCGTCAGCTCGACGGTCAGCATAAGGGGCTGGCGATCCAGTTTCTCTACGAGGCGAACCTCATCGGCGCGCACGTGGTGGCCGACCAGCCGCCGACGCCGCCGGTGCTGGCGCTCAACGGCGCCGACCTGCGTGGACTGGCGCTGCCCAATGCCAACCTGGCCTGGGCGCATCTCGCCGTCTCCGATCTATCGCGCGCCGACCTGCGCAACACCTGTCTGATCCGCGCCAACCTCTACGCCGTCGATCTGATCGACGCCGACCTCAGCCACGCCAATTTGTGTGGAGCGAACCTGTTCATGGCGGACCTGCGCGGCGCCAACTGCGATGGCGCCGACCTGCGCAGCGCGTTCATCTCGCCGTCGCAGCTTGCGACGGTCAAGGTGACGGAGGCGACGCGCCTGCCAGATAGCGTGTGAAAGTGAGGATGTCTGCCCAAGATCAGGCAGGCTTGATTGAGAGAATCCGGACAATTTTTGCACTTTCAAGTCGACGATAGATCACCTGGTGTCCCTGGATTAGCCAGAATATTGCGCCTTGTACAACCTGAAATTCCCCAACAACAGGCAATCCTTCGGACTCTGACAGCGCCTCCATCGCAAAGAACAACCCTGCGATCAAGGCGCCATTATCCTCCAGATAGGTGGCGGCTTCCTGGCTATAGTGAACTTCCCACATCGACGCCCCGCTTCATCAACCGATCTCGCATCTCAATGCTGGAGACCCAACTATCGTCTGCATCATTGCGTGCCTCGATGCGCTGTGCTTCCAGAAGCGATTCCAGTATCTCCAGGCGTCTGGCAATACGGTTCCATTCGTCAGGTGCAACCAGGACAGCTTTTGGCTTGGCGCGACTGATAATCACTACCGGCCCTTTTTCTGCCAGCGCAAACGCACGACGAGCATTGTTTTTCAACTCATTAGCCGCAATCGTCTGATGTAGTTCGTGCATCGTTATCGTCCTTCAAAGAGCACCGCAGGCAAAAACCATAATTGACATTGATAAGAGAAGAGCATCCAAAACCTGCCGTAATCCTGATGTGACTGGTCATAGTAGAATTGTATCACAATCCTCAAACTACCCATCGAGCTGGCGCCTTCATCCCGCTGGCGCCGGGCGCGGCGTCAGGTCGGGAATGTCGGCGCAGCCGCCGCCGTCGATCAGCGCAAACTCTGGCGGCCCGATGATCCACCCTTCGGCGCCAACGTGCTGAAGGGTGGGCGGCAATTTCACTTTGAGCCACTCGCAGTTGGACATCTTCCCTGTGATCGGAAAACGCATTCCGTAGAAGGCCAGCCCCACATACGGCGCGTCACGCGACGGTTCCTGCCGGATCGGGTCGGCGGGCATGGTGATGCGGGCGTAAAGGCTGGCCGCTTCCGGCGGGGTCGGCTCCCCACACCCGGTGAGCGTGCACGCAGCCACCAGGAAGATCGCAATGACTTGCCATCGCACCCGCAAGCACAGCATGGCGTCTCCTCCTTGCTGCCTCTATCTCTGCAAATATCTATGTTCGCAGTACAATGATGACAGGTTGTACGTGCTTCGCCAAACTCCAACCACAGGAGGGTTCACCATGCGTCACCGACTCTTGCTTCTTGTGATCTTTCCGCTGCTGGCAGCGTGCACAGTCGCAGCGCCGCTGGCTGCACCCACACCCACGCCGATGGTCTTCCAGCCGATGCTGGGCCGCGCGCTTTCCTTCCTGACGCGCCAGCTCGACGCCGATATTGGTCTGCTGCGGGCAGCGCCGGAAGATGTGCGCCACTGGCTAACGCCCGACAACCTGCTCGTGGAATGGGTGATGCAAGAGGCGCACGCCGCCGATCTGACGGTGGAGTTGGAGACCGAACTGGCTAGTTTTGGCGCACCCCGGCACGGTCTGATCGAGGCGTTGCGCGGCGAAACAGTGACATGGCCGCCGACCATCGCTGTACAACAGGAAATCTCTCCCACCATCTGGCTCGAAAGTCATATCAGCGCCGACAGCATCCAGGATTGGGCGAATCGCGCCGATCTCACGCTGTTCGCTGCGCTTAACGCGTGGAATCAAGGCGACGCCGCCCAGGCGCAAGAACACTTCGCCGCCGCCATGCAAATGTTCGATGGCGTCGGCTTCCGCGACGCTGCGCACCCGGACCGCTACACCACCGCCGACCTGGCGCTGGCGCTGATCGCCGGCGCCAGACTGGGTGAACCGGTGAACGATGTCATCGTGCGACGGCTGCTGAGCTTGCAGGGCGCCGATGGTGGCTTTGCCGCACATTACACCGCCGATGGCCCGACCGACGGCGCCGACACGCGCACAACAGCTTATGCGCTGCTGGCGCTTTACGCACTGCGTCAACCTTCGCCATAACGACCCGTATGGAAATCACCTTTCTGGGTGGCGCCGATGAAGTGGGCGCCAGCAGCATCCTCATCGAGATCGCCGGACGCCGCGTACTGATCGACGCCGGCATCCGTCCCACGCCCAAAGCGCGCTGGGGGCTGGCCGGCGATCAGTTGCCCGACCTGAGCACTATCGAACGCAGCGGCGGCGTGGATGCGATTCTCGTCACCCACGCGCACACCGACCACACCGGCGCGCTGGAGCTGGTGTGCGAACGCTACCCCGCTGCACCGGTCTACGCCACGCCCATGACCATCGAATTGACGCGTGTGCTGCACCAGGACGCCCGGCGCATCATGGCGACGCGGTGGGAGGAAGAGGGCGAGTTGCCCCTCTTCGATGAAGTGGCGACAAATCGCCTGATGGAAGCCTTCACGCCGGTTGCGCTCAACCGTCCGTTGACGCTGGCGCCCGGACTCACCGCCACCTGGTTTCACGCCGGGCACATCGCCGGCGCCGCCATGATCGGGTTGGCCTCGGCGGAGGGGCGCGTGCTGATCTCCGGCGACATCTCGATCTCGCCACAACGCACGGTGGACGGCGCGCGTCCGCCCCAATTCGGCGCCGACGTGCTGATCCTGGAGAGCACCTACGGCGGACGGCTGCACGCCAATCGCCACGTCGAGGAGCAGCGCCTGGTCGAGACCGTGGCAACGATCACTGCGGCGGGCGGCAAGGTGCTGATCCCGGCCTTTGCGCTTGGCCGCGCACAAGAGATTTTGCTGACGCTGGGCGAATATCAGCGACGCGGAGAACTGGCCAATGTGCCGATCTGGGCGGACGGCATGGTGCGCGCCGTCTGCGAAGCCTATCGGCGCTACCCGGAGACGTTGCCACTGGCGCTGCAAGAGCAGGGCGCCACATTCTTTGGCGGGATGATTCAGCCGGTGACCTCCGCCGGTCAGCGCAACGCGCTGATCTGGGAGCCTGGCCCGGCGGTGATCGTCTCCAGTTCCGGCATGTTGGCGGGCGGGCCGTCGGTCGCCTATGCGCGGGCGCTGGCCGGACGCCCCGAAAACGCCATCTTGCTGACCGGCTACCAGGATGAAGAAGCGCCCGGACGCCGCCTGCAAGAGATGGCGCAGCGTGGGACGGGCACGCTGCGGCTGGGTCAGGACAAAGTCGATGTGCAGTGCAAGCTGGCGACCTACTCGCTTTCGGCGCATGCAGACGCCGGTCAGCTCGTCAGCTTTGTAGAGACGCTCGACCCGGTGCAGATTTTCCTCGTACACGGCGATGAAGCCGCGCGCACCAGCCTGAGCGAGGCGCTGCGGGCGCGCGGACGCCGCGTGCGTCTGCCGCGCGCCGGGCAGAGCTTCGGCTTTCAATTTGCGCCGGTCGTGCGGCCGGAACACGCCGCCGGGATCGGCGGCGGGCGTCGCCCAGATGTGCGCCGATTGTGGGAAGCGTTGAGCCGCACCGCGCTCGATGGGGATGACGCCGGCGCCATCTTCACCCTGGAGGCGCTGGCGCACTTTTGGTGGGGCAGCCGGCCCGCTCCGACTGCGCGTCAGCTTGCCGAACTCGCCGACGCGCTGGCCGCCGACCATTACTACTTTGTCGCCGACTCGACTCGCGCCGGCGGCTACCGGTTGCGCAGCCGCGAGCAGGTCGAACTGACGGTGCGCCGTCGCCGGGCGCTGGCTGCACACGGTGACCTGAGCGGACGCTGGCTGTTGGTGCGCCACGTCGGGGGCGAGGTGGTGGTAGGGCGCGTGGTTGCGCAGTTAGTGGATCGAGTGAGATTGGAGATTGACGATTGGGAGATTGGCGATTGGCAGAGCGAGATAGCAGCGCCTGAGGAGACCGAGGTCTGGCCGGAAGAGATTCTGGCGGTGCTGGAGAGTGCGGCAGAAGCAGGAGCAGCGCTGGCGCAGTTGCGGGCGTCCCTGACTCTGCGCGATGCGCCCGTTGCGATGGAACCCAATCAGGCATTGGCTGCCGCCAGGGAATTCTTCCCACCGGAGGCACGGCTGCGGCGCACCGGCTACCGGCTGGCCGACCAGGTTTTGACGCTTACATTCGATTTTCCCGATGTGGCGCAAGTACAATACGCCGATGCGCTGAAGGAGCTGGCGGTGCGCACCGGTTGGAAGCTGGAAGTGACGCCCGAAGCAAACCAGGCGGCGCTCAACGCGTTGGTTGGCGAGTGTCTACCTGCTGGCTGGGAAGTGCGCAAGGGGCCGGCGATCCATCGCGGTGAACGGCGCGTGGTTGTGACGGTGGCGCCGCCGGACGACAACGCCCGCGTGCACCGCGCTGCCACCGCCGCGCGCTTTGCCGAGATCAGCGGCTACGCGTTAGAGATTGCGTTTGTGGAGGGGCGAGGGGCGAGGAGTGGGGAGACGTTGCCCACTGCCCTCACACCGGCGGCCACCCCCGTTGCCGGTGTGAAACCACTGGAGATCAACGCCGCCTACGCTGCTATTCGCCAGGCGCTGGCCGGTGCAACGCTTTACAAGACCAGCCTCAAGGACGGCGTCATTGTACTCTCGTTCATCTCGCCACAGGTGGGCCAACGACATCAGGCCATGATCGATGCGCTGGCGCAGCAGATCGGCTGGCCGCTGGCCATCAATCCCCAGCCCAACCAGGGCGCCATCCTCGATACGGCGCGGCGCTTGCTCCAGGAACGCGCGTGGCGGATTGCCAGGGGGCCGAGCATCTTCCTCGAACGCAGCGAAGTCGCGGTGACGCTCACCACTGCGCCCGGCGACGGCGAAATTGCTGCGCTGCAGGCAGCATTCACCGCCGCGACCGGCTATCGGCTGAACGTGACGCCGTCACCTGCCACGCCGTCACCTGCCACGCCGTCACCTGCCACGCCGTCACCTGCCACGCCGGCGGCGAATCGTCCAGCCGCCACAGACCCGCCTGTCATCGAGATCCCCGTTGCCCAGATTCGCGTGCGCGCCGGGCAACAGGGCACGGCGCTCAACCCGGCCAAGCTCGATAACGCCATCGCCCGCGTGCGGCGTGACGGTGGCGTGCGTCCACCGATCACGGTGCAACGTGTACGCGATGGCTATCTGCTCATGGACGGATTATATCGGCTGCGAGCGGCGCAGGCAGTGGGGCTGGAACGGGTGGCTGCGGTGGTGGAAGGTTGAAGGCGACTGACATATAACCTTCCCGGAAGTTCGGAACTTCCGGGAAGATGGGCAAGCCGTGTACTATCTGAGCACAAAGAAGATTCGGCGCCGTTAGCGCTAGAAAGGAGTCATAGGTGAATCGTCCCACTCGACGCCGCAGCGGCGGTTTTGTTCCACTGCTTGTTGTCGGTGTGATGGCGTTGGTGGTCTGGATGATGCTGTCGCGACCGGCGAGCGCGCCACAGACAACAACGGCAGCCACACCCACGACCGCTGCCCTGGTCTCGGCGCAAGAGACTCCCACCACTGAACCGACGCCGGCGTCGCCGACGGAAACCCAGGCTGCCATCACTGCCGAGACGCCGACGCTCGCAGCGCCGGCGGCGTTGTCGGCGCCGACGAAAGTTCCTACCCACACACCCAGGCCGGCAAAGCCGACGGCGACGCCCACGCGCGGCCCGCCTGCGCAGATCGATGGCCTGCCTGTGACCACACTGGACGCGCTGCCGCCGGAGGCGCTGGAGACGCTGGCGTTGATCAAACGTGGGGGGCCATTTCCTTTCAGCAAGGACGGTTCAGTCTTTCAGAATCGCGAACGACTGTTGCCGCGCAAGCCCAGCGGCTACTATCGTGAGTACACTGTCATCACGCCGGGCGAAGACGATCGCGGCGCGCGACGCATCGTGAGTGGGGAAGGCGGCGAGCTATATTACACCGACGATCATTACGCCAGTTTCTCACGGATTTGGCTGCCATGAACAGGAGATATGCAGAACTACTGGCGCAAACGCCGTCGGGACTCTATCGCTGGCTACCGCCAGTTGAGATGCTGGCGTTGGCCGAGGGGGTCGAGCAGCTCGGCTGGCGTTTGTTTCAACTAGACGGGCGGCGAGCACGCGACAAGGCGAGTTTTCTGCAAGCCGCTGCCGCCGTCATGCACTTTCCGGACTATTTCGGGCGCAACTGGGATGCCTTCGAGGAGTGTATCAACGATCTTTCGTGGGCGCCGGCGCACGGTTATGTGCTGGTCTACGAGCACGTGTGGTGGCTGGCATGCGAACAACCGGCGGCGTGGCGCATGGCGCGGGCGATTCTCCAGGATGCGTGCCGCAATCGGGCAAGCCAGGCTACGCCCTTCCTCGTGCTGTTGCGCCAGACGCACGGCTGCAGCGGCGTCGATGCCGTGTTGCGGCTGAGAGTATGATGCGATTGCACTCGCAGCTACGATCTCGGATGGATAGAATGGGAGAACGCAATGGAAGCCGTACTGGATCGCCTGATCGTGAGTGAACCCGGCTATCGTGGTGGGCGGCCACGGATTGCCGGCACGCGGATTGCGGTGGCTGATGTAGCAATCTGGCGCCTGAGATGGGGAATGACGCCAGTCGAAATCGCTGCGCGTTCTGGTGATGCACGATTCGGATTTTCTGGTCTACGCCAGCCAGTCGACCGATCATGCAGGAATAGTTTACTGCCAAATGCGGACGCAGTCGGAGGGTGAGATCCTCCGTAGTTTGATTCTGTTGTACGAAGTCTACACGGCGCACGGGACGGTTGAACGAGTTAGCATATTTGAACAGTCAACCTCGCTGCGTGCTCCATAACCGCACCATCGTGCGTTGTGCATCCGTTTCTGGCGAGATGCGGTGGGCGTTGGGCAAGCTGCGGCGCAACCGTTCGATTTCCGCCAGGGCTGCATCTCCACGCATTCCCCGTTCCACCAGGTGACAGCCGATCACTGTGCCTGTGCGCCCGATGCCACCGAAACAATGGACATAGACGATGCGACCGTCGGCGATGACGGCGTCGATATGCGCCAGGATTTCACGCATCTGTGCGACGCCCGGCGTGCCCATGTCCGGAATGGGGGCGTTCCAGCGTTCGACCAGGCGCCCGGCGGCTTCCGCCTGCCGTTGCAGGATGGGCCAGTAAGGACGTAGATTGTACTCGCCCGGTTCGGTCAGGTCGATGATATATTGAACACCGGTTGCCAGCAAGGCGGCCACGCGTTGGTGCGCCGTATCCAGGTCGGCGGAACAGGGATAAGGGCCGGCCAGCAGTTGTCCCGGCGCCACCCAGTATGCGTTGGGAAGTCCATCCAGCGTCACAGCATCACCTCACAGCATCATCTCACGGCATCATCTCACAACTTGCCGTCGGCATCGACCGGCAGCGCCACAAAAAAAGTGGCGCCTTTTCCCGGCTCGCTGGTCACCCAAATCCGCCCGCCATGCGCCTCCACAATCGCCTTGGCCAGATACAACCCCAACCCGGCGCCGGCAGTCGTACGCCGCAGCGAGCTATCGACGCGATAGTAACGGTCGAAGATGTGCGGCAAATCGGACGCAGGAATGCCAATGCCCTGGTCGGTGACAAAGACAACGACATAATCCTTGTCGGCCAGGGCAGGTGCGTCGGCGTTTGTCATGGCATCGACGGTTGTGCGCGCCGGATGAAACCATCCGCCGATCTTGATGGCGCCACCCTGAGGCGAATACTTGATGGCATTGTTGAGGAGGTTGGTGAAAACCTGCCGCAGCCGTTCTTCGTCTCCCCACACCGGCGGCAGCGACGTTGGAAGCGTGACCTCAATGCGGTGGTGCTCGGTTTGCATGCGATAGGCATCCGCCACTTTGTGCAATAGCGCCACCAGGTTGACATCAGCGCAGTCGAGCCGCACACCCTGCGCCTGAATCCGGCTGGCGTCCAGCAGGTTGTTGATCAGAGCTTCCAGGCGGTCAGCTTCTTCCTCGATGATCTGCAGCCCGGCGCGTGCGGTCTCGGCGTCCCACTGCGCGTCTTCACGCGCCAGCGTCTGGGCATACCCCTTGATCAAAGCAACCGGCGTCTTCAATTCGTGGCTGATGATCGAGGTGAAGGTGGACTTCATCTCTTCTTCTTCGCGAAAGCGCGTGATGTCATGAACATTGACGACGATGTTGATCAGCCGTCCAGTTTCGGTGGTAAGCGGCGTAAAGGTCACGGCCAGCACCAGCCGCTTGTCGCCAGGGCGGATCAACTCGCCCTCGCAGCGCAGGTTGGGTGCGTCGAAATGGCCGGTATAGTTTTCATCCCGACAGAAGTCGACGCCTTTGACATTCTCCAGCGGCAAGACTGCGCTGCACGGTCGCCCCACAGCGTCTTCGGGCGCCAGCCCCACCATGGCCGCCAGCGTGTGATTCACCGCAGCGACGATGCGATCGCGCGTCAAAATCATGATGCCATCGGCGCTATTTTCCAAGATGGTGATGAGACGGCTACGCTCGGTGCGCAACAACGAGTAGAGACGGGCGTTGCGCACTGCGATGGCCGCCTGATCGGCAAAGCCTTGTAGAAACTGCCAGTCAAATTGCGAAAAGGCATAGCTGCCGCGAAAGAGGTAGATCAGCCCCAAAAAATCGTCCTCAAAGAGCAGCGGCAGCGCCACGATCTGTCCGAGCGTCATGCCCAATTCCTGCTCGACTTGATGAACGCGGCTGCCTAGATCGATAGCGGGTGGTTGACCAGCGCCAGCCACGGCGGCGACAGCGTCTTGCACGATGCGCACGGCGCCAGCATCTAGCAACGGTTCGAATGCTGGCAGCGCCTCGGTTGGAATCGCATAGAGAGCGCGCACCTGAAAACGCGGCAGCACTGGCAGCGCCGGCTCCAGGATCGTATGCTCCGGCTGAAGCAGAATCATCCCTGCGGGCGCGCCGACCATCTCCGCCGCGCTGCGCAAGATCAATTCCAGCAGGCTGGGCAATTCCAGCCGCGAGGTCATGGCGCGCGTGATGCGAAGCAGAAATTCGAGCTGCCGCAACTGATGAGCGGCCAGCAGGGTGGGTACGTTTGCCGACATGCTGTTGTCCTGTGGCGGCTTACTCCGCCAGCTTGTCGCGATCAAAGCCATCGGGCAGCAGCGCCCGCACCGTAGTCGTGCGGTAGGCGCCGCTCTCGTCGGCGATATAGACAGCCATGTCGGGGCCAAGCTCCATCATGACCTGGCGACAGACGCCACAGGGCGAACCGCCGTTGCGTGTGGCGACGGCGATGGCGCTGAATCGCCCTTTACCCTGAGCGACGGCGGCGGTCAATGCCACGCGTTCGGCGCAGATGGTGGCGGGATAGGCGGCATTTTCGACGTTGCAGCCCAGGACGACCTCGCCATCTGTAGTCAGCACAGCGGCGCCGACCTGGTAGTTGCTGTAGGGAGTGTAGGCGCGGGTACGCGCCGTCAATGCCTGCTGGACAAGTTCTGCTGGTGTCATGGTTGATTTGCCACACTGGAAGGATTGAGTACGGATTTCTGAGTTTGCACACGCGGCGCCGCCGTCTCTTCGACAAGCGGGGGTGCAATGCGTTCAACGCGCACCTGATTGATCCGCCGACCATCCACCGAAAGGACGGTAAAGCGCCAGCCGTCTAGTTCCAACACCTCGCCCTGCTCCGGCACATGCTCCAGGTGGCTGTAGATCAGCCCGGCGACGGTGTCGCCTTCCTCCTCTGACAGATCGATGCCAAGCAGATCGGCCAGTGTATCAAGGTCAAGTCGCGAATTGAGGAGATAGGCGTGCTCGCCAATCTGTTGATAAGAAGCCTGCTCGTGAATATCGTATTCATCCTGAATGTCGCCGACGATCTCCTCCAGCATATCCTCGAAGGTGACCAGGCCAGCAATGCCGCCGTACTCATCAACGATGATAGCCAGGTGCGTGCGCTGTTGCTGCATTTCGCGCAAAAGTGTGCTGATTTTCTTGGTGGCCGGGATAAAGTACGCCGGGCGCAACAACTCACGAATCGATGCATCTGTACGGTTGTCGCGGAAGCATTTGAGCAGGTCTTTGGCATAGAGCACACCCACGATCACATCCACATACCCCTCGTACACCGGGATGCGGCTGTGTCCGGCCTCGATGATAATATCCAGCGCTGTGCGTAAGTCGGTGTTGACCTCGATCGTCACCATATCGATGCGCGGCACCATAACCTCGCGCACCACAGTCTCGTTCATTTCCAGGATGCTGGCGATCATCTGCTTTTCGCTCTCCTGGATTTCGGACTCCTCCTCGTTGACCTGCATCAACAGACGCAAGCCATCCTCGGACATGAAGATCGATTCGTCCGCTTCTTCCTGACTTTCACCACTCAGGCGTAACCCGGCGCGATAAAGCAGAAACGTCAACGGCGAAAACAACGCCGTGACAACGCGCAAAAAGGGCGCCAGCGCCAGGGCGACAACGTCGGGCTCGCGCAGTACGAAGGAACGCACAACAATTTGCGCCGCAGCCAGCGCTAACCAGGTGAGCAGAATTCCAATCAGCACACCTGTCACGTCAACATGGGTCAACAGCATAAAACCCACGGCAACGCCGACGGCGACCACCCCCAGCGTCTTGAGCAACATGACAGTCAACCAGAATTGGGCGGGGTCGCTCATTTGGGTGTTGAGCAAGATAGCGCGGCGGTCGCCAGCTTCAAGGCGGCGGCGCAATTCGCTGCGATCCACCGCCGCCAGGGCGATTTCGGCGGTTGCCGCCAACCCAATGAAGAGCAGGGCAACCGCCAAGACTAACCACGAAATAACATCAGAGTCCACAACATTCTCCAGGTTACTCCGCTGCACGGGCGGCATCGGTGCGTAAGCGCGCCGGCACGCCATAGACGGTCGTATGCGCCGGTACATCGTGCGTCACGACGGCGCCGGCGCCGGTGCGCGCTCCTTCACCGACTGTGATTGGCGCCACCAGCATCGTGTCGCTGCCAATAAAGGCATTGTCGCCGATCACTGTTTTCGATTTGTGAACGCCATCATAATTACAGGTGATCGTGCCAGCGCCGATATTGACATTGGCGCCCACCTCAGCATTGCCGATATAGCTAAAGTGCCCCATTTTGACGCCGGGACCAAGATAGCTGTCCTTCACCTCGCCAAAGTTGCCCATGTGAACGCCTTCGCCAAGATGGGCGCCTTTGCGCAGACGACCAAATGGGCCGATCTCGGCGTGCGCGTCCATGCGCGCCTGCTCCAACACCGAGTAGACCGCACGGCACCCATCGGCCAGCACCGAGTCAACAATCTGGCTATAAGGGCCGATGGTGCAATGTCTGCCGATGACAGTAGCGCCGCGCAACACACACCCCGGCCAGAGCGTTGTATCGGCGCCGATTTCGACGGTGTCCTCAATGTAGGTCGTCGCCGGGTCAATGATGGTCACACCGGCCAGCATGTGGCGCTCCGCCACACGCCGTCGGAGGATGGCCTCCGCCTCGGCCAGATGAAGCCGGTTGTTGACGCCATAAACGTCGTCGAGGGGTGCGTCCGCCGTGACAATCGACCGACCTTGCTTCACTGCCATCGCCACCAGATCAGTAAGATAGTATTCACCTTTGGCGCTTTTGGGCACAGCCGGCAGGTTACGGCGCAACCAGGCAGCATTGAAACAATAGACGCCAGGATTCAGCTCACGAATCTGCAATTGCGCAGGGGTGCAATCCACTTCTTCAACAATTGCAGAGACCTCGCCATTTGCCCCACGCACAATCCGGCCAAAGCCCTGTGGGTTATCGCGCGTAAAGGTGAGCATCGCCAACGCCAGCGCCGGGTCGTGTTGATGTGCAGCGTATAATGCAAGCAACTTGTGCAACGTGGCGCTTGTGAGCAGTGGCATGTCGGCGTAGGTAACCAGCACGGTATCAACCGCATCGAGTTGTGGCAATGCCTGCAAAACAGCGTGACCAGTGCCCAGGAGTTCCTGTTGTTCGGCGTAAAGCGCGCGTTCACCCACGAAGGAGCGCACCAGTTCCTGGCCGTAACCGACTACAACCACCGGTAACGCAGCAATCAGCGGCTCTACGGCGCGCAGCGCCCAATCGATCATTGGACGCCCCAGCAAGGGATGCATCACCTTTGGCAAATCCGACTTCATACGCGTACCGTAGCCGGCTGCCAGAATGACAGCAGAAGTTTTCATATGATTCTCAAAATCAAGGGAAATAATGTAGCGCGTCCACAAAAAGCAGCCTGGCGTCTGTCAATTCGCACGAACGCTAATGAACTCATCGGAGCAATCCGTGAATTGAAGCGGGGTCGAATGTGCACGCCTGGCTGTACGATTGTATCCGTCCACGCTCCTGGTTGTGAAGAACGCAGGAACGAAGAAATGCGTGGCGGTTCGTCGTCCATGGATTCATCTGGCAAAATTAGTTGCCCGCCCGATAACTTGATTGTAACACGAGCAAGCATATCTCACAACGAGAGGACGAAGAAGTTAGGAAAATACCATTGGGGACATGTAAGCTGATATCGACGGCGAAGAAAAGCGATAAGACGAAGGCTGTCTCTTATACACATCT
>DGFH01000011.1:0-2832 GCA_002391565.1 Anaerolineales bacterium UBA3905
TGATATTGCTCGCTATCTTCCCGGAAGCTCCAAAGCTTCCGGGAAGATAAACGGTTAACCTGGCGGTTAGTAGTTAAATTAATAATGGATAGTTCACTTGAGTAAACGACCATCACTGCGCGACATTGCCGCCTTAACGGACGTGTCGATTGCCACAGTTTCACTCGTGCTAAATGATCGGCCTGGTATCTCACCACAAACCCGATTGCGTGTACTGGAAGCCGCAGCCAGGCTCGGCTATGAAAGCGCGCTGCCCGTCGCCAATCATCAGGCGAAACGCGCCATCGGATTGATGATCGAACATGGCTCGATTCACGCCATGCTGGATATTTTCTATGGCGATGTGATCCGCGGCTTTCAAGCAGAAGCCCAACGTTTGGGATATCAAGTGCTGTTGCACATGTACGACGCTTCGGTGGAAGGCGTGGGGGTTTCCAACCTGATCGAGCAAGTTCAGGGGCTAGTCATTGCCAACGATGGCGATATTACGCCGCCAATGGTTGTCCGACTAGAGAAAGCCGAGATTCCGCTCGTTCTGATCGAAAACCATATTGAAGGGCACCGATTACCCAGCATCTTAGGCGATAATTTCACGGCGGGCTACACCGTCATGCGCCATCTCCTCAATCTGGGGCATCGTGAAATTGCCGTGTTGCGCGGTCCTGCCAAATACAGCAGCCTGGTGGATAGGTGGCGAGGTTGTCTGGCGGCTTTAGGCGAAGCCAGGTTAACAATTCCTGAAGCCTTTTTGCCGGCGCCTGTCTCTGAACACCCACAAAAAGGCTATGTGCAGATGAAGCAAATCCTGTCGTTGAACTCACGCCCCACCGCTGTGGTTGCCATCAGCGACAAAACCGCTTTCGGCGCAATGAGCGCTATCAAGGAAGCCGGACTATCGATCCCGCAAGATATCGCCATCGTGAGTATCGACAATGTCGCCGACAGCATCTACACTCACCCACCGCTGACAACTTATCACATCCCTAAACAAGAAATGGGTATGCTTGCCATGCAAAAGTTGCATCGCATCATTGAAGGACGCCCGGAAATTGCCGTGAAAAGCGTTGTTTACGGTGAGTTGATTGTGCGCGAATCGTGTGGGGGTGTTTAGCCTGCCCCTTTGTCACCCGATCTCCGATCGTAACCCATCTATTTGTTAAACTCCATGATTCACCGATGTGGCGCCGTAGTTTGCCATTAACATGAAGCACCCCCTGTTCATTGTTCAAAGTGCTCAATTGACGCAAGCACGGATGATCTGTTATCCTTCTTACAATTGACGGCGCAAGCCTATCCCTCTGGATTCGTATGAATCCGCCACCGATACGTGGTCTGCTACATGGCACGATTTCTCAGGTCACCGCGTTTCCTTGAAATCGCGCTGCCGATTGCGGCGGTGCTGGTTGCGTTTACAATCGGTGGGGTGCTGTTGTGGCTCCTGGGCGCCAATCCCTTCGAGGCGTACTGGGTGCTGCTGAACGGCGCCTTTGGCAGCGTCAGCGCGCTGGCCGCCACCCTCACCAAGATGACGCCGCTGCTGCTGGTGGCGTTGGGCATCTGCATCTCTTTTCGCGGCGGTGTGATCAACATCGGCGGCGAGGGGCAGATCATCATCGGCGCGCTGGCGGCGACGGCCTTTGCGTTGTGGCTACGCGACCTGCCCGGCTGGTTGTTGCTGACGTTGACGCTGCTCGTCGGTGCGCTGGCAGGAGCAGCCTGGGGCGCTATTGCGGGCGTGCTCAAGGCGCGGCTCAACGTCAACGAAATCCTCAGCACAGTGATGCTCAACGCCATCGCCCTGCAACTGATGAACTTCCTGTTGCGCGGCCCCATGCTCGACCCGGAACAGATCGCCGCCGGCACTAACATCGCCCAGAGCGAGGCGCTGCCGCGCAGCATGTGGCTGCTGCGGCTGGCGCCCCCCACGCTGCTCCACGCCGGCGTGATCCTGGCGTTGGCGCTGGCGGTGCTGGTGTACGTGTTGCTCTGGCGCACGACTATCGGCTATCGTATCCGCACAGTTGGCTTGAACCCGTCGGCGGCGCGTTACGCCGGGATGCCGGTGCCGCTCTACGTTGCCCTCTCGCTCACGCTGGCGGGTGCATTCGCCGGGCTGGCAGGCGCCGTCGAGGTGGCGGGTGTGCAGCATCGCATGTTAGAAGGGCTTTCCGGTGGCTACGGCTTCAGCGGCATCGTGGCGGCGCTCTTTGGCAAGCTCCACCCGCTGGGCGCCATTCCGGCCTCATTCCTCTTTGGCGGGTTGCTGGTGGGCGCCAATAAAATGCAACTCACCGTACAGGTGCCCAGCGCCCTGATCACCGCCATCAACGGGCTGGTGGTCATGTTCGTTGTGGCAAGCGAAGTCTACGTCCGGCGGGCGCGGCGGCGCGCCGGACGCGAGGCGGCTGCGGCATCCTTGAAAAGCGACACCGCCGCTCCACTCACGCAGGCGTCGACATCCTGATGGATAACTTTCTGAGTATCGCCACCTTGATCGGGATCGCACATAGCGGCGTGCGATTGGCGACGCCCTATCTCTATGCGGCGATCGGCGAGATGTTCGGCCAACGCTCGGGCGTGCTCAATCTTGGCGTCGAAGGCGCCATGTTGATGGGCGCGTTCGCCGCCTATTACGCCGTCTTCCTGGGCAACGATCCCTGGCTGGGCGTGCTGGCGGCGCTGGTCGTCGGCGCGCTGATGGGGCTGCTGATGGCAGTGATCAGCGTCACCATGCAGGCGGAGCAGGGCATCAGTGGGATTGGGCTATCGCTCTTTGGTCTGGGCCTGAGTAGCTTGCTGTTGAAGGTGCTCGTCGGCTCACCGATCAGTATC
>DGFH01000011.1:3007-17111 GCA_002391565.1 Anaerolineales bacterium UBA3905
ATCCAGGGCTTCCCCGTCTGGCAAATACCGGGCTTGAGCCAGCTTCCCATTATCGGGCCGATTTTCTTTGATCACGATGTGCTGGTTTACGTCGCCTATCTCCTGGTGCCGATCAGCCTCTACGTGCTCTATCGAACCACCTTTGGCCTCAAGGTGCGCGCAGTGGGGCAAAACCCGGAAGCAGCGGATTCGCTGGGCGTGCGCGTCAATGCTGTCCGCTACGCCACCGTGATCCTGGGCAGCGCGTTGGCGGGCCTGGCAGGCGCGTCGTTGAGCGTCGGCCTGCTCAACATCTTTCAAGAGAACATGACCAACGGGCTTGGTTTCATCGCTGTGGCGCTGGTCTACTTTGGCGGCTGGCGCCCGGTCGGCGTATTGCTCGGCGCGTTGCTCTTCAGCACCGTCAGCGCGTTTCAACTCTGGATGCAGGTGCTTGGTGTGCCGATTCCCTCCGACCTGGCCGTCATGCTGCCCTATGTCCTGACCATCATTGTGCTGGCGGTCGGCGTCAAACAGATTCGCCAGCCAGCAGCGCTCACCAAGCCGTATGAGCGAGGGGAGTAGGTCGTCCGAACTGCGCAACTCCGCCAAGCTGGATTGCGGGATTGGACGATGGTGAGATTCGTTGGTTCAATTCGTTTTTGTTGGGAGGAAACAACTTATGCGCAAACTTTCTTGGGGATTGGTGCTTGTCTTGATCGCCAGCCTGGTGTTGACGGCGTGTACGGCGCCGGTGGCTGCACCCACTGGCGGCGCTCAACCTGCGGCAGAAGCGCCGGCGGCTGGCGGCGCCGATGATGTCGTGCGCGTGGCGTTGCTTTTGCCGAGCACGATCAACGACATCGCCTGGAGTCAGTCGATCTACACCAGCCTGAAGGAGCTACAGGCGGAGATGGGCGAGGACAAGCTGGAGATCGCCTACAGCGAAAATATGTTCAATGTGCCGGACGCCGCCGCCGCCATTCGCGAATACGCCGCCAACGGCTACGACCTGGTCATTGCTCACGGCGCCCAGTACGGCGACTCGTTGATGGAGATTGCGCCCGACTTCCCGGAAGTCAGCTTTGCCTGGGGCACCAGCACGCGCACGGGCGCAGATCAGGGGATCACCAACATTTTTGCCTATGAACCTCGTGGCGATCAGGCTGGCTACGTCACAGGCGTATTAGCCGCCAAGCTTACCAAAGCCAAAGTGATCGGCCTGGTTGGTCCGGTCGATGCCGGCGACGCCAAGCTGCATGTCGATGGCTTCCTGGCCGGCGTCAAGGCGACTGACCCGGAGGTGAAGGTCAACGTCTCCTTCACAGGCTCCTTTGGCGACACGGCTCTGGCGGCCGAAGCTGCCAACACACACATCAAGGCCGGCGCCGACGTGCTGACTGGATCGTCACAGCAGGTGGTTGGCGCCATTGGTGTGGCGAAGGAAAATAGCATCCCGTGGATCGGCGTGCAGGCTGACCAGAGCACCGCTGCCCCGGAGACAGTGATGGCAAGCGCCATCTACGACTGGAAGCAACTGCTCAAGGACATCATCGCCAAGCGCGCTGCCGGCACATTGGGCGGCGAAGTGCTGCAGCTAACCTACGCCAACGGCGGCATCCGCACGATCTATAACGAAGCCGCGCCCGCCGAAGCCGTTGAAGCTGCCAAAGCCGCCGAAGCCGGTCTGGCGGATGGGTCGATTGAGATTGTGGTCGAGCCGCGCTAAAGAAACATTTGGAGATTAGAGATTGTCGAAGGGCGCCAAACTTGCCACCCAATCCCCAATCTCTAATCTCCAATCTCCAATCTCTAATCTCTGATTTCCTCATCATGAACGACGATCACCTGACTTACCTGCGCACCGCCATCGCCGTGGCGCGCCGGGCGCGTGAAAAAGGCAACCACCCCTTCGGTGCGATCCTGGTGGATGCAGACGGCATCGTGTTGCTAGAGGCGGAAAACACCGTCAACACCGAACATGATTGCACCGGACACGCCGAGACGAACCTGGTGCGGATGGCATGCCGCCGCTTTGAACGCGCTCAATTGGCGCGTTGCACACTCTACACCAGCACCGAGCCATGCGCCATGTGCGCTGGCGCCATCCACTGGAGCGGGATCGGGCGCGTGGTGTACGGGTTGGGGGAAGATAGCCTGTACGCCATGACGAGCGACGGCGCTCACCCAGACAACGAAACCATGATGTTGCCTTGTCGCGAGGTCTTTGCTCGCTGCGTGCGCCCGGTTGAGGTGATCGGCCCACTGCTCGAAGATGAAGCGCGTGTAGTTCATGAGGGCTTTTGGACACGATGAGCCACCATCAGCGCAAAATCAACTCGCTGGAGATGATCAACATCACCAAGCGCTTCCCCGGCGTATTGGCGAATGATCAGGTTACCTTTGACGTAAAGGGCGGCGAGATTCACGCACTCTTGGGCGAGAATGGCGCCGGCAAGAGCACGCTGATGCGTCAGCTCTACGGTCTCTATCATCCCGATGCCGGTGAAATTCGCGTCAACGGTCAGCCGGTGACGATCCAATCGCCCACCGACGCCATCGCGCATGGCATCGGCATGATCCATCAACATTTTATGCTGGTGGATGAGCTCACCGTCACAGAAAATGTGGCGCTGGGGATGCCTTCGAGTCGCGGCCCGGTGCTTGATCTCGATCGGGTGGAGGCGCGCATCAGGACGCTTTCGCAGGCATACGGGCTGCACGTCGATCCGAAAGCGCCCGTGTGGACGCTGGCGGTCGGTGAGCGACAGCGCGTGGAGATCATCAAGGCGCTCTATCGCGGCGCGGCGCTGCTCATCCTCGACGAGCCAACCGCTGTGCTGACGCCGCAGGAGGCCGACGATCTGTTCGTTACGCTGAAACAGATGAAAGCGGACGGCCACGCGCTGATCTTTATCAGCCATAAGCTGCGCGAAGTGATTGCTATCAGCGATCGCATCAGTGTGCTGCGCGCTGGGCGTCTGGTCGATACGACGCCGAATCAGGGCGTTACGCGGGCGATGCTGGCGCGCATGATGGTCGGTCGCGATGTGTTGTTGGAGCGAGCGCACAAGCCTCTTGCCCCTGGCGCCGTGCGACTGGCGTTGCGCAACGTGAGTGCACGCAACGTCACCGGGCAGGCGGCGCTGCGCGAGGTGACGCTGGAAGTGCACGCCGGCGAGATTCTCGGCGTGGCGGGCGTTTCGGGCAACGGTCAACGCGAGCTGGCGGAAGTGGTCGCTGGGCTACGCCCCTTGACGGGCGGCAGCGTCGAGCTGGATGGCCGCAACGTCAGCGCGTGGCCGCCAGGCAAACGCACCGACGCCGGGCTGGCTTACATCCCCGAAGAGCGTATGCATGACGGCATTGTCCAGGAATTTTCGGTGGCGCAAAATCTGGTGTTGCAGGATTACGACCACCCGCCCATCAGTCGCGGCATTTTTCTCAACTTCAACGCAATTGCTGCACGTGGGCGCGAACTGGTGTCGGCCTTTAACATTCGCACGCCGTCGATCGAGACGCCGACGCGCAGTCTCTCTGGCGGCAACATCCAGAAGCTGATCCTGGCGCGCGAGCTGTCACGCGATCCGAAGGTTCTCGTCGCCGCTCAACCGACGCGTGGGGTGGACATCGGCGCCACCGAGTACATCCACCAGCGCCTGCTCGACCAGCGCGCACGCGGCACTGCAACTTTGCTCATCTCTGAAGACCTGGACGAGATTCTAGCCTTGGCTGACCGCATCGCTGTGATTTATGAGGGGCGCATCATGGACATCGTCCCGCGTGAGCAGGCGACGGCGGAGCGGCTGGGGCTGCTGATGGCAGGGGTGGCGGAGAAAGAGTAATCACAGGCATCCCCGGTACGGCCCACAGCCGCACCGGGGAAACACGCCATCATAGACATGGCGAATGTGCGTAGGTCATCGCCTCCGGCGTGACATGGCTTTTAAGTCAGACGCGACGGCTACAAACCGCAATTATTGCTCCTTCGCCGTAATTTGCACCTCGATGCCAAACTCATCCGCCACCGTCAGTGTATTGGCGAAATTGGGCGGCTCAATGCCGAAGTCGCTCATTTTCAGGCGCGTCGTCGCTACGCCGGTGAGCGTGTCGCCACGCAGCGTGGCGGTCACGTCGAAGGTGACGGGGCGCGTGATCTCGCGGATCGTCAGATCGCCGCTGAGCTTGAAGCTGACTTCCTCGCCTTCGTTGTACGCCGCCGGCGCGCCTTCGATGCTGGTCGCCGTGAAGGTTGCCAGCGGATAGTCGTTGAAGCGCGGCCCGTTCTCGCGAATCCACTTATCGCGGTCGCGCTGATCAGTGGTGAAGGTGTTCATTTTCACCGTGAAGGTGTTTTCGCCTAGCGGCGCGCTCAGGTCGTCCAGGTTAAGCGTCAGACGTCCTTCGATCTCCTGTGTGCTGCCGACCACGTCCACCAGACCGGCGGCGATCCCCAATTTTGCCAGCGCCCCGGCGAAGAACTCTTCGTCCACCAGGTAAGATGCCTTCGACTCGGCGGGTACAATCACAAAGGTGCGTTGACCGGCGACGGGCGCACCGGCGGCTGATGCGCCTTCAACGACTGGCGCGGCGGTGGGCAGGGGCGTGGGTGAGGGAGCGGGTTGTGCGCATGCCGCCAACAGGGAGATGAAGAGCAACAAGAGCGCAATTTTGGTTGTGCTGCGAAGCATGTGATTCTCCTTCCGTCTTCTTTTTCAGAGGGTGATGCATCCGACTGCGTGCGATTTAGCATTCCACAGATCACACCAAAATCCCGTATCGCCGCGTACAGAGTTCAGTTGGGCACAGGTTGTCCCGGCACGACGCCGCGTGGCAGGTAATCCGGCGCAGCCACCTGACCTGCACCGTATTGTCCAAGCAACACGCGCATGAACAGCGAATAGAAGCCTTCATGGCGCAGCTTCGGCTCCAGATCGGTGACGGCCAATCCTGGTGTGAAGCCATAGGCGCCGAGGGCGTCCGCCAGTGTGGCGTCGCGGCTGATGATATGCACCGGCGTCGACCAACCATCGTCGCGGCGCGAAACGGCCGGTGGCTGATGGTCGCCGATCAAGATGAAGATGCTGTTGTCGTCGCCCACATCCTGAATCAACTGGGTGAGCATACGCAACTGGTAGTCGATTGCATTCAGATAGTAACGCCGCCGCGTATCCAGATCGAGCGTCTCTGGATCGACGGGCGCTGGCTCCTCGCCGGGTTGGTTGAGTGTGCGCCAATCCTCGACCAGCGCCGGATGCGGCGCCCAGGGATAGTGCGAGTTCTGTGTGATGGTGAAGAACAGGAGCGGCTTATCCGTTTCCGCCTGTAGATAGTCATGCGCCCAATGCAGCACCCACTGGTCGGGCGGCGCTGGGCCCCAACCATAGCGCGGCCCGACGTAGCCCATCTGCTCGTTGCGGATCAATTCATCGACCCCCAGGAAGCGCGTGTACTTGGCCCATGCCAGGTCAGAGAGATTCTCGTCGAGCGAGGAGACCCAGGCAAAGTGGTAGCCCTGATCTTGCAACGACTTGCCCAGGCTAGGGTACTTGCCCAGCTGGTAGCGGTTGCGCAGTTCCAAATATTGCGGATGGTTGTCGATGCGCATGCCCAGGATTGTGCTGGTGTAAGAGAGCCACGAGCCGCCGCCCCACGTCGGCGATTCGCTTAGCGCAGTCACCACATGCCAGCCGCTCTCGGTTAAGGTCGTCTCCAGCTCGCTCAGCAGTGCAGTGTACGCTGGGCGAAAGTGGCTGCGTTTGTAGAGCACACTGCCGTACGATTCGACGAAGATCAAATAGATGTCGGGTTTGCGCTCCAGGCGATAACCGGCGTAGTTGTAGGCTGTCTGCACCTGTCGGTCGTCGAACGCCATCACATCGTGATAGGTCTTGAGCGAAGTTGCGATATTCCGTTCCAACTTGAAACCGAAGCTGCTGGGCACCATCTCTGGTCGCGCCGTGTGCATCTGAAAGAGCGCCGTCGCCGTTACGCACAGCGCAGCCAACCCGCTGAT
Organism: Anaerolineales bacterium UBA3905; assembly: GCA_002391565.1. GTDB lineage: Bacteria > Chloroflexota > Anaerolineae > Caldilineales > Caldilineaceae > Caldilinea. Next base: position 9,003 of record DGFH01000011.1, read on the forward strand.
CCCCACGCGTGACGCCGGGTGCAAAGTGGGTGAAGCGCCGCTGCGCAGCAGCACCCGCAGCAGCACGACGATCAGCGCCACACCCAGCGCCGCCCCCACGCCGCCGAGCAGCAGCACGCGCCAGCCGACCTTGACGTGCTCGGCCAGAAAGGGCAGCCCATCGCGCGCCAGGTAGAACTGGCTGTAGAAGGATGGTTCGAGCAGCCACACCGACAGGATCAGCGCCTCGTAGATCGCGTAGGCCAGCATCAGGCCATAGATGACGCCGATCAGCGCACCAACCCAGCGCCGCTGCAGCCGACGCACCAGCACCCATAGCGCCGCCAACACCGTCAGCTCGACCGAGATGCGCCACGGGTCAAGATTGGTGCGCCAGACAAAGAGTTGATTGATCGTCAACCACCAGTCGCTGGTAAAGATGGCGGCTGGCAGCCACAGGCTGCTCTGCGCATCGAGCAGCGCCATTGGCAGAAAAAGCAGAAAGTTCAGCACCAGAAATGCACTCCAGAAACATAGATTCGGGTGACGTGAGCAAATGGTGCGCAGCGTTAGACGTTCGAACATGCAGATAGGGATCCTCTTCGTGCAGAATCCATCTATTGTAGCCGGAAGCTGGATTGTGCTCAAAGCAACGATCTCTGTCATGATCGCATAAAGAACGCTCTCGTTGTGCGTTTTGGTTTGCCAGCCGCCTACGATCTGCCCGAAAGGTTGCATGTCATGAAGCCGCGCGCCCAGTGCGCAACTGCATATCGTCAGATTCACTTGCTGCGAGTACAATGGCTGCTATGGACAAAGCAGCGCCGCCATCGATTCAAACGATCGCCAGCGAACCATTGCTAACGACGAAGTTCTTCATCCCGCAGGTGCGCGCCGTCCAGGTGGCGCGCCCGGCGTTGTGCGCCCAGCTGGAACGCGGCTGCGCTGGTGGGGTGATGTTGCTGTCGGCGCCCGCAGGCTACGGCAAGACATCGTTGCTCGCGGCATGGGCTGCACAGCGTCAGAGTCCGGTCGCCTGGCTTTCGCTTGACGCCGCCGACAACGACCCGATTCGTTTTTTGCGTTATCTGCTGGCCGCGCTGCAGCGTCTGGACGCCACGCTTGGACAGGAGACGCAGGCAGCGTTGCAAGGCGCCACGCCGCCAGCCGCCGTGATCACCAACCTGATCAACGAGTTGGCGGCGCGCGCCCATCAACCTTGCGTTCTCGTCCTTGACGACTTTCACCTGATCGAGGACACAGGGGTGATGGGGCTGATCCAGATGTTGGTCGCACATCGTCCGGCGTGTCTACATCTGGTCATCGCCACGCGCGAGGATCCAGCGTTGCCGCTGGCGCGCTTGCGCGCTCAAGGCCAACTGGTCGAGGTGCGCGCCCAGGATTTACGTTTCACGGCGGTGGAAACGGCGCAGTTTCTGCAGGAGGTGATGGGGGTGGCGCTGCCAGCGGAGGTCATTGCCGCGCTGGATGCGCGCATCGAGGGCTGGCCGGCTGGTTTGCAACTGGCGGCGCTGTCGCTGCAACGTCAAGATGACCCGGCGACGGCGCTGGCGGCGCTGTCTGGCAGTCAGCACTATATCTTGAGTTATCTGACCGAGGAGGTGCTGGGTCGCTTGCCAGCAGAGCAGCAGGCATTCCTGCTCGACACTGCCCTTCTGCCACGACTCAGCGGGCCGCTGTGCGACGCACTGCTCGACCGCCACGACAGTGCTGCACAGCTTGAAGCACTCTATGCCGCCAATCTGTTTGTTACACCGCTCGACGACGCTCATCACTGGTGGCGCTATCATCACCTCTTTGCGGAGCTATTGCGCATACAGCGCCAATCCCGGCAGCCTGCGCGCACCGCCGATTTGCTGCGCCGCGCCAGCGCCTGGTTCGCCGCACAAGGCCAGCCTGCCGAAGCCTTCGATCTTGCCTGCACTGCACAGGATTATGCACAGGCCGTAGCCCTGGCGGAGCAATATGCACGGCAGCAGGTGCAACAAGGCTATGTGCGGACGGTGGAACAGTGGTTGCAACGCCTGCCCGCGTCGTGGCGTCCTGCCGGGCGCCGCGCCAATCTCGCTTTTGCCTGGTCGCTGTTGTTGCGCGGCCGTCTGAACGAGGTCGAACCCTATCTGCTACATGCCGAAGGCGCCCACGCCAGCGCCGCAGATGTTAATATTCGCGCCGAAGCGTTGGCGTTACGGGCAGCGCTGGCAGCAGTGCGCAGCGAGGTGGCGCATGCGCAGCAACTGGCCGCCGACGCGTTGGCGCTGGCGCCGGCGGACGATCCTTATGTATTGGGTGCGGCGCACTTTGCCTTGGGCACGGCTCACAATTACGCCGGGAATGCAGGCGCGGCCATCGCCAGCTATCGTGCAGCGTTGCCGTTGTGTCAGGCAGCTGGCAACACGGTTGCAGTGATGCTGATTGTCAGCAATCTGTCGATGCTCTATCTGGCGCGCGGCCAGCTTCACGCCGCCGCTGTGCTCTGCCAGGAGACCATCGCCAGCGCCACAGGACGCCATGCAGCGCGCTCACCGGCGCTGGCGTCGGTCTATGGTGCATACAGCCATGTTTACTACGCGTGGGGTGAACTGGAATCCGCCCGTCTTCTCGCTGAACAGGCGCTGACGGCAGCACGCCTGGGAGGACATGCCGCAGTGCTGGCCTATGGCAGCGTGATCTATGCGCGGATTTTGCAGGCGGCGGGCGATCTGACGGGCGCCGAAGCCAGCCTGACGCAAGTGCGCGACCTGCGTGGGATGCCAGCCTGGGTGGAGCCGCAGATCGTGGCGCAGCAGGCGGCGCTGGCATTGGCGCGCAACGACGCTGCCGCTGCACACCAGGTGCTGGCGCAAAGCGGCGTCGCCCTGGACGATCCAACCGACCGCAACATCGAGGTCATTCACCTGGCGTGGGCGCGCCTCTTACTGCACCAGGCCATGGCGAGTCAAGATGGGGCGCATGCGCAATGGCTGGACGCCGCTTACAAAATCACCGGACGGGTGTTGGCTGCCGCCACCGACGCCGAACGGATGGGCGTTGTGCTGGAGACGCTGCTGTTGCGCGCGCTGATCCAGCACGCCCTGGGCGACGACGCCGCTGCCCTCCACGCTGTACAGCAGGCGCTGCGCCTGGGCGAAGCAGAAGGTTATGTGCAGCCCTTCATCGAGGCGGGCGCGGCGATGTGGGTTTTACTTGCGCACCTTCACTCCATCCTTGCCACACAGCCGGCGCCTCGCGACGACGCGCCATCCCTCGCCTACATTGCCCACTTGCAGCAAGCAATCCAGCCATTCACACAATCGAGAGCGCTCTCGCAATCGCCGAATCCTCCAATCTCTCAATCTCCACTCTCCACTCTCATTGAACCTCTCAGCGCCCGTGAACTCGACGTGCTGCGCCTGCTGGCCGACGGCCTGACCTATCAGCAGATCGCCGATCGTTTGATCGTAAGTGTGAACACGGTGCGCTTTCACGTGAAGGCGATTTACGGGAAACTGGGCGTGGACAAACGGCTGGCGGCGGTCGATGTTGCGCGCAGGTTAGGGTTGGTGTGAAGGTCTAACGCTCTGCCAACCGTCATGTGGCCGCGCCGATGACATCTGTCAGCGACATGGTCTGCCCGGCGCGATGCGCAGCTTCCCACGCCGGTAAATCCAGCGCACGTTGTGTTATTTCTGCCGTGCGTTGATAGACGGACTGTTCCCCCGCGAACAGCGGCGCCGCCAGTTCTTCCCGCAGCGCGTCTGCCGCGCCCAGCAGCATCGCTGCACGCGCCGGCTCGTTTCGAGACGTGGCCGTCGCCGCCAGCCCGATCAGGCACTCGACCACACCCATCCGATTGCCGATGGCGCGGTGCAACGCCAGACCTTCGGTAAAGAGCGCCTGCGCGTGGCTGGCGTCGCCTTGCGCCAGCACGACGTGGCCGAGATTGTGCAACACCGCAGGGATTTCACTTTTGGCGTTGGCCTGGCGCAGGAGCGGCAGGGCAGCCGTATAGCGCGCCGCTGCAGTGGCGTAGTCTCCGCGCAGGCGCGCTACATCTCCCTGGTAGTTAAATGCCAGGCCGATGCCGTAGGGCTGACCAAGCCGCCGGAAGATCGCCATGCCGTCGTCGGCGTATTGCTGCGCAGCGTCGAGATCGCCGCGTTCAAATGTCAACAGCGTGCGCGCCAGGCTGGTGACGCCGACATGCCAGGTGGCCGCTTCGCCAGCCGCGCGCAGCATGGCGTGTCCCTCACCCAAGACGGCGTGCCCTTCGCCGTCCCCGGAGAGCACCATCACCGTGCCGATCATGAAAGTCGCATAGCCTGCGGTGAGCGTGTCGCCGACTGCCGCCCCCAACGCGCGCGCCTGCTCGAAGCGCGGCAAGGCGTCCTCGACCTCACCGGCAAAGAAAGCCAGGATGCCTTCGCCGAGCAGTGCACGGGCAAACGCAGCGGTGTGATGGCGTTCGGCGGTGCGCGCAATGAGTTCCTGCAGCCAGCGTCGCCCTTCACCCACCAGCCCGCTGGTCCACCAGAACCACCACAGCGCGGCGCCTGCCGCCAGTCCCAGATCGAGATCGCCCTGTGGGGAGAGCGACCAGGCCAGCGCCGCGCGCAGGTTGTACAGCTCGGTGTGCAGGCGGTGCATCCAGGCGACCTGTTCCGTCCCTTGCAGGTTGTGTTCAGCAGCGCACGCCAGCGCCAGAAAGAACCGTGCATGACGCGCCTCGCTGACCGCACGTTCGCCCCGTTCGTCCAGCCGCATGAGGGCAAATTCGCGGATCGTCTCGAACATGCTAAAGCGCACGTCGCCTTGATCGCCATGTTCAGATTGGACAAGGCTGTGATCCACCAGCGCCGCCAGCGCGTCGAGCACAGAATGCTCATCACCGCAGATAGCCTCGGCGGCTTCCAGCGTCCAGCCGCCCCAGAAGCACCCCAGCCGCGCCAGACAGAGCTGCTCTGCCGAGCCGAGCAGGTCATAACTCCAGCCGATTGCTGCTGCCAACGTGCGTTGACGCGCCGGCGCATCACGCGCGCCGCCGGTCAGGAAAGGGAGACGGCGCTCCAGCCGCGCCAGCAGCGCCGCCGGGGCAAATAGCTTGCTGCGATTGGCGGCCAGTTCGATTGCCAGCGGCAGCCCATCGAGGCGGTGACAAAGTTCGGCGATCAGATGGGCGTTCTCACCGGTCACGGCGAAGGCAGGATAGACGGCGCGCGCACGCGCCACAAAGAGCGCCACCGCAGGGTTCAACTCCAGCGCGGCCAGGTCAGGCAAATGCAGCATATCCGGCAGCGCCAATGGCGGCACGACGAATTCGTGTTCGCCGGTGATGCGGAGCGGCACGCGGCTCGTGCAAAGCACTTTGAGGTCAGGCGCCGCGGCAAGCAGTGTGGCAATTGCCGGCGCAGCCGCAAGCACATGCTCGCAGTTGTCGAGCAGCAACACCATCTCTTCATGGCTGAGCCGATCCGCCAGCGCAACGGCAAGCGGGCGCCCGCTGTCCACCAGATCGAGCGCCTGGGCGATGGCGGGCAGCACCCCGGCAGCCTCTTGCAGGGGCGCCAGCGCCACAAAACAGACGCCGCTGCGAAAATGCTGCCAGACCTCCTCGGCGACTTGCAGCGCCAGCCGCGATTTGCCCACACCCGGCGGTCCGATCAACGTGACGAGCCGTACATCGGGGCGCAGCAGCAACTCGGTCGCCACGCCCGTAATATGCACGCGTCCGATCAGGTCGCCAACCGCCGCCGGCGCCCTGTAACGCTGTGTCGACAGTGAATTGGGGGCTGTGGCGGGCGCCTCTGCACGCGTCTGAATTTTGGCGGCTACGAATGTGTGAGGCTGCACCGTTGTTATGCCCTGGCGTGCGAACTCGATAAACTCTGCCTGCAAAGCCGGTGGCACCTCCAACACTGCGGCCAGACGTGCAGCAAGTTGCTTGGAAGGACGCAGATCGTCCGACTCGATGCGGCGGATCGTGCCTTTGGCGCACGGCACGCGCGCCGCCAGTTCGCCCTGGGTAAGATCGGCTGCCCGGCGCTGTTGGCGTAGCCAGGCGCCAAAGGTGACATCCGCTGCGTGTGGTGACATGGTTGCCGATTATATCACGTTCGTGACGGCGGGGACGATGTCGGTGCGCCGATTGGTGGCGCGTTTTGTGGCGCGGCGCGCCTCACACTCGCCTGCCCAACCGGCGTAGACTGGCGCTATCACGTGGAAAAATTCTAGTTGACGAGGAGAACAACCATATGTCCAATCAGCAGTATAAGACCATTGTGCGCCGGGTGAATGAGGAAGCCTTCAGCGCCGACGGCGATCTCTCGGTCATCGATGAGTTCGTCGCGGCGGACCTGGTGGATCACACGGCGCCGCCACATTTGCAGCATGGAAACGCAAGCCTGAAAGAACTTGCCCTGATCTGGCGTCGAGCTTTCCCCGACCTCAAGGTGACGGTGCACGATATCGTCGCTGAAGATGATCTGGTTGTCATCGCCTGGTCAGGGGGCGGCACGCATTTGGGCGAACTGATGGGCATTCCGCCCACAGGAAAGTCCGGGTGGATGTCCGGCATCACCTTCAACCGGATGCAGGACGGTCGCATCGTCGAACGGTGGGGCAACAACGACCAGGTCGGGCTGTTCATCCAGTTGGGGCTGATGCCTGCCCCGGCGGCTGGCTGAGGCGTCGAGGATTCACTGAATCAATCAACACGGAGCACAATCATGACAACCACAACCAACAAGACAATCGTGCAGCGTTTCTACGCAGCAGTAGATCAGGGCGATGTGAGCACGGTCGACGAACTTTTTGCGCCGGAGTGGGTGAATGTAGACCCTTCGCTGCCGCCGCTGCAAGGGCTGGAAGGCGCTCGCACGCTGGTGAGTATGTTCACGGCCAGTTTCCCCGACTTTACCAGCCGCATCGAATTGATGGCCGCCGAAGGGGATCGTGTTGCCGTGCGCGCCGTACACACGGGCACGCACAGCGGGCCATTTCTCGGCGTCCCGGCTACGGGACGCAAGGTCACGGTGACGGCTACAGGAATCTTCACTTGCAAGGATGGGAAACTCGTTGAGAACCGTGTGGTCTTCGACGCCTACGGTCTGTTGCAACAGCTTGGCGTCGCGCCGTAACAGGAACGCGATAGGCATAACGAAAATTCTATGAAAAACAGGGAGGCGCTGCGAACAGCGCCTCCCTCTTTCACATCCAACGCATGTAGCTGCCAACAGCAACGCGCAGGATTCTGTGCATCGCCCGTCGCAACTCGCCCCTCGCAACCCTCTCAGTTCACCATCTGGATGATTCCCGCCGCGCCCATGCCGCCGCCGATGCACATCGTCACCAGACCGGTCTCCTTGCCCTGGCGCTGCAGCTCGTGGATGATCTGCACGGTGAGCTTGGCGCCGGTGCAACCGAGTGGGTGGCCTAGCGCAATCGCGCCGCCGTTGACGTTCACCTTCTCTTCGTCCATGCCCAATTCGCGGATCACGGCAAGACCCTGCGCGGCAAAGGCTTCGTTGAGTTCGATCAGGTCGATGTCCTTGAGCTCCATGCCCGCGTATTTGAGCGCCTTGGGCACCGCCGCCACGGGTCCGATGCCCATGATCTCCGGCGGAACGCCGCCGACGGCGAAGCTGACAAAGCGCGCCAGCGGCTTGAGACCGAGCGCCTTCGCCTTCTCCTCGCTCATGATCAGCAGCGCCGCCGCGCCGTCGCTGGTCTGCGAGCTGTTGCCAGCGGTGACGGTGCCGTTCATGGCAAAGGCAGGCTTGAGCTTGGCGAGCGCCTCCAGGCTGGTGTCGCGGCGCACGCCTTCATCCACCTGGAAGACGGTGCGGATTTCCTTGACGGAACTGCCCTCGCCCACCTTCATCACGACTTCGAGCGGCACGATCTCGGCGTCGAATTTGCCCGCTGCCTGCGCCGCCGCGGCGCGCTGATGGCTGCGCAGGGCAAACGCGTCTTGATCGGCGCGGCTGACGCCGTACTGCTTCGCCACATTCTCGGCGGTCAGACCCATGCCCAGGTAGACGCCGGGATATTCGCTCGCCAGGTACGGGTTGGGCACGAACTTGTTGCCGATCATCGGCACCATCGACATGCTCTCGGCGCCGCCGGCAATGA
>DGFH01000158.1:0-1839 GCA_002391565.1 Anaerolineales bacterium UBA3905
AGATGTGTATAAGAGACAGGCGCCCTACGGCGGCTACGAGAATTACGACTTCAAGGTGCCGGTCTTCACCGAAGGCGACTGTTACGCGCGCTATCTTGTGCGCATGGAAGAGATGCGCCAGAGCCTGCGCATCATCCGCCAGGCGATCGACAACCTGCCCGATGGCCCCTTCCGCGTCGAGGATCGCAAGATCACGCCGCCGCCGCGCGCCGAGCTCGACATCAGCATGGAAGCGCTGATCCATCACTTCAAGCTGATGACTGAAGGCTTCCAGGTTCCGCCGGGCATGGTCTATCACGGCATCGAGTCGAGCAAGGGCGAGTTGGGCTTTTTCATCTACAGCGACGGCTCCGCCAAACCCTATCGCCTGCACGTGCGCGGTCCCAGCTTCAACAACCTGTACGCCATCAGCAAGATGAGCAAGGGCGCCATGTTGTCGGACATCGTGACGAATATTGGCTCGATTGACATCGTGCTGGGCGAAGTAGATCGATAGATTGCGGATCAATAGAACGCGGATGACGCAGATTGGGCGGATGTGCGCGGATCGATCCAAAGAACTGCTCCGTGCATTCAGTTCAGGATGTGGCCGATGACATTAGCGCATCAGCAACTGACTGATACAATTCTTGCGGCGTTCTATTCTGTTTACAATGCGTTGGGCTATGGTTTCTTGGAGAAAGTGTACGAAAATGCCCTGCTGCATGAACTGCGCAAACGAGGTTTGAAGGTTGAAGTACAGAAGCGATTGCTCGTCTACTACGACGGCGTTGTAGTCGGGGAATATTTTGCAGATTTGCTTGTAGAGGACAAGGTTATTCTTGAACTGAAGGCGGCTGAAGCGATTGAGGAGTCTCACACGGCGCAGTTGGTCAACTACTTGAAAGCAACGCAATGCGAAGTAGGGTTCGTGCTGAATTTCGGGCCAGAGCCTAAATTCGAGCGCCGCTACTTCAGCAACCAACGCAAACCACTGTTGCGCAGCGGTGTCGAACGATGATTCGTACAAGCGTGTTGTGGCTGAGGCGCTGCAATCAGAATCAAATTGATCCGCGCCAATCTGCCAAATCCGCGTCATCCGCGTTCCATTGTAGATGTCTGGACTGAGAAATATGATGCTATCTGAACCAATCCGCACCGAAATCAAGAAGTGGATGGATCTCTACCCTGCTGGTCGCCAGCGCTCGGCGATCCTGCCTGCGCTCTACGTGATCCAGCGTGAGTTCGGCTACTGCCCGGTCGAGGCGCAGAACGAGCTGGCGGAGATGCTGGAGATCGAACCGGCGGAAGTCGGCGGTGTGGTGGACTTCTACCACATGCTGCACACCGAGCCAAAGGGCGAGTACCACGTCGAGGTCTGCACCAACGTGCCGTGCATGTTGCGCGGCGCCGGGCAGTGTATGCACCACTTCGAGGAGAAGTTGGGCATCCACCACGGCGAAACGACCGCCGATGACAAATATAGCCTCGACCACATGGAGTGCCTCGGTTCGTGCGGCACCGCGCCGATGGTCTCCGTCACCGAACGCAAGACGGGGCAGATTCGCTACTTCGAGGAGTTGGACTCCGCCGAAGATGTGCAGAAAGTGATCGACCTGGTCAACAGCGGCAAAGCCTTCACCACGCTCGAACGCTGGACGCCCGAAGGCGACCCCAAGCTCACCGGCAAGGCGGCAGGCCCCTATCGCATCGGCGGCATGGAGGAGCGCTTCTTGACCGCGCGCGTGGGCAAGAAAGACAGCCACAAGATCGACACCTACATCGCCGACGGCGGCTACGAGACTGCCAAACGCGTGCTGACCACGATGAAGCCTGAAGAGGTCGTCGAGCAGGTCAAGG
>DGFH01000158.1:2027-3481 GCA_002391565.1 Anaerolineales bacterium UBA3905
CGCGGCGGCGCCGGCTTCCCGACGGGCATGAAATGGGGCTTCCTGGCGCCGGCCATGCCGCGCTATCTGGTCGTCAACGCCGACGAGTCGGAGCCGGGCACCTTCAAAGACCGCATCATCATCGAATATGACCCGCACCAGTTGATCGAGGGCATCATCATGAGCGCCTATGCGATCAAGTCGGAGCTGGCCTTCATCTACATTCGCGGCGAGTACTATTTCGGCTATACACGGCTGGTGGAAGCGGTCAAGGAAGCAACCAAGAAGGGTTTCCTCGGCGAGAAGATTTTCGGCACGGACGTAAACCTGCGCATCGTTGTCCACCGCGGCGCCGGCGCGTATGAGTGCGGCGAGGAGACGGCGCTGCTCACCAGTCTGGAAGGCTATCGCGGCCACCCACGCATGAAGCCGCCCTTCCCGGCGGTCGAAGGGCTGTACGCCAAGCCGACCATCGTCAACAACGTGGAGTCGATCGCCAACGTCACCCACGTCATGCGTCACGGCGTCGAGTGGTATCGCACCTTCGGCACGGAAAAGTCGCCGGGGATGCGCATCTTCTGTCTGAGCGGCAACGTGAAGTATCCTGGGCTATACGAACTGCCCCACGCCACACCGCTGCGCGATCTGCTCTTCAAATATGGCGGCGGACCGCAACATGACGAACACCCCTTCAAGGCGATCGTTCCCGGCGGGCTATCGATGAAGCTTCTGACCGCCGACCAGCTCGACACCCCACTCGACTACGAAGCGGTGCAGGCTGCGGGCTCGTTGCTCGGCTCGGCGGGTGTGATCGCCATCGACAACAGCCAGTCGATGGTCAAGGTGGCGCGGCGCACGCTCAGCTTCTACCGCGAGGAGAGTTGTGGCAAATGCACACCCTGTCGTGAAGGCACGGGCTGGCTGGAGGACATCCTCCTGCGCATCGAGGAAGGCGGCGGGCGCGTCAAGGACATCGACCTGATGGCGCGCATCACGACCTTTATCGCTGGCAAGAGCTTCTGTCCCTTTGGCGAGGCGTCGGTGTGGGGCTTGCAGAGCAATCTGGCGAAGTACCGCGCCGAGTTCGAGCAATATATCGCCCTCACCAACCCGGAAGAAGCGCCGCCCGTCATCCCGATCCGTCCGATCTACCGGCCGGATGCGGGCAAGCCTAGCGTGGCGACCGACAGCGCCTTCGAGATCGAGGGCGAGTCGCCGCTGAATCGAGATACGCCGGTGTTGGCGGTTGGAGATTGAGAGACTGGAGATTGAGAGACTGGAGATTGGAGATTGAGTGATGTGGTGATGTGCAGGTGTGGTTCGTAACTGCACTTGCCTGGTGGGGGACAAATCCGTTCCTGTCTGCATCCGTTGTAGTCGTTCTGCGAGCAAAGCATGGCTGTACGTGAAGCTGATGTGCAGGTGATTGAACAGGCTACATTCGTTGAGCCGGTCGATCCTGCCGAACTGCAAAC
>DGFH01000172.1:0-5519 GCA_002391565.1 Anaerolineales bacterium UBA3905
CCCCTCATTTGCCCCACAACCACCCAGCAAGACGCCTTTGGGCAGCTCTGACCTCTGGTGACGCTGTAATGCTGGCCGGTTTTGCCACTTTTTGCTGAGACGCCGTCAGCCTGCCCCCCATGCCATCGTGCACCACATATTTTCATAGTATACTCAACTCACATGTCTCGTCAAACCATCAAAAAGAGTCTGCTATGTCTGCACGCTCAATCTCTACAACCATCCCACCGTTGACCGACCTGCTGGCCGCGCTTTCCTACGATGCCCTGCGTCGCATCGGCGCCTTCCTGGGTGTAGGGTTGCGCGGCGCTGGACGCCATCACAAGCGCACCTGGGTGCTCGCCATTGCTGCGTTCTGGGAAGATTCTGCCCGGGCGAAAACGCACTGGGAAAAACTCTCGCCGCCGGCGCGCACGGCGCGCACCCGCCTGCTTGCTGCGCCAGCTGCGCCGGCTGCCCTCTTTCTATCCGAGTATGGCGGATTGCGCGCCCTGGCGCAGCTTCACCCGCCCTTCTCCGGCGCCGAACAGTTGTTTCTGAGCGGTCTTCTCCATGCCGTCGGCGGCGGCGCACCACAAGCCGCACCGCGGCTGTGCACCCCACCCCTGAACGTTGCACTGCAGAGCAATCCACCGGCGGCTGAGATCGGCGCCGTCGCTGAGGAGGGGCACCCGCCACACACACCGCTGACCGTCCTGCATGATATCTCACAGGCGCTTGCCTTTCTCTTGCAGCACCCCACGTTGCCGCTTCAGCACCGACGCTGGCTGCCACCCTCCGCGCTGCGCGCACTCAATCGGCGTCTGGCTGCACCCGCTTCGCTCGCTGCCCGCTCCACACACCGCCAGACGTCGACGCTCCGCACCCTCTGGTTTCTCGCCGTGCAAGCCAATCTGATCGACGGCGCCCATGTCACCGCTGCTGGCTGGGCGTGGGCGGCGCTCCCACCGGACGCACAACTTACCACCTTGTGGCGCGCCTGGCTCGGTGCGGGCGGCGGCGCCGACGCCCGGCGGGCTTATCATCAGCCCGACGCTGGCTGGGATGACGCCATCCGCGCCCGTTACACAACCTGGCTGGCGCACTGCGCAACACCCTTTTCCGCAACCGACCTTGCCAACGCGCTCCTGAGCGATGAAACGTTGCCTGTCGCCTTTTTCGTCGCGCATTTTCAGACGTTGACAGCGCTGGATCACGCCCTGGCGACGTTGCTCGATGAGCCTTTGATGGCGCTCGGCCTGGTCGCGCGCCATTCCTATCACCAGCACCGCGTCACAGCGACCGGACGCTGGTTGCTGGCGGCGGAGTCCCCACCCTGGCTCGCCTGGAAGCGTGGCGCGGCGAGCGCCGCGCGCTGGCGCCACGCTTGCGACGACACACTCTGTCTGCAAGTGGCGTGGGACGCGGCGCCGGACATCCAGCTGGCGCTGGCTCAATTCAGCGTGGCGGATGCAGACGAACCCGAAGGCGATGGGGCGAGCGTCCATCGTTATTGTTTCACACCGTTCAGCATCGCCCGGGCTGTCGGGCTGGGGGCAAGCATGGCGGCGCTCTGGCAGGCGTTGACTGCGCTCGACCTGCCGCTGCACGGCGCCGAGGCGCTACAGCTTCGTCGGTGGTGGGAGGAAGCCGCGACTCCGATCCGCGTGACGCTGGCGCCTGTTCTGCGCACCCACAGCGCGGCGCAGCTGGCGCACCTGGCGCAACAGGCGGCGATCCGGCCCTTTCTTGCCGAGGTGCTGGCGCCGACAGCCGCCATCGTGACCGGCGACATCGCCGCCCTGCTCGCCCGCCTGCGCGCTGCCGGGCTGGCGGTTGTCCCAGACGCCGCCGTCGATCCCACACCGGCGGATGACAACGGTCTGCTCTGGCTTGCCGGCAAGTTGTATCAACACCTGGGGCGCTACCTGCCAGCGCCTGCCCCCATCGACACGCGCCTGCTCGACCGGCTTTTGACCAGCCAGCCGCCCTGGCAACAGGCGCTGCTCCAGGCGCAATATGAACGGCTGGTCGAACATCTGGCTGACCTTTTGGACAACCTGCCCTTCACGCCGCCGCCCACTCCCACCGACCCGGCGACCTGGCAGGCGCTGATCCATACGGCAATTGAGCAGAAGCAGTCGCTGCAGATCACCTACTTTAGCGCCGGTCGCAATCTGCTCACACAGCGGCGCATCGAACCGTATTGGCTCGAAGAACATCGCGGCGTCCTCTACGTGCGCGCGTACTGCCACAGCGCCGCGCGTGTGCTGACCTTTCGCCTGGATCGCATTCAGGCGCTCGAAGCAGTTTCCCGTTCGTCAGATTGATGTTGGCGCTGCGACGACGCCACGCCGCTGCGAGCGGCGCCTACGCACGACCGCAATGCCGTAGCTGCGGCTCTCAGCCGCAGGTTCCCGGTCGTCAGATTGATGTTGGCGTTCGTCAAATGGATGGTGGCGCTGCGACGACGCCACGCCGCTGCGAGCGGCGCCTACGCACGACGGCGATGCCGTAGCTGCGGCTCTCAGCCGCAGGTTCCCGGTCGTCAGATTGATGTTGGCGTTCGTCAAATGGATGGTGGCGCTGCGACGACGCCACGCCGCTGCGAGCGGCGTCTACGCGTGGATTTACACCACCACATACGCCCGTGATGCGTGGCGTTGCGCCAACCCCAACATCACCACCTTGTCGACGCACAGATCGCACAACCCGTAGATGCGCACATCGTCCTGGCGTTCGTCGATCAGCCGGCGCAGGAGGGTGCACAGTCTCTCCAGGTCAGACTGTTTCAGGTCGCACTCGAAGACGCTGTACTGCACGCGCTTGCCGAAGCCGTTCAACGTCTTCATCACCTTTGTGCGGCGTCGGTCGTCGGGAATGTCATAGCTGACGACAAACCAGCGCCGCCGGTTGCGCACGGTCAGGCTTTCGCCTGGCTCGATTGCACGCTGTCGCTCTCCATCCTTCCCGCCGCGCCCCTTTGCCATTGTCATTGCCTCCGATCAGTCACAAGTCACAAGTCATACGTCACCATTCATAAATCACCTCTCCTCCTTCTCTGAGAGACTGGTTGAAGAGGGTAGAAGTTTGACGCAAAGACGCAGCGACGCAGAGGTTCGCCGAGGAGTTGCAGAGCTGGCTACAGATGCGCATTCGTTTGATTCTCTCTGCGTTTCTTTGCATCTCTGCGCCTTGGCGTCGAAGTTGGTAATACTCAAGCAGCCTCCAAATACGCGCGCACCGCCTCCCACGGCAGCCCCGCCTGCCGCGCCAGCGCGTCCGCCAGGCTGTTCCACGCGCGCGGCGCCAGCCGATATTCGACCGCCGGCAACGCTGCGACCATCTTCTGTGCGCGGCGGCGCCAGGTGCGCAGCGCCGCGCTTTGCACCCCAAAACGCCCGGTCATCTGACCGACCACCACCTCGCTGTCCAGCACGAAGACGGTCAGGCGGGCGCGCTGCCGCAACGCCAGTTCGGCGCCCAACAGCAGCCCGGCATACTCCGCCTCGTTGTTCGTCACCGGCGGCAGCGCACGCCACGCCCAGTCGATCACTGCACCATCGTCGCGGCGCACCAATGCGCCACAGCCGGCGCCCATGCGCACGGAGAGCGGCTGCGGCGCGGCCGGGTTGGTCTCCGGCAGCGCGCCCAACCCGCCGTCACAAAAGACCCAGATGCGCGGCAACTGCCCCGCCAACCAGCGTCGCCAACTCATGCCAGCACCCCCACAAACGTTGTCTGCTCGCCGTTGACCACGCGTGCGTAGGCGCGCGTCTGCAGCTCGTAGCAATAGCGCAGTCGCTGGCGCGCCCCGCTCGGCTTGTGCGCCACCACATCGTCGGCGCGCGTCTCGTAGGCTTCCACCACGCGCGGCATCAACCGCTCGCCGATCTCGACCGGGCGTTCGCTGCGGCCCGTGAAGGTGAATTCCTGCGGCGCAATTTTGCCGCGCAGCACCAGGTCGAGCATAGCGTAATCGACCACCAACGGGCGGAACTCCTCCATCAGGTCGAGCACCAGCGAAGGGCGCCCTGCCTCCAGCGCGTGCAGCGCACCGACATAAGGATCAAGCCCGACGCGCTGCACCGTGCTTTCGATGTCCTTTTGCAGCAGCGCATAGCCAAAACTCAGCAGTGCGTTGAAGGGATCGGGCGGCGGATAATACTTGCGCCCCTCAAAGCTCCATGCCGGCGTCAGCAGACCGCGCAGCGCGCCAAAATAGAGCGCGCTGCCCTTGCCCTCGAAACCGCGCGCGGCGTCGAGCGTGGCCGCGCTGCTCACACTGCGCCTCATCTGCGCCACGCCCGCCGCCGCCGCCGTGAACGACTTCGCCAGCTTTGCATCAACCTGGGCGCCTAGCAATTCGAGCAGGATGCGCTGGTGATTGAGCTTCGCCTGCACAATCGCAATCGCCAGGCGCAAGGCGGCGCGCGCGTCGTCCGCGGCGCGCAGTTGCTTGTGACGCAATTGCGCCAGCTTCGAGCCATCCTTCTGCAGCCGCCCACGATAGCCGCCGCTGTGGCTGAGAAAGATGACGTCGATCTCGTGCTGCAACAGCAATGCCGCCGCCGGCGTGGTCAGTTGGACGTTGCCAAAGAGCACAACCTGCTCGATCTCGTGGATCGGCAGCGCGCTCAGCACCTGGGTTCGCCGCGTCTTGGGGTCGGTGCGCGTCACCTCCACCCGCTCCGCCTCCCGCCGGACAACTGCGCCTGGTTCACGCACATAGAGTACTGTCATGATTTTCACCTTTCGATCGTGAATCGTGCTAAGTGTTGCGTGTTCCGTATTGCGTGTTACGTGCGACTTGCTCCGATCACGCACCACGAAACACGCACCACGCAACACGCACCACACAATCTATTTCACCCTCCCGCCAATCGATGACACTCGTTGCGGATAAAGAAATGTCCCAGCCAGGCGAAGCCCTGGTCGAAATGGACGATCTGCGTCTTCTGCGGGTGCAATTCCAGCCCCAGCCGCCGCAAGGCAGCCTGCGCCTGCGAGCGTGCAGACTGCGCGTCGGCGCGGCGTCGGCAGCAGATCACAAAATCGTCGGCGTAGCGCACCAATGCCAGACCGCGCGCAGTCAGCGCCTGATCGAGGGTGTGCAGATAGATGTTCGCCAGCAACGGCGAAAGCACGCTGCCCTGGCTGGCGCCGGCGCGACGCGGCTTGCCGTCCAGGCTGCTCAACAACTGCACCTGCAGCCACTGCTCGATATAGCGCAGCACCAGCCGGTCGCGCACCCGCTGACGCACCATGCCAAAGAGACGCCGACTGTCGATCGCATCGAAGCAGTGCATGATGTCGGCATCCACCACCCAGCGTAGATTGGCGTTGCGATGGTCGATCACCCGCTGCACGGCCTGTTCCACTCCCAGCCCAGGGCGATAGCCAAAGCTGCACGGCAGAAAGTGCGGCTCAAAGACCGGCGCGATCAGGTCATAGACCACGCGCTGCGCCACGCGGTCGCGCAGCGCCCAGATCGCCAGCCCGCGCATCCCTTCGCCGGCTTTGGGCACCAACACCTGCCG
>DGFH01000172.1:5681-6492 GCA_002391565.1 Anaerolineales bacterium UBA3905
GGTCGCGCAGCGCCCAGATCGCCAGCCCGCGCATCCCTTCGCCGGCTTTGGGCACCAACACCTGCCGCAGCGGGCGCGGGCGATACACACCCGCCGTCAGCTCCTTCTGCAGGGCCGTCAGCTCCTCGTCCAGCCGAGCTTCAAATTGGGCAATCGTCACGCCATCGACGCCGGGGCCGCCCTTTGCCTGTTTGACGGCGCGCCACGCCTGGTGCAGCGCCGCGTGCGTGAACAAGCGCTCCGGCGGCTGGGACCGCGTGACCGGCGGCGCGACCGCCATCGCATTGCTGCGGGCAACGTCCAGCGGCGATGCGGTTTGCGGCGTCTTGGGCGGCGCGTAGCACGTCATCGTCGCCTGGTCGCGCGGCGCAATGCCCGCTCTGGTCTGTAGCCACTGCCATAGCGCTTTCACGGCGCCCCTCCGCTTGAATCCAGTTCATCCACACAGCGGATGGTCATACAACCTTCCCGGAAGCTGCGAGCTTCCGGGAAGGTGTCACCACACGCAAACTTGTATAAGTTCTGACTGCGTTCATCCGCCTGGCGCCCGTCTGCAGGGTGGCGCCTGAACGTGCGCGGCACGCGCACGCGGCGCAGGCTGGTCAACGCCCACTTCACGAGATCGGCGCCGCGTGCCCGGCAAAGGGCGCCGGTGCGTTCAACCACCGCCGCCATGGGCAACGCCCGGCTATAGTGCAACAGCAGCGTGCGCCCCAACAGCCAGGTGCTCACGCCGCTCAGCACGCCGCTCAACAGCCAGCCGACGCCGGGCGCCAGCCGCACCAGTTGCTGGGTGGCGTAGCGCAGCGCC
>DGFH01000172.1:6703-8267 GCA_002391565.1 Anaerolineales bacterium UBA3905
CCGCACCAGTTGCTGGGTGGCGTAGCGCAGCGCCAGCCCGGCACTGAGCAGCCCCACGCCTTCACCGCTCACCAGACCAGGCGGCGGTTGTCCGTAGATGGCGGCAAGCGTTTGCGCCATGCGCCGCTGCATCACCAGTTGCACCGGCAGATCAACCAGCGGGGCCGGCTCCAGCCCGACCAGCGCCGTCAGCCACGCCGTTGTGCGAATCGTCGTCGCCGCCGCCTGCCGTCGCAACCGGGGCGCCTCGCTGCCCAACGCGCCTGCCGCCGTCGGCGCATACGCCAGGATGCGGCGCAGCAGCAGGGCATAGCCGTCATCGTTGGCGTCATCGCTGCCGTCATTGGCGGCGCCGACGGGATCCGCTGCGGCGACGATGATCGACGGTGCAACACCCAGTGCGTGATGCAGGCGATTGCGCAACTCCGCGGTTGCGGCTGCCTGGGTCTCCGCCGCCGTCTCGCACACCACGACGGGGATCAGCGGAGGACCGACATGACGCAGCCGGAAAAACGCCGTCACATCGGCGGCGCCCCAGCCATCGGCGGCGGAAGCCAGCAACAGCGCACACGCCGCTGTGCGCCAGGTGGGCAGCAGGCGGGCAAACGGATCGTCCTCCTGCGCCAAGTCGGGCGCCATGCTCTCCCACATCGTTTCAGTCGTCGCCCCGTTATTGCGCCGCGCCCAATCGTCGACGTCGCTGCTCTGGTCGGTCGGCGCAGGCTCGTCGGCAGTCCACGCGCAGGGCGCCAGCCACACCAGCGTAAACAGACCTTCGCGCCGCACCAGCGTTGCGCTCGCCGGCAGCAACGGCTGTCGCCGCAACGCAGCTAAAAAGCGGCGCGGCAGCCATTCGGCGCGGCTGCACACGATCAACGGCGCAACCGACTCATGGTCTTCGTTGCCGAAACCGCCCGCCTCCCACGCCCCCAATCCGTTGCGCCCAAAAGCCGCGCTGGCATCGCCGGGCCGCCCCATCTCCTCCGCCAGCGACGCCGCGGCTGTACGCGCCAGAGCAGAAAAACCTTCCCCCCTTGCGTTTGACTGCATGACTGTTTACTCCCTTTTTGTTGCCATCCATGTCGCCGACGCAAAAGCGCAATGCCGCAAAGACCGCGCATGGAAACGCCTGCATCGCCGATTGTTTTGCTTTTGCGCATCTCTGCGGCGCTGCGACCCGGCGTCGGCAGCGGCGTCATTCAGAGCACAAGCCACTGCCACAGCCCCCACAGCAACGCGCCGCCCAGCAGCAAGATCGCTATAACGATCACGGTCAGGCAGGTCAACGCCTTGCCCAGCAGCCAGCGGATGGCGCCGCCGCGCTGCGTCAGGAACAAGACCAGCGTCGCCACGCGCAGCAATGTCAATAACCAGACCAGCAACACAGGTGCAGCCCGTCGCCAGCCTGGCGTCAGCGTGTGTGTGGTCGTGCTATTCGATTTCATCGGATTCCTCCTCTCCAACATAGCCTTCGGTTCAAATCGAGGCTGAAAGCTGAAGTCGGCTCAAGCCGACTGGACGCCGCCGCATCAGTCCACTTCAGTGGACTTGCGCTTTCAGCCGG
>DGFH01000172.1:8551-8793 GCA_002391565.1 Anaerolineales bacterium UBA3905
CACCGGCGCAGCGCCGCCATTCCTGCCATCACGAAGCCTTCGATTCAAATCGAGGCTGAAAGCTGAAGTCGGCTCAAGCCGACTGGACGCCGCCGCATCAGTCCACTTGAGTGGACTTGCGCTTTCAGCCGGTGAATTGATTCACCGGCGCGCTCGCCCGACCGCCTCCGTTACGCCGCCGAGAACCGGCGGTTGCGAACCGCCGCTACGCCGAAACCTCGCCCATGCCGTTGTGCGCTCGC
>DGFH01000064.1 GCA_002391565.1 Anaerolineales bacterium UBA3905
AGATGTGTATAAGAGACAGGGATAACCTCTTCCAGTGAGTGACTGCTGCAAGGTACATCCTCCCGATCGACCATGTCTCGCCCATCGGTGAAGGCCATTAGAGCCCGACGTACGGGCGCATTGGACGTAACGCCAGCGCTTGCCAGACTGTCAAGCTCATTGTAGATGGCATCGTAGTAGCAGGTGCCCCCCAGAACCTCGGTGATGCTATCGATTGCAGCACGGAGCCGGTTGCGATCTCCAGTAAAGTCTTGCCAGATTCGCCGTTGCGGGTCGCCATACTGCCCGCTAAAAGTGACAACACGGAACATGACGTTGTCTGGCGCTTGCTCGATGGTGGTGAGCGCCGCAGAGCGTACATCAGGCAGTTCCGTGTCCATGCTGCCGCTGGTGTCAATCAAAATCGTGACGTAGATTGGCGAAGTGATCCGCTCAACTGGCTGCGTGAGAACGCCAAAATCGATGGCGCCCGGCGGCATATCGTGCAGTTTCAACTTCAGGTCAGTAATGCGCACGTTGCCGACGCTGTTGCCCTCGGCGTCGAGCAGGCGGAATGATACCGTGACACCCAACGTCGAATCGTTGTCGTTTGTCATCACTGGCGGTATGATAAAGGCCTGGATGGGGCTGCCGGTATTCTGCGCCCACAGCACACCGGGCGCCGCCAACAGCACCGTCCCCAGTACACCAATCGTCAGCCACATTAACCACACGCGTCGCATCTTGTCTCACACCATTTCGTTAAAAATTGCCAGGAACTCAGCTACGCCGCCACTGGAAATCTGCACTGCACCAGTCTCCGTATAGACGATAAGCCGGGCAGCGGGCGGTGTGCTCTGCCAGTAGGTCGCATCGCGGCGGCGCGCGCTTGTGTTATCGCCAGTTGCGACAAAGGTAATCGCCGTCACAGCCACCGGGTGGTTCAACTCTGCCGCCAGCGCTGTCGCCGCAACATCGTCGAGGCCGGCGGTGCGCAGCACCTGAGCAACCTGGTCGGCCTGTCCGGCGTCGGCATAGGCGCGCGCTGTGGCCATAACGTCGCCAGGAAGCGTCAACGGTGCGCTGGCAGGCAGTGATACTGTGACGTCGCTCGCGCAGAAGTCTGCCAGCGCCTCTGCTACAAACGGTGCGTCCGGCGCGCGCATAAACGCATGAAGGAGATCGCCCGGGCGCGTATGGATTGCGGCGCCGCTATTGCGTCGATAGGCGAACCAGGCCAATGGTAGGTCTTCCTCCGTTGTATAACGATATGCCGTGATGAGCAGGTCAGGGCGGGTATAGATCTCCAATAAGTGTAGCAGGTCGTTATTGACCAGCTGATGGCCTTCGGCGTCGAGGCGCAGCAGGTCACGAGCGCGTAACGCGTCACGCGCAGTGGCGTGCGCCACTGCGATCTCCTTGGCGTTGAAGCCATCGAAGGGATTGTGGTCGACGCCCATCAGCGGTGCAGCGCCCAAAAGCGACAGCAGGTATGCCAGCTCGGCATGGGAAAGTACAACAGAAAAAGGCGCCATAGGCATCGGCTATTCCTCCCCGCGCTTCTTGCCAAACTTGCCGAGCATCGTCGCCAGGAAGGGGCTGGTCGCCAGCAAGCTGACCAGCGCTCCCATGCCGCCCTGCTTTGCACCTGCTGCTGCCATAGCTGCGCCGGTGGCGGGACGGCTGAAACCACTTTCGGTCGCATTGACGCCACTGCCGGGCGTGGCCTGATAGCGAAAACGCACCGGTGCTCCTGCAACTTCGCCTACGGCATTGGCGCCAGCATCGCCAATGCCGTAGGCGCCGCCGAACCTAAGTCCACCGCCGAAGCCACTGCCAAAGTCAGCGCCGCCGAAGTCACCTAAACCGCCGCCGGCGCCTCCACCGGGGCTAGCGTCGCTCATCGCCTCAGCCGCTGTGGCAACAGGCTCACCACCACCCAAACCGCCGCCGCTGCCTCCACCTGAGCCACCACTAGAGCCGCCACCACCCTGTTCCTCTTCCTGGAAGGGTGTGGCGGCTTCCTGATCCGCCTGCTGCATCGTCTGCGCTGCCTCACCGGTGATCTCACCTGCCATCGTCAGCGCGGCAATTAGGCGGTTGACGGCCGGGATTACGTCTTCCTCCATCTCGACAAAGAAGGCTTCGGCGCTCTCACCGATCCAACTGCCTTGTTCCAGGGGCGTGAAGGCCGTCTGGACACTAGTCAGCATTTCAGTCGTTGCCTCGGCGCGGCTATTGAAGCGGGCGGCGACTTGCGCCAGCGCCTCATAATCTGCGCGAATTTCGTCTACCATACGCTCCTCCGTTTCCTGCAGAATCTTCCCGGAAGCCAACAACTTCTGGGAAAGCGATTACGCTCAGTTCTACGCTTCTTCATTGTCGACGCCAGTAGTCGCCTCTTCGCCGCTCTGTGGCTCGGGGGCAAGCGACGCCGCGCGCCGAATCAAAAACTTCAGTGTGATCTGGCTGCGCTCCAACACAATCAGATCGCCGCTATCGATGGGCATGCGGCTGGCATCGAGCAGGTTGATCGTTTCGCCGGTGGTGCGGCGCAGCACGGTCGGGTTGCCCGACATGCGCTGGACAAAGTACTGCCCGCCCTGCTCGCTGAGCCTGACGTGCCGCCGCGAGACGCGCAGCCCGGTCGGCAGCGCTTCCAGGTTGACCGCCAGGAGATGATTGTCGGGCAGGTTGCGATCCGGGCGCCCGATGATGGCGGGCAGCCAGCCAAGCCGGTAGACGCGCCCGGTCGCTTGCTCACGCAGGTAGAGCGGCTCCGGGGCCGACTGCGCACCGCGCGGGACAGGGACGGGCTTCTCCACCAATTTCAGATGAATGTCTTTGGCGTCTTTGGCAAACAAGTCGTCCAGTGGCTTCTCGTCGAGGGGTGCGCCGCTTTGGGCGTCGAGCAATTGATAGTCGCCAGGGTCGATGCCAAGCTGTTCTAGTTCGCGGAACTCCTGCAGTGTGGCGGCGATCAACTCCTGCGGGGCGAGTGTCCACAGCGCCGCGGCGTGCTGCGCCGGCAGTTCCAGGACGTCGATGGTGAGATCGAGGCGGTCTTTGCCTGCACCCATTGCTTATGCTTCTCCCTCCGTGTTGGCGGCGCCCTTGCCTGCTTCAGGTTCGATGATGATTTCCGGGAACTGGCCATCGGCGCTGCGAATAATGTCTTCTTCGCTCAGGTTGCCACCGAACATCGCCAGCCCGCCCACATGACTCAGGTCTTCATCGAGCGCTTTTCTGACAAGCGTCAAGAGCACGGTGCGCGGCGATGATTCGAGCAGTGTCGCGGGGTCGGCCAGCTTACGCTTATGCGCAATGCGTCGCAGCAGTTCGATCAACTGCAGCGTGCGCAGGTCGAATTGGCGATCCGGCGCGACGTCGTCGGTGGCGCCGGCAGCAGCAGCGGCGGTTGGCTTGCCCCATTGCGCGCGTTCCTCTGGGTGCTGCGTCAGGATACGTTCCACCCAGCCGTCGAGCGCCTGCGCCGGTGTGACCGCAAGTCCGGTCGGCTGCGGCGTTTCGGTCTCCTGGTCGGTGTAGGGGGTCGCCACCTGAAGCAGCGTCGCCGCACCGGCCTTGACGATGTACCCGCGCCCGAGGTTGAGTTCCTTGTCCTGCATCCCGGCGGGCCGTTTGTTGACGCGCAGCGTGTCGAGCGCCTGGCCGATGCGCAGCCCCAGCCCGTAGTTGGAAGCCTGTACGCGGCGGCGCAGATCGGCCGTGATGCTGGTCAGTTCGGTCGAGCCGGCAATGATAAAATGCAGCCCGTCGCGCCCGGCGCGCCGCGCCAGTTGCGCCAGTTCTTGATCGAGTTGGCGTTTGTTGACCAACTCGTCGCCAAAGTCGTCGAAGTTGTCAATGAAGATGAACAACTCGCGCGGCGGGTCGGCTTCGGCCAGCGCTGCACACGCACTGCGCAGGCTGGGCAACAGTTCGACCAACTCATCGATCTCGTCGATGGTCGCCAGCACGTGGGGCAGCTCGGTCAGCTTGTGACGCCCACCGTAGTCGAAGAGGCGACGCTGCGTATCGACCAGGATCATCGGTGCGCGCGCCGGCGGATAGCGCAGCGCCAGCGCGATGATCCAGTTGTAGAGCACCGTCGTCTTGCCGGAGAAGGGCGGACCGACGATGGTGAAGTGCGGCCCCATCCGGCTCAGGTCGATCAGCGCGGGCTGTAGTGCGCCATCCTCGCCCAAAACCGTGGCGATAGCGTCGACGGCCGGCGGGGGCGCGGCGTCCAGCATCGTCTGCAGCGGCACCAATTCAGGCAAGATGCGGATCGGGTCGGGGGGCGCCGGATGGCGTGCGGCGGCGTGAATAGTCATCGTGGCGACGATGCGCTGCAGCTCGGCGCTCTCGGCAAAGGCGTCGAAGGGCTGCGTCACGTCGAGCAACCCAGCGGGGCGCGCGGCGTGGAACATCAGCGGGCGCTGGCCGCGGCGCACGTAGCCGCGCCCTGGGATCGCGCCAAAATCGATGGCGCCGCGCCCGACCAGATCGAGGTAGCGATCCGGGTTGGACTGGCGCAGGGTGAGGCGTTCGCCAAAGAGACTGCCCACCTTACTCGCCATGCTGCCGCCGCTGCTCGCCACGACAAAGGTGACGCCGGCCGCCAGCGCGCGACGGATCAACGGCGCCAGCGTGTTCTCGACCAACAACTGCTGGCTGTCCCACAACTCGGAGAAGTTGTCGATTACGGCCAGGATCGCGGGCAGTCGCGCCGCGGTCTGCGGCAGGCTGTTGTACTCGTAGAGCGTGCTGACGCCGGCCTCGGCGAGTAGGGTCTGGCGCTGGGCAATCGTGCGGTCGAGCATGTCGAGCAGACGGCCAAAGCGTTCGTCGTAGGCTTCCTCGTCGGTATAGATTACTGTGCCGACGTGGGGCAGACCTTCCAGCGCGCGGAAGTTGCGCCCGCCCAGATCGACGACGTAGA
The DNA here is from genome assembly GCA_002391565.1 of Anaerolineales bacterium UBA3905. Taxonomy (GTDB): domain Bacteria; phylum Chloroflexota; class Anaerolineae; order Caldilineales; family Caldilineaceae; genus Caldilinea. The sequence continues at coordinate 4,925 of DGFH01000064.1, forward strand.
CGTGCAGTTCGTCGGGGGCGTGGGTGGCGGCTAATGACAGGATCAGCGTGCGCAGCAGATTGGTCTTCCCCGAGGCCGGGTCGCCAAAGATCGACAGATGGGCGCGGCTCAGGTCGAAGGTGAGCGGCGTCTGGCTGGCCTCCTCCGGGTCATCGACGAGGCCGACGGTGGCGCGCAGTGCGTCCTGCGTCCAGTCGATGCCGGGCCAGAGGTCGGCGGTCTCGTCGTTGGTCCAGTGCGCAATCGCGGCGACCAGATTGCGCGGCGCGCCGCCTTTGCCATCGTACAGCAGCGTTTCCAGGCTGAAGCTGGCGGGCAGGAAGCCGGGCCACGGCTTGGGCGCGGGCGTGTCGTGCGTCAGCTCGCGTGCCAGGTGGACGACGGTGTCGTAGAACTTGGGCGCCTCCTCAGCGGCGAGGGTAGGCGGCATCAGCGGGCGGGCGGGCCAGAGCACGGCCGGCGGGCGGTCGTCGGGCTGCGGGTCGCCAGTATAGGAGACCTGGATCATCTCGATGTTTTCGTTGCCGACCTGGAGATAGCCGCGCCCCGGCTGGCCGTTGGGCAGCAGTGCGGCGTCGGGGCGGCGCAGCATCTCACGGCTGGTGTCCATCTCCTCCACGCGCAAACAGATGCGCAGCTTGATGTTGGCGCGCATCTGGTCGGTGACGCCCTTGGGCCGCTGCGACGCCAGGATGAGGTTGACACCGATCGAGCGCCCGACGCGCGTGATGCTCTCCAATTCGGCCTTGTACTCCGGGTTGTCGTCGATCATCTCGGCGTACTCGTCGATGATGATGAAGAGGTGCGGGAAGGGTGCGCGCGTGAGATGCAGTCCATGCCGGCGGTAGTCGATGATGTCCTTGGTGTTTGTGTCGGCGTTGAGCTGCTGGCGGCGGCGAATCTCGGCGCCGATGGCGGTGAACATGCGATGGACGGCCGCCTTGTTGAGGTTGGTCACAATATCGACCACGTGCGGCAGCCCCTCGAAGGGTTTGAACGCACCACCGCCCTTGTAGTCCACCAGCACCAAATTGAGGATCGACGGGTCGTAGTTGACGGCCATGCCGACGATCATCGTCATCAGCAGTTCGGACTTGCCGGAGCCGGTGCCGCCTGCGATCAAGCCGTGGACGCCGTCGCGCTTGGCTTCCAGGTGCAGCGTGCGCGGCCGGTTGCCCGCAGTGATGCCGAGCACAAATTGCAGCCAATCGGCAGTGTCAGCGGCAGTCGATGCCTGCCACTGCCGGCGCATCGCTGCGGCCAGCCCACCGACAAACGCGCCGTTAGCGGGCAGCTTGAGCAGACTGCTCAACACCTGGCGATAGTCCGAGGTTTTGGGCAGCGCCTCGATGCGGAAGGGCAGCTTTTCCTGCCACGCCGCCGGCAGTTGGGCATGCATCGCGCGCCCCAACGCCCGGATCGTGTCGGCCTCGTTGGGCGCCTTCTCCTGTCCCGACAATGGGCTGATCGCCAGCGCGACCTGGAACTCCAACGGGTCGCGGCCGACCTTGACGTAGCCGCGTCCGGGCGTCTCCTCGAAGGCGGGCACCGGCCCGCCGACGATGGCGCGATAGTCGTCGGCTTCGGCCAGGCGCAGCGTCAGCCGTTCGGTGAAGAGGCTGTAGATCGGCGTGGGCAGCGCACCCAGCCGGCCGATCGTGATGACGCAATGAATGCCATACGCCTTGGCCTGCCGCACCAGCGCGATGAACTTGCCGAGCAGCGCGTCGGCGTCGTCAACGCCGCCCTTGCCACCAAAGGTCTCGATGAAGACGCTGAAGTTGTCGATGGCGACCAGGATCGCGGGGAGTTGGCTGGCGGGCGTGGCGGCGTTGTACTCGAATAGGGTGGAGACGCCGGCGGCGCCAAAGAGCTTCTTGCGCTCCTCCAAGATGTTGTCCAACTCGCGCAGCAGTTGATCGACGCGCTCTTCGTAGCCGCGCTCGTCGGGCATGATGATCGAGCCGACGTGCGGCAGCTCCTTGAGCACCTCCAATGAGCGTCCACCCAGGTCGAGGATGTGCGTCTGGAACTCGGCCGGTGTGTGCGTGGCGGCCAGACTGGCGACCAGTGTGCGCAGGAAGGACGTCTTGCCGTAGCCGGACGCGCCGAAGAGCACAGCATGGCCGCGTGAGAGATCGACGATCAGCGGCAACTGGCGCGCCCGCAGCGGGTCGTCCACCAACCCAACAACGGCGCGCATCGCCTGCGTGCGCCAGTCGATACCCGGCCACGATCCGCGCCCCGCCAGCCAATCGGCGAGGAAGGGGTTGAGCGAGGCGATCGCGCGCTGCCCTAGGGTCACCTGACGCTGCTCCTCGGCGCCCCAGTATTCGATGATCAGCGGGTCAACCAGCCGCCAACTAGCGGGCAGCGGCGGCGGCCACGGTCGCCGCGGGCGTTCACCCACCAGCAGCGCCTGCGCCAAATCGACCACAACATCGTAAAACTTGGGCTGGCGTGCCCCTTCGCGGATTTCGTCGTAGGGTGGGTCGGTGTAGTCGTCGCCGGTGTACGCCACCTGGATCAACTCGATCGTGTCGTTGCCGATCTGCAGATAGCCGCGCCCGGGCATCCCGTTGGGCAAGAAGGCGGCGTCGGGGCGGCGCAGCATCTCGCGGCTGGTGTCCGTCTCCTCGACGCGCAGACAGATGCGGTACTTGATGTTGGCGCGCATCTGGTCGGTAACGCCGATAGGGCGCTGCGCGGCCAGCAGCAGATGCACGCCCTGGGCGCGTCCGGTGCGCGTGATCGAATCGAGCGCGTCCTTGAACTCCGGGTTGCCGGCGATCATTTCGGCATACTCGTCGATGATCACAAAGAGATGCGGGTAAGGAATGCCGGGCGCGCCATCCGGCCCGTGCAGGTGGAAGCCCTTGGCGCGGTACTCGACGATGTCCTTGGTGCGCGTGCGCGTGTTGAGTTCCTGCCGCCGCTGTAGCTCGGCGTTGATCGCCGTGAACATGCGCTGCACCCCGGCGGCGTGGAGGTTGGTCACGACATCGACGACGTGCGGCATCTTCTCGAAGGGGCGGAAGGCGCCGCCGCCCTTGAAATCCACCAACACAAAGTTGAGCACGCTCGGATCGTAGTGCAGCGCAAAGCCGACGATGAGCGTCATCAGCAGCTCAGATTTGCCGGAACCGGTGCCGCCGGCCAGCAGGCCGTGCACGCCGTCGCGCTTGGCTTCCAGGTAGAGTGTTCGCGGGCGGTTGCCGGAGACCACGCCCAGCGGCACGGCGGGCCAGTCGGCGCGGTCAGCCGCCAGGGAGTTCTGCCATTGCTGCGCCGTGTGGTCGCGAATCTGGTCGAGGAGGTGCTGGCTCTCGTCCAGCTTCCACAGCCGCGCCAACAGCCGCTTGAAGAGCAGCGCCGTCGGCAGCGGGTCGATGCGAATCGGAAGCGCAAAGGGATGGCCGGCGCCTGCCATATACGCGTGCATCTGCCGCCCCACGATTGCCAACTCTTCGGCCTCGGTGACGCCGGTGCGCTCCAGGTCGAAGGGCTGTGCGATCTGGAAGGTGAGCGCCTGCGCGCCGATCTTGACATAGCCGCGCCCGGCGATCGGCGGCAGCGGCTCCGGCGCGCCGGGCACGATGGCGCGGTACTCACTGGGGTCGTTCAGCCGCAGCACGAGCCGCTCGCTAAAGAGATTGAAGACCTGCTGCGGGATCGCGCCGGAGGTATGCGCCGTGACGACGAAGTGTACGCCGTTGGGACGCGCTCGCCGCGCCAGGTCGACGAATTGGTCGAAGACATCTTCGATCTCGTCGTTGCCCTTGTCGAAGGTCTCGCGGAACTCGACGAAATTATCGATCACGATCACCAACGCCGGCTGCGGGTCATCGGGGTGAAGCCGGTTATAGTCGTGCAGTGAGGTGAGGTTGGCGGCCGCCAGCTTGTCCTTGCGCCGGGTGACGATTTCGCCAATGTCGCGGAAAAGCTGGGCCACACGCTCCTCGTACCCTTCGTCGTCGGTGGAAATGACCGAGCCGACGTGCGGCAGCGCTGCCAACGCCGCCAGATTGCGCCCGCCCAGATCGAGCACGTAGAGATGGACGTGGTCGGGCGTGTGGTTAGCCGCCAGGCTGACAGCCAGTGTGCGCACGAAAACGGTTTTTCCCCAGCCGGAGCCGCCGATCAGCACGGCGTGACCCTGCGGCAAGTCGATGACGAGCGGAATCTGGCGGGCGGCAAAGGGGTCATCGACCAACCCCACCACCGGGCGCAGCGCATACTGCTCCCAGTCCGGCTGCTCGATCCAGCCCTCCTCGCCGTTGAGCCACTTGTTGAGCGCCGGGTTGAGCGAGAGCGTGTGCTCCGCCGGCTGCCCGCACAGAATCTGGTCGGCGTTTTCCAAATAGTGCCAGGAGGTAATAGCGGGCGTCTTGTCGTCGTTGGCGACCAACACCTGCGTCAGTGAAATCGATTCGGGCAGGAAGTCGGGCCAGGGCGCGCGCTGGCGCGGGCGTCCCTGTTCGCGCGCGACTTTGGCGAGCGCCTTGATCAGCACGCGGTAAAGTTCAGGCGCCTCGCGAAACGCACGGAGCAGGTCGTCCTGTTTGCGATCCGGCCAGAGCACCGGCGCCGGGTCGCGGTACGCGCCGCCGGCGTAGGCGACCTGGATCATCTCCACTTCGTCATTGCCGACTTGCAGAAAGCCGCGCCCGGGCAGCCCGCCGGGGAGGAAGGCGGCGTCGGGCCGGCGCAGCAACTCGCGGCTCTCGGCGGGCGTCTCCACGCGCAGGCAGATGCGGTACTTGATGTTGGAGCGCATCTGTTCGGTGACGCCGGTGGGACGCTGCGCCGCCAAGAGCAAGTGGACGCCCTGCGCACGGCCCACGCGCGTGATGCTCTCCAACTCACCGCGAAACTCGGTGCGGTCAGCGATCATCTCGGCGAACTCGTCGATGACGATAAAGAGAAATGGGTAGGGGCGACCAGGGCTGCCGTCGGGCCAGGTCACGTGCAAGCCCTTCTGCCGGTATTCGAGGATGTCCTTCGTGCCGGTCTCAGTGTTGAGCGCCTGCCGCCGTTTGAGTTCGGAGTTGATGGCGGTGAACATGCGCGTCACGGCGTTGGCGTTGAGATTCGTCACCAGATCGACGCAGTGCGGCAGATCGCGGAAGGCGTCGAATGCGCTGCCCCCCTTGTAGTCCACCAACACAAAGTTGACGACGGTCGGGTCGTACTGGATCGCCAGCCCCATGAGCAGCGAGATCAGCAACTCCGATTTGCCGGAACCGGTGGAGCCGGCCACCATACCATGCACGCCGTCGCGCTTGGCCGAAAAGACCAGCGTACGCGGCTTGTTGCCCGCCAGCTTGCCGATCTTGGTGCGCAGCCAGTTGGCGCGCACGGGCGTGATGCTCTCCTGCCACTTGGGGACAACGCCCGCCTGCACAGCCTGCAACGTGCGGTAGTTCATCAGTTCCAGGAAGGGCACGGACGCGGCGATGTCGGCGCCGGCGCTGCGGCGGATGCTACATTCGGCCAGCCGCTGCGCCAGCTTGCCGACGTCTTGCAGGCGCTCGACCGTGTCGGCGCCGCCCAGATAGCGCACGCTGTTGACACCCACCTCGGCATAGCGGAAGTTCAGCACGCCGTTGACCTTGCGGTTTGAGGGCGGCGTCGTGCGCTCGACCTCGATGACGGCTTCGCACTGGCTGGGCGCCTTGCTGCGGTTGGGCGTGAGGAAGATGACCGCCGCACCCAGCTGCCCACCATTCTCCAGCAGCAACGACAGCGCCGAGTCGGTCTCGATCTCGCGGAGCGGCGAGTCGGCGGCGTAGGCGGCGTCCATCAAATCGACGACCAGCAGCAGGAAAGGCAGTGTGACCGCCTGGTTGGAGAGGCCGCCCTGGCTGTTGTCGTCGCGCTCTTCCAGTTGCAGCTTGCGCTGCGCCAGCGTGCGGCGGATGCCTTCGAGGAAGCGCGTGTAGGGCGTCTCCTCCTCGTCCTCGCTCACGACCTCGTCTTCGTCGTCGGGCGGCGCGTCTAGGAAGCACCACTGCGCGTTGTGTTCGCCCTGGCTGTGCGGCAAGGCCAGCGCCCAACGCCACTCGACGTCCTTCTGCGCCACGCCGTAGATGTGTACATCGAGCGGCGAATGAAAGACGGTGAAGTGCGCCAGCAGTGCGCGGGCATAGCCGTAGACCGCGGCGCGTTCGCCGGCCAGCGCCAGCGCGTGGGCGTAGGGCGTGCGCACGACCTGCTGCGCCTTGGCCTGCGCCTCCTCCTCACGCTCGTCCGGCGCCTCATCCTTGCGCTCCTCCGGCGGCTGGCGCAGTGTCAGGATCACGGGAATGTCGGCGACGAAGTGCGAGTCGTCGGCCAGCTTCATCGCCGCACGCAACTGCGGGTCGTCGGTGAAGGGGTCGGCGTCCTGCACGGTGTAGACCACCGTCGAAGGCAGCGTGCCCATCCCCAGCCGCAGCACGCCAAAGTCGCCGTCCTCGGTGCGCCGCTCCCACAGCCGCGCCTGCGAACGCAGCGGATGGGTCTGGTTCCTGGCCTCGGCCAGCGCCGTCTCGGCAAGCTGGAAGGCGGCGTTCACGTCGGGATAGTTGTGGGCGTAGAAGCGGCGCTGCTGCTCGTGGCTGGCGAGCATTTCCTTGTTCATCTCGATCAGGCGCGCCGCGTAGATACGCGCCTGCCGCGCCTGCTCCTGTCTCTTATACACATCT
>DGFH01000350.1:0-644 GCA_002391565.1 Anaerolineales bacterium UBA3905
CCCGCCACGACGCCGCCGCTGGACGCGATCCTGCAGACGTGGCGCGAAGTCACCGCTGCAACCAACCTTTGGCTGGACGCTGTCACCACCACGAAACTGACCGAAGCATTCGTCGTGCCGGGGTGGGGCATCACCACCACCTATGGTTCATTGATGCTACGCGTGATCGACCATTACTGGTATCACATTGGCGAAAGCATGGCAATCCGCCAGATGCTCGGTCACACTGGCCTGCCCGACTTTGTGGGCGACATCGACACGGAAGCGCCCTATCGACCTGAACTGATGGAACGCGGATGACGCGGATTGAGCGGACAGGCGCGGATCAAGTCAAATCCGCTCAATCCGCGTCATCCGCGTGCTATTGCCCCAGAAACTTGATTGCCTATGGACACGCTTGCGATCACCGACACTCTGGCTGTGCCGCTTGACGAGATCACGTGGGAGGCGGTGCGCGCCCAGGGCGCGGGCGGGCAAAATGTCAACAAGGTCGCCAGCGCCGTACACCTGCGCTTCGACATCGCCGCCTCGTCATTGCCAGATGTCTACAAAGCGCGGTTGTTACGGCTGCGCGATCACCGCATCACGCCGGGGGGCGTCATCGTGATCAAGGCGCAACAGGCGCGCAGCCAGGAACAAAACCG
>DGFH01000350.1:886-3046 GCA_002391565.1 Anaerolineales bacterium UBA3905
CGGCCGCACGCGAACGACGGCTGGCCGAAAAGAAACGACGCAGCCTGAACAAGGCATTGCGCCACACGACAGACACAGAGTAGGCTGTTCGATACGTTTTCTATGTAGCTTTGCGTCAGAAAAAGAAGAATTTCCCAGGCGGCAGCCCAAAGGGATGTTGCATTCCTGAGTCACATCACCGTAAAGCGCCAACCAGGCTGATTGCTTCACCTCGCTAAATATCTTTCATTAAGCATACTAAACCGCGCCAGCAACGTTCGCCGCATTTCAAATTGTAAGATTCCCTTCATAACACCACTGGCTGTCGCCCTACTCTTACACTGCCTGTTCAACGTTGAATGAAATTTCGTTGACAGTCACAAACCTATCATTTTCAGATGTATTCGCTGTAGAGGGAGTCTAGATGAAGTTCAATCATTCGCTGTATATTGCCTTATCCATGCTGGTGCTCATGGCGGTGTTTGCTGCCTGCGCCGCGCCGGCGACGCCAGCCTCCACCCCGGCGCCAGCAGAGGAAGCTTCTGTCGCAACCGAAGCCACCACTGCGGGCGAGTTGATCGTCTACACCTCGCGCGCTGAATCGCTCTTCAAGCCGGTGATCGAGGCCTTCAATCAGTTCTATCCTGATGTCAAAGTGACGATGCTCACCGGCAGCAACGGCGAGCTGGCGGCCAAGCTGCTGGAAGAACGCGCCAACCCGCAAGCCGATCTGCTCGTCAATAGCGACACACTAACGATGGCAAGTCTGGCAGAGCAAGGAATCTTTGCCCCCAATGATTCGTCCACCGTCGCCACCGTGCCGACAAGCTATCGCGCTGACGACGGCAGTTGGGTGGCGTTGACGCTGCGCCCGCGCGTGATCATGTACAACACCGACCTGGTGGCGCCAGAAGCAGCGCCCAAGACGATGATGGATCTGACCGATCCGCAATGGCGAGGGCAGATCGGCGCGGCTGACAGCCGCAACGGCGCCATGGTGGCGCAACTCGTGGCGATGCGCCATCTCCTCGGCGAGGAGACAATGATCGCCTTTGTGCAAGGACTGGTCGCCAATGACACCCAGTGGTTCGGCGGCCACACCGACGTGCGCAAGGCGGTCGGCGCCGGTGAGCTCAAGCTGGGGCTGGTCAACCACTACTACTATCACCTCTCCAAAGCTGAAGGCGCGCCGGTCGGCGTCGTCTATCCTGACCAGGGAGAGGGCGAAATGGGGCTGATCGTCAATTCCACCAACGCCGGCATCGTCCAGGGCGCCAAACATCCTGAGCTGGCGCGGCTCTTCATCGACTGGATGCTCTCACCGGAAGGACAAAAAGTTTACGCCGACCTCAACTTTGAGTACCCGGTCACGCCTGGAGTGGCGACTGCCGAAGGCGTGCCGCCGCTGAGCGACTTCAAGCTCGCTGACGTGTCGCTCAAGACGTTGTGGGAGGAACTGGAGCCGACGCAACAGGCGGCGCAGGCGGCGGGGCTGCCGTGAGAGATCACGCTCCCGAAGCTGACTCAACCGATTGATGACCTATGTGGAGAGGGCAAAGATTGGACGTTCTCTCCACTCAGGTTTGTCTTGGGCTCACCCATGATTGTGGTACAATCCGATGCCCGAAGGATTTGACTCTTGCTGTGCTATTCACGCGTGATGATGACCTGCCTGGAGTGGCAAGACAACGACAAGAGGCGGGTCGGCGCTTCTCTGGAGTCATCTATGCTCATCAACGGCGCATTTCAATCGGCGCCTGCTACATCCATGACCTGGAGATGATCGCGCAGGTTGGTGAGCCAGACGACTTTGCCGATAGTGTTCAGTTCTTGCCATTGTGACTACAATGCGAGGAAAAATTCCCTGGCCGCTGGCGCTCTTTGCCTTGCTGGTCAGCTTACTGGCCGTCGTGCCGCTCATTTACATCGTCATACGCGCCGTCAGCGCCGACGCCGCGACATGGTCGCGGCTGTGGGTGGGGCAGATGCCCGACTTGCTGGTGCAGACGGCGCTCCTGCTCGCCGGTGTGATCGGCTTTACGCTGCTGGTCGGCATCGGGGCGGCGTGGCTGGTCGAACGTAGCGACCTGCCGGGGCGTGGCGTCTGGCGCGTGCTGCTGGCGCTGCCGCTGGCGCTGCCGGGCTACGTCGCCGCCATCACTTACATTATCTTGCTGCGGC
>DGFH01000317.1 GCA_002391565.1 Anaerolineales bacterium UBA3905
TGATGCAGAGTGTAACAGACGGCGAGCCGTCTGTTACACTCTGCATCAAATCAGGTGACTTTGCAAACAGTCTCTCAGGGATGGCGCGCTGGCGTCAACATGATCCCGACGCCGGGTCTATTTCATATTGGGGGCAACCTGAAATACACCCCCGACGCCTTTGCACAGATCTGCGGTGCGGGTTCCTGCCGTCGCCAGCCCTTGACAAGCGCCCTATTCTGAACGCACTGCAATCGCTGGCGGCGTGTTGCCGATCTTCCACGCCGGGTAGACGCCAGCCAGCAGCGCCGCCGTCAACGCCACCAGGAAGGCGCGTACAAATTCCAGCGGATCGAGCAACATCTCCAATGTCCAGCCAAAGGAGCGCAGGTTGATGATGTAGATCAAGATCACTGCCAGCAGGTAGCCGGTGGGCATCGCCAACAGCCCGGAGACGGCGCCGATCAAGCCTGTCTCCAACAGCGAGAGACGCCAGAGTTGCCGCCGCGTCATGCCGGTGGCGCGCAGCACGCCGATCTCGCGGGCGCGCTCGAATTGCAGGCTCATTAGCGTGCTCAGGATGCCGATGAAGGCCACGATGGTCGCCAGCAGTTGCAGCGCCACCGTGATCGTAAAGGTGCGGTCGAAGACGACCAGGGCATTCTCGCGCGTGCCGCGATTGGAGCGCACCAGCAACTCTTGGTCACCTGCCAGCGCCGCCCGCAGTTCCTGCACCTTGGCATCGACATCGACCCCGGGCGCCACAAAAAGTGCAATGGCGGAAATGCGGTCGTCGTCGTACCACCGGCGATAAACAGCGTCGTCGATGAAGACTACGGAACGCACGTCGAAATCGACGGTAATGCCCACAATCGGGAACGCCTGTTCGCCACGATCGGTCTGGATGCGCAGCGCGTCGCCCACGCGTAGCCCCAGCCGGTTCGCCATCGGCTCGTTGACCAGGATGCCGCCATCGCGCACGGCCTGCCAGGTTTGCTGCCAGTCGCCCACCGCGCTGCGATAGCGCCGGTCAGGGCCGGAAAGATCCCGGCTTAACGCCACCAGCCGAATCGGTGCAATCTGCCCGTCCGGGCCAACGCTGGCCACGACATCGACCCCGCGCGTGGTGGCCGCGCCGTCAATGCCAGGAAAGCTCGTCAACCGTTCCAGCAGCGCCGGGTCGAGCGTCGTTTCGACGGTGTTGGAAACCAGACTGGGCGGCGAGATAAAGATGTCTGCCTGGAGCACGTCGTCCAGCCAGAGCACAACCGTCTGGCGGAAGCTGCCGATCATCACGCCGACGCCGATGATCACGCTGACGGCGACCATCAACGCGGCGACGGCGACGGCGATGCGGCTGAGCGAGCGCGTCACCGTGCGCGGCGCCATGCGCATGATCACACTGCGCCCGCGCACCAGCCGCTCGACCAGCGCCATGCTCCACAGGGTGAGCATGGGCGTCAACAGCGCCACGCCGATGACAACGGCAAAGAGACCGGCAAAGGTGATGATCAGATTCCACTCCGGCAGCATCAGCGCGGCGCCAAGCGCCAGAAAAGCAACGCCCGCCAGCGAGAGCCAGGGCAACACGCGCCGCGTGCGTTCCTCGACGTTGCTGCGTTTGAGCGCGCCGGCAGGCGGCACACTCGTCGCCTCCCACGCCGGGAAAGCCGCGCCGATGGCAGCGGCAGCTAACCCGATCACGGCGCCTTTGACCAGTGTGAAGGTCGGAATCTCGATCTCGCGCACCGACACCACGAAGAACAAGTCGTTGACGGTCTGCGTCACCAATTGCACGGCGCCGCGACCGAGGAGCACACCCAACCCTAGCCCCAGCAGCGTACCTAGCGCGCCGAGGAGCATCGCCTCCAGCAGGATCATGGCGAAGATTTCGCCGCGCGTCATGCCCAGCGCGCGCAGGCTGCCGAGCACGGGACGCCGCTGCACGACGCTGAAGGTGACGGTGTTGTAGATCAGAAACATGCCGACGACCAGCGCCAGCAGACTCAGCGCCGTCAGATTGAGTTGGAAGGCTGCGGTCATCTCGCTGACGGCGCCGGCGCGCGCGGCGGTTGGATCGATGCGCGCGCCGGGTGGCAAAAGCGCCGCAATGCGCTGCAGCACGGCCTCTCCTTCCGCCCCCGGCGGCGCGATCAGGTCGATGCGGTCGATGCGTCCCACTTTGCCGAGCACCTCTTGCGCCGTGGCGATGTCGGTCGCCAGCAAGCCATCCAGCGCGCGGCGGCTGAGATCGTCGGTGGGCGCCAGCAAGCCGGCGATAGTCAGATCGATGCGGTTGGCGCCGTGACGCACGGTGAGGACGTCGCCAACTGCCAGCCCGTAGCGCGCCGCCACTTCGGTGCTGAGCAGCACGGTGTTGGGCTGCACCATCAGCTCGGCGAGATAGTCGGCCGCTGGCCCCTGCGTCTGGTCGCCAGGGCCAAGATAGCTACGGAAGGGCGCTTCGGCAAAGGGATCAACGCCCAGTAAGCGCATCGGCTGTCTGTCCAACGCTTCGGCGACCACGTAGCTTTCCACCACCGGTGCGCTCAAACGGTAGGCGGCGTCGATGCGCACGCGCGCATAGAGCGCCTCGTCCAGTCCACCGGGGCCGCCGGTGATCTGATGCGTCGCCTTGCCGGTGACCGTCTCCGTGCCAAGCTGAAAGGCGCGGTCAGCCGAACCATTCGCCAGGTCAATGGCGACGATCATTGCCACGCCGATCGCCACGCCGACGATCAAAAAGAAGCTTTGCAACGGTCGCCGCCAGGCATGACGCCACGCCTGGCGGTAAATGGGTCGCATCTCCAATCCCTTAATCTCCAATCTCATGCGTCACCTTCCACGCCTGATCGCTCACCAGCTTGCCGTGATCGAGATGGAGCACGCGGTCGGCAAGGCGGGCGACTTCAGGCGCATGCGTCGCCATGAAGAGCGTCTTGCCGGCGTCGCGCGTCAATTCGAGTAGCAACGTCAGCACAGTCTCACCCGTGTCCTCATCGAGGTTGCCGGTCGGTTCGTCGGCCAGGATGAGCAGCGGGTCGTGCGCCAGCGCGCGGGCAATGGCGACGCGCTGCTGCTCGCCGCCGCTGAGCTTGTCCGGGAAGGTGGCGAGCCGATTGCCCAGACCGACGCGATCGAGCAACATCCGGGCGCGGGCGCGCGCGTTGCGCGTCAGGCCGTTCAGTTCAAGCGGCAGCGTCACATTTTCAAGCACAGTCAGCGTTGGGATCAGGTTGAAGAATTGAAAGATGATGCCGATGTGACGACGACGAAAAAGCGTGCGCGCCTGTTCGTCCAGCGTCGTCAGGCGCACGGCGGCGGCGCCATCGTAGATCACGACATCACCGCGACTGGGCGCGTCGATGCCGGAGATCAGGTTGAGCAGGGTGCTCTTGCCGCTGCCCGACTTGCCGAGCAGACAGACGAACTCGCCGGCGTAGAACTCGCGATCCAGGGCGTCAAGCACCGTGCGGCTGACGCCGCCTTCAGTGTAAACCTTTGTCAGCCCCTCCAGGCGAATGAGCGGCGAACGTTGCCCGTTGGCCGAGTTCACCGGTTGGTTTGTTTGTCGTTCAATAGTCATCACCGCCATAGCGCCCCCACTTCATGTGCAAAAGGTTTGTTCCAGTTTGCACAAGGAGTCAGGTGCAGGTCTGTCGGATTGCCGACAAAGGCGCAAGGAGGATGGCGGCGTGTGTGGCTACACGTTATCAAGACGCAGCCAGACGCGGCGCGTTGTCCTTGCGCAACGCCAACAGGCGCATGGCGAGCCAGGCGACCACGCTGCACAGCGCAATCACACTGGCCATCGGCAGCGCGGTGCCATTCGCCAGCAACCCGACCAGCGCGCCTGCCAGTGCGCCAGCGGCAAATTGTGTGGCGCCAAGCAACGCCGAGGCGCTGCCAGCGCGACGACCGTAGGGCGCCAACGCCAGCGCCATGGCATTGGGGCCAACCATACCAGTGCTGGCAATCGTCACGAAGAGCAACACCAGCATCAGCGGGAAGCCACCGACGCCCAGCAGCGTGGCGACCAGAAGCAGCAACGCCGCGCCCGCCGTGACGCTGAGGGCGACGACCAGAATCTGCGTGCTTGTGTAATAGGCCAGCAACCAGCGATTCAGTTGCGAAGCGGCGATCAAACCAAAGGCGTTGGCGCCAAAGAAAAAGCCGAATTGCGCCGGCGGCACACCGTTGAGTTCGATAAAGACGAAGGGCGAGCCGGAGATGTAGGCAAACATCGCCGCTGAGGCCAGACCACCCGCCAACGCAAAGCCCATGTAGCGTCCGTCCACCAACAGCGCGCCATAGCCGCGCATCACGCTGCCCAGGCCAGTCGTCGTGCGCCGGGCGTGCGGCAGCGATTCTTCCAGCCACAGCCAGACCATCACAAAACAGAGCACGCCAAAGCCAGCCAGCACCAGGAAGATCGACCGCCAGCCAAAGAGGACGAGCAGTTGCCCACCGATCAGCGGCGCGGTGATAGGTGCAATGCCCATCACCAGCACCAGGAAGGAAAACATGCGCGCCGACTCGCGCTCATCAAAGCGATCACGCACTACGGAGCGGCCGATCACCACGCCGGCCGAACTGCCCAGCGCCTGCAAGAAACGCAAACCCATCAGCCAGCTCACCGACGGCGCAAACATGATGCCCAGACTCACCGCCGTGTACATCGCACAGCCAACGAGCAGCGGGGCGCGCCGCCCCACCCGATCGGAGATCGGGCCGTAAAAGAGCTGCCCCAGCGCCAGGCCGATGAAGAAAGCGGAAAGCGTCTGCTGGATGGCCGCCGTCGTGGCGCCAAATTCCTCAGCAATTGTGGGGAGAGCGGGCAGATACATGTCGATCGAGAGTGGCCCAAAGGCCGCCAACGTCCCCAGGATCAGGGCGAGTCTGGCGTAGGAGGGCTGTGTGCGTGTCGTGGTCGTCATGCGTTGGCCGATCTAGCGATGAAAGGTGGGTAAGCTTATCGAATTTATCCTTGCGCCCGGGCGTATTCATCCAACTGATGCAGCTCCGCCTGATAGATGCGGCGCATGAATGCGGGCATGGTCAACCCTTGTAGCCAGCCGCCAAAACCGGGCGGCTGCTGCCACTCTGTAGCAATCGTCACGCGGCAGTGGTTGGCTTCGACTGGCGTCACGGTGAAGGTGGTGAGCAGGTCGGTCTCTAGATCGGTCTCGGTAAGCACGCGTCCCGGCTCCGGTTCGGCAACGCACATCCGAAAGGTGCGCCTGCTGCCGAAGACGTTCATCTCGGCCTGGAAGATTGTGCCGGCGCCGAGGCCGCCCTCTTCCACCGTCAGGTCGGTGAAGTAGGCGCCGGGCAAGATGAGCGGGTGGTGCTGTCGATAATCGGCCAGGATCGCGTAGACCTTTTCCGCCGACGCCTGCACTTCACCGGTGACGGCAACAGTGATGCGTTTTGTCATGACTCCTCCTATGATGCTCTGCTCATGTCGCCACGTCGGGGCGCTGTCGGGCGCGCCACTCGCGCTGGAGAATGGCGTAGTGGTATTCACTTGTCCAGGCGCCCTTCAGCCAGAAGTTCTCGATAAAGTGCGCCTCGCGGCGCATCCCGACGCGCTCCAGCAGGCGCGCCGATCGCACATTGTTGACATCACAAATGGCGATCACGCGGTGATAGTCGAGATCGTCGAAGAGGTAGCTCAGCACGCGCGTGACGGCTTCGGCGCCATAGCCCTGCCGCTGCGCCGCTCGATCCAGCGTAAAGCCGATCTCGACCTGCTGTGGCGAATTGTCGAGAAAATGCAGCGCACAATCGCCGATCAGACGATGGTCGGCTTTGCGTTCGATGGCGAGTTGATACCAGCTACCCGGCTCTCCCAGTGGTTGGTGTATCATTTCCTCGATGAAGCGAATGCCTGCCTCCACCGAAAATGGCGCCTCCCAACCCTGGTAACGTGCATTCTCCGGGTCGGAGCGATAGGCGACAAAAGCGTCGAGATCGTCGCGCTGGAAAGGCCTCAGGATAAGGCGCGGTGTTTCGAGTCTGAGCATTGTTCCTCTGTACAGCGCATGATGCCGTCTTCAGTGTTTTCACTCCCTCGCCACTACCGTATCGTACAACCCGTAGTGGGTCAACCCCGGATGGCTATCGATGCCGGTGTAGCGGAGGGAGGCGTCTTCGTAGCGCCGGAAGGCAAAGACGGCCTGGTTCATCTGCTCGGTGTTGAAGACCCGAAGTTGGACGAGCAGTTGGAAGTCCTTCACGGTCAGTCCAGTGACGGTCAGGAAGAGTTCCGGTTCCAGTTTAGTGATCACGTCCTGCAACGTGTTTTCGCGGAAGTCGGTCAGATACATGAAGGCAGGGATGCGGGTGGCGAACTTGATCAGCTTCTCCTGCACAAGTTTGCGCTTGGACTTGTACTCTTTTTCCTCGTCGCTGAGTTCCCGCTTCTGCTTGATGGTCAGGTCTTTGTCTTTCGCCTTCCGCTTAAGCTCCTTCACCTTCTCGCTCTTGTTGATGATGGTCTCGATGATGTTGTCGCCCAGGGCGCGCCAGCCTTCGATGCGCTCCACCGCCGCCATGGCTTCCGGGTTATTGAGGATGCGGCGCAAGGTGTCGTTGTCCACGTTCACTAACAGCGCGCTTTCCCACTTGCGCGCCAGCAGCGTCGCCGAGGTGCCAGCCATGGCGATGTCAAGGATGCCGCCAGCGTCGATCTGCGTCATGTTGGCGCCGTCGTAAGCCAGCACAGGCAGGAAGGAGACAAGGTCCTTCACCGCGTTCTCTGGGTTCGGCTCGTTGGGTGAAAGACCGATCCCGTACTCCGAGAGCTGGCGCAGGGCGCGCGTCGGTGCAAAGTCAAAGACAAAGCAGACCGGTTTGAGGATTTCCTCCTCGTGAGGGTTGTCGCCGTGAGGGTTCTTGATCGCCCACGGCGACTGCACGCGGAAGGCCGCCTGGAAGTAAGTCTCTGGCGACTTGAGGTTGCGCAGCATCAGGATCGATGACCACTGCGGCACGGTGACGCCGGTGGTGAGCTTGCCGCAAGAAAGGGTGATGGTCTTGGTGGCAAAGCCGCTGCCGATGGCTTTGCGCACCGGTGGCAGCGCATCCAGCCCAATGCCCGCAGTTGCGCCAGCAGCGACGATCACTTTGTACTCATGCCAGAAGGTGTTCTGCTTTTCCGCCAGCAAATTTGCCATGGCGTGGCAGGCGGCCACGTTGGGTAGGAACCAGAACGAATGCTGCAGGTAGGGAAGCAGGCGCACATCCGAATAGGGAAAGGGTGGACGCGTGCCCGTTTTGAGAAACTCCACCGCTTTGGGCATGTAGCTGCCGCGGATGATATCCAGCCACTTTTGCACGTCATCCTTGTGTTTGAAGTGCGCCCAGACGCCTGTCCCCGATGCCTCGAAAAAGGCGTTGAGATCGAACTCGTCAAACTCGCCTGTGCTGGCAATAGCGAGCAACTCGTCCGGCATCTGGTAGGCGAGCAGGTGCATCTGTGGACAGCTGGCATAGGGATTCCACTCGCCTGGCCGCTTTGTT
>DGFH01000369.1 GCA_002391565.1 Anaerolineales bacterium UBA3905
CGATCTTTGCGCTATCCTTGCCCGGCATGATGACGCCCGCACGTACTATTTTGCCGCTTTGGCGGATACGCCTGATGCAGAGCGTTTCAACCGTGCGCGTCTGCACCGCAAGATTGGCAAGATTCTGGAAAACGAGCAGCGGCCACATGATCTGGTGGCAGCCCAATACCGGGCGGCCGCCGATTTGCTCGGCGCACCTGACCCGCTGGCGTCGTCTACCTGGTGGGAGGAGTGGTGCCAGCTTCAGCTTGAGCAACTCCTCTTGCTCTATTGGTGGGGACGCACCGATGACTTGGCGGCGCTGATGGCATATGCCCAACCGCTGATCGAGCAACATGGGACGCCGCTGCAGTGCGCTTCCCTCTTTAACAATTTAGCGCGACAGCTTACGCTACACAACCGCTTTACCCCCTCTGATACTGTGCTCACCTATGCCCGGGCAGCACTGGAGCGAGCTTCGCAGGTGGCAGGCCCCGAATCGTGCGCTGCCTATCAGTTTGCAGTTGGATTCAACCTGCTGTGGAATGGCGCGCTTGCCGAAGCGGTCGATGTACTTGACGTTGCGCTCGACACTGCGGTGGCGACGGACGACCTTATGCTGCAAGCCCGCTGTCTGACCTATCTTGGGATCACGCATCGCCTGCGACAAGATACAGCGACCACTACGGCTTGCGCCCGCCGCGGGCTTGCGGTCGCTGAAAAGGCCAACATGCAAGAATACGTCGGCGCCAACTGTGCCAATCTTGCCTGGGCAGCCTTGAAAGCGGACGACCTGAGCGAAGCAGAGCGGCTGCTCCAGCGCGCAGTCACCACCTGGCGTCAGCATGCACGGCCCTATCCGTTTTACTGGCAGGCACTGCTGCCCTTGATCAGCCTGGCAATGACGCGTGACGCGCTAGGCGAGGCGGTCGCGTATGCGCAGACACTGGTCGATTCACATCAACAGAAGCTGGCCGATCCCATTGAACCGTTGCTCCTCAACGCCATAGCGACCTGGCAGACGCAAGATGTGGCTGGCGCTCGCCAATCATTTACCGACGCGGTGGGTCACGCGGTCGCCTTCGGCTATTTGTAGCCTGCGTTGCGATTGTTTTATCACGCCAAGCCGCTATGACTGCACACGCGACTGTGGCGGCGGGTTGCGTCCCCTTGCTGCGGCAGTCTATTCAAACCAACCACGCCCCATCATGAAGCGCGTTTGAAGCGCGCCCTCCGCTAGACTCCAGCTACCGTGTGTGCAACGGGCCGTTTCCCCCGCCGGCTCGCTGCTCATCGTGTAGCTATCCGTTCAACCAAAGGAGACAGAACCCATGACACCCGAAGCAATGAAAACACTAGGACGTGTTGCCATCCAGGCCTGGAACGAGGGCCGACCCGACCTGCTCGATGAAGTCTATGCGCCGAATTATCGCAATCACTTCAACGGCGAAACGCTCGACATGCTCAAGCAGAGCCTGCTGGCCACGCGGGCGGCCTTTTCCGGCTTCACGGTCACGATCGACGACCAGATCGTCGAAGGGGACAAGGGCGTCACCCGCTGGACGGCGCGCGGCGTCCACACCGGGGAGCACCTCGGCATCCCGGCGACCGGCCGGCCGGTTGAGATCACGGGCATCAACATCGGCCGCTTTGAGAACGGCAAGATCGTCGACGAATGGGCGCGCGGGGACGATGTCGGTTTGCTGCGCCAGCTTGGCGTGCTCCCCTGACGCGCCGACGGTGTCATCAGACGCAGGCCGTGACCGTGCGCACCTGTTCATACTGCGCATGTGGACCGAAGAGCCGGCAGCCGCAGCAACTGCGTGGCGCGGCAAGGTGCAGTCGCTGCCCGACGGCGAGGCATACTACTTTCGCACGTGGGAAGGGCTGATCGCGCACCTGCAGACCATGTTGCAGGCAGGAAGCGCTGGCAATGGCAGCTCAGAAACCCAACACTGCAATCAGTAGGATGGGGGCAAATCATGTCACAATCGCACACGGTTGACCTGGATGGTGTGCGCATCCACTACGTCGAGGCCGGGAGCGCGGCGCCGGTCCTGGTCATTGTTCATGGCATGACTGGCTCCCACGCCAGTTTCTTGCCGCTGCTGCCCGCCCTGGCGCAGCATGCTCACGTCTATGCCATCGACCTGCGCGGCCACAACCTGTCGGTACGCACGCCCGGCGCGTATCAAGTCCCGGATTACGGGCGCGATGTGGCGACCTTTCTGCGCACAGTCGTGGGCAAGCCCGCGGTCGTGGCAGGGCATTCCCTGGGTGGTCTGGTGACAGCCTGGCTGGCCGCATCCGCGCCCGACCTGGTGCAGGGCATCCTGCTCGAAGACCCGCCCTTCTATATTACCCAGCCCCCTCGCCTCCAGACGACCTTCTTCTACGGCTTCTTTGTGTTTCTGCGCGACGCGCTGCGCCAGCACCATGCGCGTGAGGGCACGCTCGAAGAAATGGTCGCCTTTGTCGGCCAGTTGCCCTTCAACGACAAACAGACGATGCTCGAAGCCCTCGGCGCAGAGATGGTGCGGCTGCGGGCGATCGAACTCCAGCGGCTGGACCCGGAAATCTTGGATCCGGCCATCGACGGCGTAATCCTGGGCAAGCACCAACCGGACGACCTGCTGGCAAAAATCCGCTGTCCGATCCATCTGCTGGCTGCCGACGCTGACTTTGGCGGCGCCATGGATGCGCAGGATGTGCAGCACTTCATTACAAGCGCACCGCATTGCAGCTACGCCGTGCTCAAGCAGACGGGGCATGGGATTCATGAGGAGCGACCAACAGAATATCTGCAGGCTGTGAAGCGATTCTTGGCCGAGATTGGCAAGTAGTTGATTGCAGGCGATGCGATTTTCGTTGGAGGCATCGCCCTGGATCACCTGGGCCTGAGCGTGACAAGTATGGCCGCCCTCGCGCTGCTCGATGTCAAAGGCGTGCCCCACGGCGGAATCAACTCGCCGACGCCGCTCGGCATCGCCGTGCTGGCGTTGCGAGACCCGAACAACATCCAGGTGGAGCTGACGGCGCCGCTGACTGCGTAAACACCGACATGAATTCTGGAGGAGACTCAGATGAACCTCAGCGCAATTGACCCAACTACCCTGCCCATCGTCCCGCCGATGGATCTCGGCGAGCAAGGCTCAGCAACGGCCGGCATCAGCCGCTTTCCGATGCGCTTACGACTGACGGCTGGTTTGTTCGGGGCGCCGCGCACCGAGGCTCAGCACATCCGCTGGCATGAGGGAGTCGACCTGCTGGCGCGCACCATCAAGAATGCGCAGGGCCAGCCACAGGCCAGCCAACCGCCTGTACCGATTTTTGCGGCTTCGCCGGGCAGGGTGCTGCGCGCAGAGACCGGCCCGGCTGATCCTACCCGTGATCGCAGCGTGACCATCGTGCATGAGTTTGGCTTCTGCTACGTGACATTCTATCAGCACCTGACCAGTGTAATCGTCAAGACGAACGACTTGGTGGCCGCCGGACAACGCATCGGCGACCTGGCGCGTGGCGACAATGAGCAGCACTTGCACTTTGAAGTGCGCTACGTCGCCGATAGCACATCACTTGCCGCAAATCAGATGCTGGCCGTGGACCCGACGGTCGCGCTCTTTCAATGGGAGAACCGGCTCTTCAAGAATGCAGACGACCGGATCAACGTGGGCTGGTGCCAGATCACCCAACTGAGCGAAGTCGTGCGCGGGCGCCTGCCCTTTATCGACCTGACCGTGACGCCGCTACCGGCAGGCGTGTCTGTCCCGCTGCTCGTGCCGTTGATTGACCAGTCGCCACGCAACCTGAGCCTGATCGACACGCTGAAGCAGGCGTTCGTTCAGGGCAGACAGGTATCTCTCACGTGCCGGGAATCGATGTTTCTAGGTGGAGTGGTCGGGCCAGATCGGAATGCGCTGGTGATTGCCGAAGTCTTTGTCAAGAGTTGAGCGAAGCCATGACTGAACAAGTTGATATCACTCCAGACACACCAAAACGCCTCAATCCTTTCGCCTTTCCATCAGAGACGGATCAGCGATTCATGCTCTTCATCAGTGCTGCGGTCATGTGGGTTCTCAATTGGGCTGGTTTGATCGGTGAGACGTTGACCGTAGATGTGCTCGGAGGGCAGATGACGCCGGGTTCCGCGCTTCTGTGGAAATTGGCTTTACCGGCTGTCGTGATCCTGGTTGCCGTCATGGTGTACTTGACGCATCCAGCGCGGGCGGTGCGCCGCCAAAAGCTCGCACCGTTCGACCCGGCTCAAGATGCCAGCTTCCAGCGCGAAGTCGAGCAGTTGACCACAGTGGCGGGATTGAAGACGCCGCCGCGCATCATGCTTCGCCCCGGCAAGCGGCTTGACGGTCAGGCGTTCGGTCTGCCCAATGCCTACGATATGACTTTCCAACTCCTTGATGCGGTGACAGCAACCTATACCATCGCTGCGCCGGTTGTTACGCCGGTGACGGTGACCAACGGCCTGTTCGTCGCCGCGCTGGATTTCGGCGCGGCGGCCTTCAACGGTGAGGCGCGTTGGCTGGAGATCAGCGTGAAGTGTGCGGGCGATCCAGGCTTCACCACCTTGACGCCGCGCCAGGCGATTGCCCCTGCCCCTTATGCGCTGGCGCTGGCCGGGCTGCGCACTCTGCAAAACGCCTCAAGCCCCAATGTGATCGGGGGATATGCGGGCAATGTCATCAGCGACACAGTTGTCGGCGGCACCATTGGGGGTGGAGGTTCGGAGAATTCCATTAATCTTGTCACAGGCTCCTTTGCGACAATCGGCGGCGGTGACGAAAATACTGCGAACGGTGACCGGTCAACTATCGGCGGCGGGGGCTTCAACTGGGCGGCCGGTGAGAAGTCCACCATCGGCGGGGGTTTGGGCAACAGTGCGAGTGCTTATTCCTTCGTCGGTGGCGGTTCCCAAAATCGAGCGGATGGCAGCGGTTCGACCATCGGTGGAGGTTGGTTCAACGATGCAGATGGCGGCCTTTCAACCATCGGTGGTGGCACCTACAACGACGCCGTTGGCATCCATTCAACTGTCCCTGGTGGCTCTGACGCCGTGGCGGCCCATTATGGCGAACTTGCCTATGCGAGCGGGAGATTCTGGGGCCGCAGCGGCAACGCACAGACTTCGGTCTATGTCTTGCGTGCCGAGGTTCTTTCCAACGTAACCTCAGGCGAACTCTTCCTTGACGAGCTAGCTGAACGCCTGACCATTACCACCACGCGCACGCTGGCCTTTGACATCCTGATCGTGGCGCGCGGCACCACTGGCGAGTCCTCCGCGTGGCGCTATGAGGGCGTGATCGAAAACAATGGCGGTGTGACGGCCTTCATCGGCACGCCCACCAAAACCACGCTCGGCGAGGACGACATCGTCTGGGACGTCGACCTGATCGCCGACGACACGAATGATGCACTGGTGATCAAAGGATTCACCAACCAGAGCAACGACAACGTCCGCTTTGTGGCGACGGTGCGCACGGTGGAGGTGGCCTGGTAGAGGCAGCTCATACCACTCACATCGGTCTGTGAAGCGCGTTTGAAGCGCGGCATCTGCTATTGTCTTGTATGCTTCGACCGTGCAATACCGACCGAACAGTGAGTGAAAGATGACGGTGACAATGACACCTGTGACGGCGACGCCCACACACGCACACCCCCGCCTTTTCATGATTCGGGTTTGGCGTGAACAGGCGGGTTCACCGTCAACTGTGTGGCGCGGCAAGGTGCAATCGCTGCCAGACGGCGAGGCATACTATTTTCACACTTGGGCGCGGCTGATTGCACACCTACAGGCAATGATGGAATCAGAGCGCAGCGGCAACCTAGATTCTGAGCCAGAGAAAGGAGACAACCCATGATTCTCGTCGTAGGCGCAACCGGTTCGTTGGGCGGGCGCATCACGCGCGGGCTGCTGGCGCAGGGCAAGGCGGTGCGTATCCTGGCGCGCAACAATCCCATCTCGGCGGAGTTGGCGAAGCAAGGACGCGCCAACACAGTGGCGTCGCTGGTCGGGGCGGGCGCACAGCCCGTCTACGGCGACCTCAAGGAGCGGACTTCGCTCGACGCCGCCGTCGCAGGCATCGAAACCGTCATCACCACCGCCACCACCACGCAGCGCGGAGGCGATGACACGCTGGCGGCGGTCGATCTGCAGGGCACGCTCGCCCTGATCGACGCGGCCAGGGCAGCGGGCGTCAAACGCTTCATCTACACTTCTGCGATCGGTGCGATGCAGGGCCATCCCGTCCCGCTGTTCGACATCAAGGGCACGTGCGAGGCGGCGTTGGCGCGCAGCGGGCTGGAATACACGATCCTGCAGCCGGCCGTCTTCATGGAGATCTGGATCGGCATGGTGGCTGGGATGCCGTTGATGGCGCAGCAGCCGATCACGCTGATCGGCCAGGGCGACCACCGACACAACTTCATCTCCGAAGCGGATGTGGCGGCATTCGCCATCGCCGCAGTGGACAATCCACGCGCCGCCAACCAGCGCATCCTGCTCGGCGGGCCGGCTTCCTACACCTGGACCGAAGTCGTGAAGGCCGTCAACGCAGTGATGGGCGCGCCGTTGCCAGTCAACTACCTGCCCCTTGGATCGCCAGTACCATTGCTGCCGGCCGGCGCCAGCGACCTCCTGAACGCGATGGAAACCTTCGAGACTTTTGTAGACATGCACGAAACTGCGTCAGCGTATGATGTCCGGCTGACTACGCTGGACGAGTTTCTTCCACGCATGCTGGCGCGTTAGCCGGCAAGAAATCCAGTTCACAAGGAGAAAATCATGAACACAATCCGCATCGTCGCCCGAAGCCGCATCCATCCGGGCAAGCTGGAGGCATTCACTGAGATTGCTGCGAAGTGCCTGGCCGCCACCCGTCGCGACCCCGGCACACAAAGCTACGAGTGGTACTTCAACGCCGACCGCAGCGAATGCGTCGTGCTGGAGGTGTATGACGATTCCAACGCGGTGTTGGCGCACGTCGGCAACCTGGGCGACCTGCTCGGCCAGTTGATGTCCGTCGCCGACATGACGCTGGAGGTCTTCGGCGATCCCTCGCCTGAGCTGCGTCAGGTGGGCGCGTCCGTCGGTGCCAAGTTCTATTCGTACTATCAAGGGCTGGTGTAGCGTCTACAGAACGCCTATGCGCCAGTTATGCTGCATTCAGTTCTACCCGAACTATGTGGTGTGCCTTCGATCGGTACTAGACCATTCAGCGAGGAGAGGATCTGCATGGAATGTCAGGTTCGTGACAGCACAGTGTTTTTTGAGGAGGTTGGCGTTGGGCGACCATTACTCTTTTTGCACGGTCGGCCACTTGATCATCGCCACATCGCCAGCGATATGGAGCCACTCTTTACAAACCGCTGCGGATGGCGTCGGCTGTACCCAGACCTACCGGGGATGGGAAAGACCCCAGCAGCAAACTGGATAACCGATCAAGATCAAATGTTGGAGTTGGTTATCGGCTTCATGAATAATGTTGCCCCGGGTGAGCGCTTTGTGGTCGGAGGAACCTCATATGGTGGCTATCTTGCCCGCGGGTTAATTTATCGTCTTGGCGACCAAATTGACGGGCTTCTGCTGATTGTACCCGTCGTTGAGGTGGATGCCGCAAAAAGACAACTTCCTCTACCGCGAGTGGTGCATGAAGATTCGGCATTTCTCGCTGCGTTGACGCCTGATGAACAAGACATGCGCGTGTTTATCGTTAGGCAGAGCATGGATTTACTCGCCGAGTTTCGAAAAGTGTTCAGCCCGGCTGGGGCAATCGCCGACCAGACATTTCTGCAGCGATTGCGGCAACACGATGCTTTCTCCTTCGACGTAGATATACTTCCGACGCCATTTCCAGCGCCAGCATTGTTCTTAACAGGACGCCATGATAACTGGTGTGGCTACCGAGAAGCATATCGACTTCTAGACAATTACCCGCGGGCGAGTTTTGTGGTCTTGGATAGTGCTGGTCACGCGCTAGCGGTTGAGCAGAGGACGCTTTTCAGAGCCTTGGTGAATGAATGGCTGGATCGCGTCGAGGAGTATGTGCACACAGCGCACGATTACTGATCAATAAGGATCAGTGCAGCCCAACATGGCGTTGCTGACGACGGCGATCCGCGCAGCACCTGTACGCCTTCGCTACCAATTTCTCAAGGAGCAACCTATGGCCACTATCCCTACTGCCAGCGTCCACCACATCGCCCTGACCGTCAGCGACGTGCGCCGCAGCCAGCAGTTCTACACGGAATTGCTTGGCTTCAACCACCTGGTCGACTTTGGACCGCGTGTGCTGCTGCACAACGGCAGCGTGCTGCTCGGCATCGGGCCTGCTGCTGATCCCGCACAGGCGCCCGCCGACGACCGCTTCAACGAGAACCGCATCGGGCTGGACCACCTCAGCCTGAGCGTGGCCAGCATGGCCGACATGGAGGCCGCCCGTGCCCTGCTCGATGCCAACGGCGTTCCGCACGGTGACATCCTGCGCCTGGACGCATTCGGCATTGCCGTGCTGCCCTTCCGCGACCCGGACAATATCCAGGTGGAGTTGACTGCGCCGCTGGGGTAACCTGGAGTAGCTCTGGGCGACTTGCGCTCATCTTCCCGGAAGCTTTGGAACTTCCGGGAAGATGAGTGGTTAACCTGGCGGTGATGCAAGCTCATGCCCCATCGCCAGCCCTGACAGCGCCGCGCCTTCGACGCGCGGGGCGCCGAAGGCATCGCCGCCGATCAACAGCGGCGCGTGCGCGGCGACGCGCAGAAGACGTTCCGGGTGCAGCACGGTCGGTGCGGCGTAGCGCCAGCGTTTGATCTGCTCCTCGGCGATCCACGCGTCCGCCGCCAGCCAGGGACGCAGCGCGCGCTCAAAGGCTTCGCTGAGCCTGTCTCTTATACACATCT
>DGFH01000273.1 GCA_002391565.1 Anaerolineales bacterium UBA3905
CGCGGTCTGCGACGAAGCCGTCGCCCGCGAAAAGGTGCTGCGCGACTGGCGCAGCGCCGCGCTGGTAATCCCACCGGGTTTCAGTGCAGCCATCGACGCCGCCGAACGCATCTCGGTGACGCTGCTCTACAACCCGGCGCGCAGCCCGGTTGACCGCCAGCTTGTCGAGGGCGTCGTCACCGGCAGCACGATGCGCCTCTCGATCGAAAACCAGTTGCGCAACGGCTTACAGCAATTTGGCGACCTGATCGAGCTGGCGCCGGCGGAGGTGCGCGCGAACATCCGCACGTCGAGCGAAGAGGACGCAGCGCCGCTCTTTTCGGCGCCGGCGCTGTCCGTGGTCTCCGCCAAGCCAAGCGCGGCGCGTATCACCGTGCAGCCCAACACCCTGCAGCAGACGATCCCTGGCTACACCGTCATGTTCGTCTATTTTCTGATCGGCACGGTGGTTGCGTCAGTGAAGCTGGAGCGCAACACCGGCGTGCTGCGCCGCCTGCTGGTGACGCCGATGCGCCGCGCTGACCTGCTGGCGGGCAAGACCTTCTCGGCGCTGGTGATCGGCGTGCTACAGGTTGCCACGATGTTTGCCATCGGCGTTGTCGTCTTTGGCATGGGGCTGGGCCACGCGCCGGTTGCGCTCTTCGTACACACGGTGGCGGTGGTGCTGTCGGCGGT
Source organism: Anaerolineales bacterium UBA3905 (assembly GCA_002391565.1). GTDB lineage: Bacteria > Chloroflexota > Anaerolineae > Caldilineales > Caldilineaceae > Caldilinea. The sequence continues at coordinate 676 of DGFH01000273.1, forward strand.
CTGTATCGGGCTGGCGGCGGCGGCGTTCCGCATCGAACGCGGCATCAACGTAATGTTGATCGTCGGCGCGCTGATCGCCGGCTGCGCCTTCCCGGCTGACTGGCTGCCGCCTGTCCTGCGCACGGTCAACGTCGTGCTGCCGCAGACATGGGCAATGCAGGGCTACCAGGATTTGATCACGCGCGGCATGGGCTTCGTCGATGTGTTGCCGGAGATCGGCGTGCTGCTCGGCTTTGCCGCCGTCTTCTTTGCGATTGCCGTCTGGAAGTTTGATCTGGAAGGGTGAGTCATGCTCCGACAAATCTGGGCGCTGACGCGCAAAGAGATCAAGGTGGCGGCGGAGTATCGCGGGCAGTGGCTGCTGGTCTTTTTGACGCCGCTCATCTTCATTGCTGTGATGGGCGCCACCTTTGGCAATACGGGCGCACCCACCGTCGCGGTCTATCTGGTCAACGAAGATGAGGGGCGGCTGGGGCGGCAGATCGTCAGTGCGCTGCGCGACGAGCCGACGCTGGCGCTGGAGATGCTCGACAGCCGCACCGAAGCTGACCGTCGCGTCGGTGAAGGACAGCGCATGGCTGCCATTGTGATCCCTGCCGGGCTGAGCGAAGCGGTGCTGACCGACGCAGGCGGCGTGATCGAGGTGATCGTCGACCCAGCGCGTGAGCAGAGCGCCGGCATCGTGCTCGGTCAGGTGCAAGCCGCCACCGCGCCGATGTTGATCGACGCCGAGGTGGAGCGTGCAGTGCGCACCGTCTTCAACACCGCGCCGGAGACCTTTGGCTTCACGGATGAAGACCTGGCGTCGCTTGGCGTTGACCTGGAGGCGGTCGCCAAATTTCTGGCGGCGGCGATCAACGGCGTCGTCTCCAGCCAGGTGCAGGACGCCATCGACGATCCGCTCGTGCGCATCGATCTGCGCCCTGCCTCCGACGCTGCGCCGCGCCAGGCGCCGACGATCTTCGATTATCTGACGCCGGGCTACAGCGTCTTTTTCGCTTTCTTTTTGATGGGGCTGATGGCGGAGACCATCTACGAAGAGCGCGTCGGCGGCGCGCTGCGGCGTATCTTCAGCCTGCCGATCCGCCGCATGCCCTTTTTGCTCGGCAAGGCGCTGCCCTACAGCCTGATCGCCATGCTGCAGGTGGTGATCGTCTTTGGCGCCAGCACGCTGCTCTTCGACTACGACCTGGGCAGCGCACCGCTGGCGCTGGCGCTGCTGGTCGTGGCGACAGGGTTGGCAGTGGGCGGGCTGGGCATCCTGGTCTCGGTGCTCGTTCGTTCCGAGGGACAGGCGAACAGCGTCCCCACGCTGCTGACGCTGGTGATGGCGGCGGTCAGTGGCGCGCTCTTTCCGAGCATCCAGGTGCCAGGTCTGGCGCAAGCCACGCCCCACTACTGGGCGGTGCAGGGATTCTTGCGGATCACAGCGCTAGGCGGCGACCTGACGGATGTCCTGCCCAACCTGGCGGCGCTGCTGGCAATTGCGCTAGTGACCTTCATGATTGCCCTCTGGCGTTTTCGTGGCGTGTGACGTCACGGGGTTGCGGCCGTTTGCCATCGAAGGCGCGCAGCGATTGAGAAATCGGGTTTTCTAACCGTTGCTTTGGTCAGGATTGCGTAGATTAGAAACCCGGTTTCTCGGCATCGCACGACCTCAGGACGTCGGTGCAATCGAGTGCTGATAGCGCACTGCCCCCGTGCGATCATAGATGCGGAAGGTCAGCACGCCGTCGTTGTCCACGTCAATCTGCCCAAAGTTGAACAGATCGCCTTGAAACTCGCCTTCGGCATACAGCACAGTTGGGTTAAAGGATGGGTCTGGTTGCGGTGGCGGCGCCAACACCAGGGCACTGATCGGGCTGGAGCCAAATTCGTAGAAATCGGTTGCGCCATCTCGGTCGGGATCATAGCTGATAGCAAAGGGCCAGTGCGTATCGCCGGTCAAGAAGACGACATTTTGAATATCGTGGCGACTGATGAAGAAGAGCAACTCCATCAGTTCTGTCTCGTAGCCCGATCGATCCGTAAAATTCGCCCAACTATCACGCCCTTCCACTTCAGGTTGAGGGAAACCGGTGGGCCAGGATAAGGGAACGCTGGTGACGATGAACTTCCACGTAGCCGTTGATGTCAGCAGATTGCGTTTTAGCCATGCCTTCTGCTCGGCGCCCAACATGGTCTTGGGATTGAGCGTGCGCGGATGCGGATCCCAGTTGACAATCGGATCGCGGTAGGAGCGCGTGTCCAACATGAAAAAGTCGGCATGACCGCCATATCCAAATTGGCGATACAGTCGATGCGTGTCAGTTGGAATTTCGGATGTACTTACCGGCCAATACTCAAAGAAAGCCTGCCGTCCATCGTGCAAGCGTTGCGGATTCCAGGAAGCCAACTCGGTCGCGGCATAGTTGTCACGAAATTCATGATCGTCCCATCCTACAAATACCGGTGTGTGGGCCAAAAAGGCGGCGTATGTTGAGTCTTCCAGCTGATAGCGATAACGGGCGCGGAAATCTTCCAGACTGTTCACCGGCTGTTCGGCGCCAGGGACGTTCTGTGGCGTAGGACAGGCGCCGCTGGCGTAGATGCTATCACCCGTCAGTACGAAGAAGTCTGGTTGTGTGGAGGCCATGGCGCCAAAGATAGTCCAGCCGGTCTCTGCATCACGACAATATCCCTGCCCCCCCAGGCAGGCGCCAAACACAAAACGAAACCCGCTCTTAGCGTCGGGTTGGGGAGCGGTGCGAACAGTTCCGGTCAGAGGTGCGCTGGTTTGCGTTGCTGCAGTCAGCGTTACCGTATACAGATAGGTTGTGGCTGGGGTCAAGTCTTCAATCCTCACCTCGCCGATAAAATCCTCTGATTCATCGACGGTGACTTTGGTGCTAGCGACTGTTATGGCAGGGGCGTCTGCAGCGCTGACCACAAAAGTCATGACCCCGTTCCGATCCCCGCGCGCCCAAAGGGTTGCACTGGATGCTGTCACCTCACCGCTCATTGGTCCGTGTGTCAGGCGTGGCGGGCTGTCAGCAGCGGAAGCGATGGTCGGTGTGGCGCCACCGACAAACACCTCAACCCACAACGCCAGTAAAAATAGTAGAAACAAAGTATTGCGTTGCATCAGCTGTTGCCCTTTCCAGGTTTCAAATTCCGAAAAGCGGTTCGAAATACCTCAATTTTATTTTACGGAAAAATGGTGCGCAAATGATCAAAATGCACGCTTACGTTGGAGCTAATGTTGCACGTCATCGCTTCTGATGTGATCGGCGGCTCTTCTATCCGGAGCATACTTAGCCTGACTTTACCCAGTCCTCAGACGCCACAACAACTTGAGCGGTCGAGGGTTTGCTGCAAGCATGTAGATCGTGTAACGTATGCTAGAACGAACGTTTTCCTCACGGTTTGGAAGGCGTCACAGAACTGCTCAAGTCGTGAATGATGCTCAAAGGAGAGAGAATTATGGCGCTCAAAATGAAAATCACCTACGCCACCATGTCGGCGGACAATGAGGAGTTGCAGTCGGCCTTCGATGAAGCTTTCGAAAAGGTGAAAGCTTCCATGTTAGGCGTCGAGGTGCCGATGTATATCGACGGCGAAAAGGTCTACGCTGACGAGAAGAGTATTGCCTATAGCCCCATTGACACGCGCATTCACCTGTGCACGGCGCAGAAGGGCACGCGTGAGCATGCGCGCGCGGCTGTCGCCGCCGCCAAAGCTGCATTCAAGGGCTGGGCGGCCACGCCCTGGCAAGAACGCGTCGCCATCATGCGCCGTATCGCCGAGAAGATCAGCGAGAACAGCCTGGAGCTTTCGGCGATCATGGTGATGGAAGTCGGCAAGAGCCGGCTAGAAGCGCTTGGCGAGGTCGAGGAGACCGCCGATTTGCTGCGCTACTACGCCAACGCCATGGAAAAGAACGAGGGCTACATCCGCGAACTGGGCAAGCTCAGCGACCATGAGACCAACCTGAGCGTACTCAAGCCCTTTGGCGTGTGGGTCGTCATCTCCCCCTTCAACTTCCCGATGGCGCTATCGGGCGCGCCAATCTGCGCTGCGCTGATCACAGGCAACACAGTTGTCTTCAAGGGCGCGTCGTCGACGCTCTACACCGGTTGGAAAACGGCGGAACTCTTTGCCGAAGCCGGCCTGCCCGATGGCGTCTTCAACTACGTCAGTGGGCCGGGACGCACTGTGGGGCAGGAGCTACAGGATAACCCCGACATCGCCGGGTGGACCTTCACCGGCTCCTATGAGGTTGGCATGCAGGTGGCGCGCAACGCCTTGAACGGGCGCTATCCTAAACCGGCGATCATCGAGATGGGCGGCAAGAATCCTGTGCTGGTCTCGCGTCACGCCGATCTGGACAAAGCCGCCACCGGCGTCGCCCGCTCCGCCTTTGGGCTGGATGGGCAGAAGTGTTCCGCCTGTTCACGCGTCTACGTCGAGGAGAAGGTCTACGACCAGTTCCTGGCGCTGTTGCTCGAAAAGACGGCGGCGCTCAAAGTTGGCAACCCCACGGCGCGTGACGCCTTCATGGGCACGGTGATCGATAAGGGCGCCTATGAAGACTACCAACGTTATATGGAGATCGCACGCCGCGATGGTCAGGTGTTGTTCGGCGGCAACCCGATCACCGAGGGCGATTTCAGCCGAGGCTACTATGTCCAGCCTGCCATCATCACCGGTCTGCCCGACGACCACGAGTTGGTCAAAAATGAACTGTTCCTGCCCATCCTCTACGTGACGAAAGTTAAAAACCTGGAAGAGGGTATGGCGAAGGCAAACGACACAGTCTATGGTTTGACAGCTGGTTTCTTTAGCGAGGACAAGGCCGAGGTGAAGTGGTTCTTCGACAACATCGAGGCGGGCACCACCTACGCCAATCGGCGCTCCGGCGCCACCACCGGCGCATGGCCCGGCGTTCAGGCCTTCGGCGGCTGGAAAGGCTCCGGCATGAGCGGCAAGGGCGTCGGCGGTCTCTACACCCTCCCGCTCTACATGCACGAGCAGAGCCAGACAGTGATTGAGTAAAGTAAGAGATTGAGAGATTAAGAGATTGAGAGATTGAGAGATTAAGAGATTGAGAGA
>DGFH01000186.1:0-3935 GCA_002391565.1 Anaerolineales bacterium UBA3905
AGATGTGTATAAGAGACAGGCCGACCCCTGGCCCGAAGACGCAGCACAACTTCACGCCCAGTGGTGGGCGGCGCGCATCGCCCGCCAACAGGAGATCGACGCCTCCATCGCCGCCAAAGCCGACTTCGAGTATCTCTACGACAAGCCCTACGAGGACAAGAAGCGCGTGCGCGTGGCGGGACCGTTCACCGTGGAGAGCCTCTCGCCCCACCGCGTGCTCGGCGTGGATGAAAACGACGAACTGATCGACCCGCTCAAGGAGGGCGGCGTCCCCTACGGCGAGGAGCAGGACTTTGCGCAGATGATCCTGGAGACACTCAAGGTCGCCGGCGTGCAGCAGGCGCACAAGGAAGACAAGATCGACTTCATCAGCCTGACGCCCTGGCCCGGCGAGCTGGTCTGCGCGGAAGGGCGGTTTGTGGGGAGTGGTCAGTGGTCGGTGATCGGTGGTCAGCAAGCCACTGCACACCAGCCACCAGCCACTGAGCTCCGGGCCGCCATCTTCATCGGGCCGGAGTTTGGCACCGTCACCCGTCCCGATCTGGTGCAGGCGGCGCGCGAGGCGGGCGACGCGGGCTTCGACGTGCTCATCGCCTGCGCCTTCAACTACGAGGCGCACACGACCGAGTTCAACAAACTGGGGCGCATCCCCGTGCTCAAGGCGCGCATGAACGCCGACCTGCACATGGCAGGCGAGCTCAAGAACACTGGCAAGGGCAATCTGTTCGTCATCTTCGGCGAGCCGGACATTTCGGTGGTTAGTGGGCAGTGGTTGGTGACCAGGGGTGGGAGGCTAGTGGCAAACTATGAGCACGTTAAAGAGTTATCAGGACTTGGAAGTCTGGAAGAAATCAATCGAGTTGGTCGAGAGAATCTACAGGCTCTCCGCTCACTTTCCGGCGGAAGAAAGATTCGGGTTGACGAGCCAGCTCAGACGCGCAGCGGTGTCGGTGGCAGCCAACATCGCGGAGGGGGCGGAGCGCAACGGGACGAGGGAGTTTCTCCAGTTTCTGGGGATCGCAAGCGGGTCGCTGGCGGAAGTGGAGACCTACCTGGTTCTACTGGAGAGGCTTGGGCTGGCGACACAGGGGCAGATCGAACCGCTGCAAGCACAGACGGGCGAAATCGGGCGGATGCTCAGCGGACTCAAGCGCTCGCTGCGCTCAAGAACTTGACGCCAGCAGACTTCCCCCTGACCCTGACCACCGATCACCGAACACAAGTCACTATCCACGGCGTCGACGTCTTTCACCCCAACACCGGCGAAGTGCGCAGCGACGGTGCGGAGGGCATCGCCTGCTGGTTCATCGACACCGACTACAACGAGGAGAGCTTCTTCGTGCGGCACGCCTATTTCCTGGGCGCCAACGACCCCTACAGCGCGCTCAAGACCACGCTCAAAGCCGAGATCAACGAAGACGCCTGGGCAACGCTCTACAGCGATACGTCGCGCCCCTTCGCCAAACCCAAATCGGGCCGCATCGCCGTCAAGGTGATCAACCACCTGGGCGACGAGGTGATGAAGGTGTTCAAGGTGACCTGATGGATTTTCGCATTGCCGACACCTTCACCGATAGCCTGTCCCGGCTGAACGGCGACGAGCAAAAGGCGGTCAAGACCACCGCGTTTGACCTGCAACTCAACCCGGCTAACCCTGGCATGAGCTTTCACAAGCTGGACAAGGTCAGGGACAAAAACTTCTGGTCGGTGCGCGTCAATTCCGACATCCGGCTGATTGTGCATCGACAGCCGGGCAGCCTGCTGCTCTGCTACGTCGATCACCACGACGCCGCCTATGCCTGGGCGGCGCGGCGCAAGCTGGAGGTGCATCCGCAGACCGGCGCGGCGCAGCTCGTGGAGGTGCGCGAACGCGTGGAGGAGATCGTCATCCCGCGCTACGTGGCGGAGGTGCGCCCGGCGCCGCCGATCTTCGCCGCCACCCCGCCGGAAACGCTGCTGCGCTACGGCGTCCCCGCCGAGTGGGTGGAGGAGGTGCGCCGCGTCTCCGAAGACGGGCTGCTCGATCTGGCTGAGCATCTGCCCGCAGAAGCGGCGGAGGCGCTGCTGCAACTCGCCACGGGCGTCACGCCGCCCCTGCCGCAGACGGGCGACGACACTGCCGACCCCTTCGAGCATCCCGATGCACAGCGCCGCTTCCGCATGGTGCGCAACGTCGAGGAACTGGCTGCCGCCCTCGACTATCCGTGGGAAAAATGGACGGTCTTTCTACACCCGGTGCAGCGCGAGGCGGTCGAGCGCAGCTACAACGGCCCGGCGCGCGTCTCCGGTTCGGCGGGCACCGGCAAGACCATCGTCGCCCTGCACCGCGCCGTCTATCTCGCCCGCACGCAGCCGGGCGCGCGGGTGCTGCTGACGACCTTCTCCGACACGCTCGCCAATGCACTGCGCCAGAAATTGAAAATCCTGCTCAACGGCGAGCCGCGTCTGGCAGATCAGATCGAGGTGCAATCATTGGACGCCATCGCCCGGCGTCTCTACGAGCTGAACTTCGGGCGGCCACGGCTGGCGACCGCGGCGGAGGTGCGGCAGATTGTGCAGGCGGCGGCGCAGGCAGCGGGGCAGCCCTTCCCACTCCCCTTCGTACTGGCGGAATGGGAGCATGTGGTCGATGCGTGGCAATTGCAGGAGTGGGAAGCCTATCGCACGGTCACACGCCTGGGGCGCAGAACCCGCCTGACGGACAAGCAGCGTGCGGCGCTGTGGGCGGTCTTTGCGGAGACGTGGGCGGCGTTGCAGGCGCAGGGTCTGACGACGCCTGCCGGTCTGTTCAGCCGCCTTGCCGATCATTTCGCCGCCACCGGGCGATCTCCCTTCGACGCCGTGGTGGTCGATGAGGCGCAAGACTTGAGCGTGGCGCAGTTGCGCTTTCTGGCCGCCCTCAGCCGCGGGGCGGCGAACAGCCTGTTCTTCACCGGCGATCTGGGGCAGCGCATCTTTCAACAGCCCTTTTCGTGGAAGGCGTTGGGCGTCGATGTGCGTGGTCGCTCCCGCACCCTGCGCGTCAACTACCGCACGTCGCACCAGATCAGAGCGCGGGCCGACCGGCTGCTAGGCCCGGAAGTCGGCGATGTGGATGGCAACCGCGAAGATCGCCGCGGCACGGTCTCTGCCTTCAACGGACCGGAGCCAACGATCAAAGTGCTCGACACGGAAGCGGCGGAGTGCGCTGCCGTGCGCCAGTGGCTATCGGCGCGGCTGGCGGAGGGCATTGCCCCCCACGAGATCGGCGTCTTCGTGCGCACTGCGGCGCAACTGCCGCGCGCACAAGCCGCCGTGGCCGCCGCTGCCCTTCCCTACAAAGTGCTGGACGACCACGTGGAGACGACCAGCGGCCACGTATCGATCAGCACCATGCATCTGGCGAAAGGGCTGGAGTTCCGCGCCGTGGTGGTCATGGCGTGCGACGACGAGGTGATCCCCTTGCAGGAGCGCATCGAGACCGCCGGGGACGAAAGCGAGTTGGAAGAGGTCTACAACACCGAGCGCCACCTGCTCTACGTCGCCAGCACACGGGCGCGCGATCATCTGCTGGTGACGAGTGTGCGTCCGGCTTCGGAGTTCTTGGATGATTTGCGGAGGTAAATAACTATACGGCATTATCGCAATGCGCAATTCCGCAACCACACGGCAGCAACGCCAAAGGCAGTGGCAACATTGAGCGACTGTTTGCGCCCTGCCATCGGGATGGCAACGTATTGCGTACAGCGCGCCAGCAGGTCGGGATCAACGCCGGTGACTTCGCTGCCTACGACGAGCACGAGTGATGGCGGCAGGGGCGGCGCCTCCAGGATCGAGTGTGCGTCGGCGTGCGTCTCCAGCGCCCACAGCGTCCATCCCTGCGCCAGCAGGGCGTCAGCCAGGATCACGCTGTTGCGGTGATGGCTCCACGCCACGTGCTGCTCGGCGCCCAGCGC
>DGFH01000186.1:4158-5741 GCA_002391565.1 Anaerolineales bacterium UBA3905
CCGGCGCCGTCGGCGCTGCGAAAGATTGACCCCACGTTGAAGATGCTGCGCACATTGTCGAGCAGGCCAGCGATGAGAGGCAAACTGGCGCCTGTTGGCGCGGTGTGACCAGAGGCGTTGTCACCCGGCGGCGCCAGCCGATGCACGATCTGCGTGCGCCCGCCACACCAGGGACAACGCTCACCGGGAAGTTGCCCCGCCGCCGTCGGAAAGCGAAAACGGCAGGACGCCTCCATACATTCACGAATTTCGTACCCTGCAACCATGCCAGAATCCGTTTGATCCCACTGCTTGACGCAACGACGCCAGGGCGCAGAGCAAGCGACTGGATAGCCTGGTCGTACACCTCCGTGCGCCTTTGCAACGTTGCGCTTTGGCGTCGAGAACACTCCTCTCTCAAAGGCTCTTACGGGCGGATCAACCCGCGCGTCACGGCATCGACCAGCCTGGCGTCGAGATAGTCCCACAGCGCCGCCGAACCCTCTGCGATCGGTTGGAGCCGCCGATAGACTGCCGTGCGATCGACGCCCGGCTCGCGCCAGGTGCCACCGCCATTGGCATAATTTTGCAACGCTGGCATCATGCGATCCAGCGCATTGGCGAAACGTGCTTCGGGCGTTTCTCGCGCATCGAACTCTTCCCACAGGCGCCGGAACTCCTGACGCTGATCATCCGGCAGCAGACCGAAGATGCGGTCGGCGGCGGCGCGTTCGCGCGCTTCCTTATCGAGATTGGCGGCGACATCATAGGCGAAGGTGTCGCCTGCATCGATTTCGACAATGTCGTGGACAAGAAGCATCTTCACAGTATGCAGCAGGTCGATAGGTGCGTTGGCATATTCAGCCAGCACTATTGCCATCACGGCAAGCTGCCAGGAATGTTCTGCGCTATTCTCGCGACGGTCACCACCGACCAGGCTGGTGCGCCGTAACACGCGCTTTAAACGGTCAAGCTCAAGAATAAAAGCCAGTTGTGAAGCCAGGCGACTGTCAGTCATGGTGCGATCCTTTCTATGTTGCCATCATTGTACCAGCCGCCTATCAAAAGCGACCAAGCCGGCGCAGGTAACCGCGCAGTCGCTGCCAGCGCGCCAGAATGCGCTGACGCAGCAACTCCCGCCGCTCCTCAGGCGCGTAGTGCAGCGCGCTGACCTCCTCGCTCATCGCCGCCACCTCGCGGCCAACAATGCGCCGCTCCTCCAGCGCATCCTGCCGCCCCGCCTGAACAGCAGCGGCCAACGCCGCGCCATACTCTAGCGCCGTCTCGCCGTCAGCAGGGGCGCGGCCCTGACGCTGCCCCCAGCGCAGCAGCATCAGCCAGGGATCTTCCCGGCGCATGGCGCGGCGACGCAGCCAGACGAAACTACCCGTCGCCAGCAGCGCGACCGGCAACAACAGCCACAGCCAGCGGTCATCAAAAAGCAACGGACTTTGCGGTGCAGGCGGCGCCGTCAGCGGCGAGGCTGGCGCAAACTCAATTCCTCGCGTCAGCCCGATGCGCGCCAGGGGCGGACGCGCCGCCGTTGGCTCGAAGGGCGCCCAGCCGACGCCAGGAAAGTAGACCTCCGGCCAGGAGTGTGCATT
>DGFH01000193.1 GCA_002391565.1 Anaerolineales bacterium UBA3905
GGTCACTTCCGGCGCGCCGCGCAGGGGCCGATACGCCACCCGCTCCACCAGCACACCGACGAAGCCGATCACCAGCATGGGAATCAACAGCGTGAGCAGCAGCGGCGTGAATGTGGCGCTGAGCAGCAGCAAGCCGAGATACGCGCCCAGCATCATCAAATCGCCGTGCGCAAAGTTGATCAGCCGCAGCAGCCCGTAGACGATGGTCAGCCCGATGGCGATCAGCGCATACATGCTGCCCAGGTTGACGCCGTTGATAATCTGTTGCACGACATAGGTCGGTGTGAACAAAACCGGTGATCTCCTCTCAAAACTCCCAGCCTAATGTCTGCCGCAGCCACTCCAACCCCACTCCCACCACCGTCAAGGCGGCAGCGGCAAGCAACGAATCGCGCCAGCCAAAGCCGAGCCAGACGCCCATCCCCAAGATAAACACGAACATGATCGCGCTTAGAATCACATAGGTGTTTTTCAGCAGTCTCATTGACTTAAATACGCCCTTCTCACTTCTGGATTGTCGATCAATGCTTTTGCCGACCCGGCAAGCCGCACTTCCCCCGTCTCCAGCACGTAGGCGCGGTCGGCGACGGTGAGCGCCAGGTGTGCATTCTGTTCCACCAGCAGGATCGTCACGCCCTCTGCGTGCAACTGCCGGATGACGCCAAAGATGCGCTGGACGATCAGCGGCGCCAGCCCCAGCGAAGGCTCGTCTAGCATCAGCAGGCGCGGTCGGCTCATTAGCGCCCGCCCGATCGCCAGCATCTGTTGTTCGCCGCCGCTGAGCGTGCCCGCCAGCTGGGTGCGGCGCTCCAGCAGGCGCGGAAAGAGCGCATAGACGCGGTCAATATCCTGCCTGACGCTGGCGCCATCTTTGCGTTGATACGCGCCCAGCCGCAGATTCTCATGCACCGTCAGCCGCCCGAAGACGAGCCGCCCCTCCGGGCAATGCGCGACCCCACGCGCCACGATGGCATGTGGCGCAAGCCGCGTGGTCTCCGCTCCGTCGATGACGATGCGCCCACTGCGGATCGGCGCCACGCCAGAGATCGCCATCAGCGTCGTGGTCTTGCCGGCGCCGTTGTTGCCGACGATGGTCACCAGCTCGCCCTCCGCCACGTCGAGCGACACGCCACGCACCGCTTCGATGCCGCCGTAGGCGACGGTCAATCCCTCAATCCGCAGCATAGACCTCCGCCTGTCCCAGATAGGCTTCGATCACCTGTGGGTTGCCCTGAATCTCCGTCGGCGCCCCCTCGGCGATCAGCCGCCCGTAGTTGAGCACCTGGATGCGCGGGCACATGTTCATGATCAGCCGCATGTTGTGCTCGATCAGGATCGTCGTCAGGTGAAATTCGGCGTGCAGCCGCAGGATCAGATGCATCAACGCGTCCGCCTCGGTGGGGTTCATGCCGGCGGCTGGTTCGTCCAGCAGCAACAGGCGTGGACGCAGCGCCAGCGCACAAGCCAGCTCCAACCGACGCTGCTGACCATAGCTGAGCTGCGCCGCCGGTTTGTGCGCCGCTGCCTGCAGATCGACCGTCGCCAGCAGCTCGTGCGCGGCGCGGGTCAGCGCCGCCTCGCTGCGCAGGAAGCCTGGCGTCCGCAAGATCACCTGCCACAGCGCCGCGCGCTCGTGCGTCTGCAGCGGAATGCGCAGGTTCTCCAGCGCCGTCAGCGCCGGAAAGAGACGCACCTTCTGAAAGGTGCGCGCCATACCCAGCCGCGCAATCTCATCGGCGCGGCGCCGCGTCACATCGACGCCGGCAAACTGAATGACGCCGCTGGTGGAGGGCACAATGCCGGTGAGCAGGTTGAAGAGCGTGGTCTTACCTGCGCCGTTGGGACCGATCACGCCCAGCAACTCGCCCGTGCGCAGGGTAAGACTGTACGCTTCCAGCGCCTGTAGCCCACGAAATGATTTTCCCAGACGCTCGACGTTGAGCAGTGTTGCGGTCGAAGAGGTCATGCGCTTCCGACCAGTAGATGTGAAGGGTTTGCGTCGCCGTGTTCATTCTGTCTGGAGAGGACAGAATGCTGGAAAAAATGCGCACTTGCTGCACTTTTTCTCAAACAGCGATAGTATAGACAGGTCGCCCCCGACTGTCAAACAGCAAAAATGCCGGGGGCTGCTTCACGTTTGGGGCGAATAGCGAGGCCGCACCGGTGAAGCAATTCTCCGGCTCCAGCTTTCAGCCTCGATTGATGAGGATTTACAAAATGATCCGGTAATCGGCGTTGCTGTCTTCAGCGCACAGAGCGTCCTTACCCGCAGGTCATCGCCGCCGGCGTGATGGCGTGGCAGATGGGAAACGTCCGGCTGGAAGCCGAACCTACAATGAGCGAATTTATCGGCTAAACCCCATGAATCGAAGGCGGGGCGCCCCCAAGAGGGTGGCTTGCTTCACACGGGCAGAGGGGCGGGAATAGAGTTGCGGTTGATGCGCATCGCCAGCACTGCGCCCGCAATCGCCAGCGCCCCTGCCAGCAGGAAAGCCAGCCCGTAATCGCCCAACGCATCGCGCGCCAGCCCGCCCGTCCATGCCGCCAGCGCCGCGCCCACCTGATGGCTGCAGAAAACCCAGCCATAGACGGCGCCGACGTTGCGCCGGCCAAAGTTGTCGGCCACCAGCGCCGTCGTCGGCGGCACGGTGGCGATGTAGTCCAGACCAAAGAGTACGGCAAAGGCCGCCAACCCGAATGGTTCGGTGACAAAGGGCAAAAAGAGCAGCGACAGCCCACGAAAACCGTAATAGATCGCCAGCAACTTGCGCGGGTCGTAGCGGTCGGTGAGCCAGCCGGAGCCAAGCGTGCCGACAAAGTTCATGGCCCCCATCAGCGCCAGCATCCCGGCGGCGGTGGTCTGCGCAATGCCATGGTCGTGGGCGAAGGGGATCAGGTGCGTGCCGACGATGCCGTTGGAGGTGGCGCCGCAGATGAAGAAGGTGCCAGCGAGTAGCCAGAATTCGGGTGACCGCACGGCGCGGCGCATGACCCCGCGCTCACCGCCAGGACGCGGTTGCTGCGTCGCTGGTGTGGCGCCCAGCGGCAGCTGGCCAACGTCGGCAGGGTCGTTGCGCAGAAAGAGCAGCACCGGCAGCACGGCGAGCATGGCGATCAGCGAGAGCGCAAGCGAGCTGGCGCGCCAGCCCAGCGTCGTCGCCGCCAGCATCAGCGCCGGCACGAAGAGCAATTGCCCCGCCGACGTGGACGCACCGAACATGCCGATCACCAGGCCGCGCCGCGCCACGAACCAGCGCATCGCCACCGTCGCACCGAGCACGCCGGAGATGATGCCCGTGCCGACGCCGCTCAAGCCGCCCCACAACAGCGCCAGTTGCCACGGCGTCTGGATGAAGGCGCTGGCGGCCATGCTCACCGAAATCAACACCAGTGCAATCACCGCCAGCCGCCGCGGGCCAAAGCGGTCGATCAGCCAGCCGCCCACCGGCGCCGTCAGCCCCAGCACGAGCAGCCCGATCGACACGGCGAAAGAGATCACGCCGATGCTCCAGCCCGTGTCCTGCTGCATCGGCGTCAGGAAGACGCCTGGCGCCGAGCGCACGCCCGCCGAAACCAGCAGCGCCAACGCTGTGACCGCGACGACGATCCAGCCGTAGTAGAAGCGAGCAGTATTTGTCGTATGCACGATGGTGGATTTCCCTTGGTTGAGTTTGCAGGTCGCTCTCAATGGATGGCGATTATATCATGTGGATGGCGCAAAACTTCCAAGGCGACGGTGCAATTATCCACGTGTTACTCCAGCATGGCATTTGAGATGATCCAACCGATGGTATAATGAGCGACACGCCCAGGATGAGTCGATTTTGGAGGAGTTGCAACATGGCGTCACCATTTCCAGGCATGGATCCATATCTCGAAGGCGACCTGTGGCAGGAGTTTCACGAAACCCTTGCCGGTGCGATCCGCGCCCAGATCATGCCGCAGCTTGCACCGAAATATGTTGCGCTCCTCGCCAAACGCTATGTCGTCGACCGCCCGGCGCTGGGTATCTTTGCGCCACCGCCGGAACGGATCATCTATCCTGACGTACATGTCGTGGCGGAGCGAGCGCCTGCTTACCAGACAGCGCCCGGCGTCACGGCTGCCACGCTGGAACTGACCAGCCCGATGCTGGAGGAGACGCCGGTGCTCAGCGTTGAAGTCCGCGATGTGGCGGAGCGCCGGCTGGTGACGCTCATCGAAATCCTGTCACCGGTCAACAAGCGCGGAGCCGGCGCGCAGGAATATCTCGACCGCCGCATCGAGCTGATGCAGACCGCTACGCATCTGTTGGAGATCGACCTGCTGACGGTCGGTCATCGCATCCCGCTGGAAGGCAAGCTGCCGCCCGCACCCTACTACGTCTATCTCAGCCGCGCCGACCGTCGCCCGCGCACCGAGGTGTGGGCAATCCACCTGCAGGAGCCGCTGCCGCGCGTGCCGGTGCCGCTGCTGCGCCCCGACCCTGACGTGGTGCTCGACCTGCAGGCGGCGGTCGATGCCTGCTTTGCGCTGGTCGGCTACGAGCGGCTGCTCGACTACACGGTGGAACCGCCGGGCGCGCTGTCGGAGGCGGATCGAGCGTGGGTGCAGGAATGGCTGCTCAAAAATGCTTCCAGCGCTGACTAGGAGCGAAAGCAACGAATCGCGCCGGATAGAACGTGACGAACCTGCATGCGCACCTCCAGCGCAACGGAGCCTGTCTGCTCGCGCACCAGATGCGCACGGTGAATAGCTGGGATTGGCGTCCAGGTTCATCAGTGTAGGGCGCTGCCGCCCATCTCGTGGAGCGTTCGCCATGATTGGCATGGCGGTATGCTTGTCAAAAATTTGTTCCTCAACTGATTGACAAAATCAGAACATTTGTGCTATACTGGCCGCTATGGAAAACGCTGTCGCCGGTGACCGGCGCGGCGACTGCCACCGGTCAATCGATCACGATGAAAGGAATTCCCATGCCACCGGCGCGTAACAAGCAGGAACCACTCCAGGAGTTGAGACAGGAGCCAAAAATGGACAGTGGCAAGAGCAAGGCGCTCGACACAACGCTTGCCAACCTGAACAAGAAGTACGGCGAAGGCATCGTCATGAAGCTGGGTGACGCGACCAAACTTACCGTCGAGGCGATCCCCAGCGGCAGCCTGAGCCTCGACATTGCCTTGGGCGTCGGCGGTTATCCGCGCGGGCGCATCATCGAAATCCTGTCTCTTATACACATCT
>DGFH01000247.1:0-3599 GCA_002391565.1 Anaerolineales bacterium UBA3905
AATGCATCGTGGATTCTCGTCATTGTCGGCGTGATCCTCTTTGGCTGCGCCGGCATTGTCGTCTTTAACACCGTGCGCACGATCGTCGATGCCTTGTTCGGCAGCAACGTAGCTTCCGAGCCGACAGAGATTGTCGTTTGGGAGCCAGACAGCGCGGTGCTCACCGTCGCCGTATCACCCGTGATGGCGCCGGTGCTCGGCGAGTTGGCCGACCAATTCAACACCCAGGGACGCCGCGCCCCCGATGGCAAGACCCTGACAGTCGAGGTGACCGCCTACGACCCGGAAGAAATGGTGCGTGCAGCGCTCGCCAACCCACCCTTCCAGGCCATCTCGCCCGACAGCAGTCTCTGGCTCGACCGCCTGGAGCAACAGTGGGCCGCCGCCAACGCCATCGCCGAAAGCGGCGACAACGCTGCCATGCCGATTGCCCAACGCCGCATCGCCAGCCAACAGCGTTACGCCGTCAGTCCTATCGTCCTTGCCGCCTGGGAGGATGTCGCCCGTCGTCTCGGCTGGCCCGACCAACCGGTGAGCTGGCAAGATGTACAACAACGCGCCACCCAGGACCCCGACTTCAAGTGGAGCCACGCCAACACCAAACATGCCAGCGGGCTGCTGGCTGTGCTGGCGGAATTCTACGCTGGCGCTGGTCTGACGCGCGGCCTGACCGTCGAAGCCGCCACCGACCCGGCTACACTGGCCTATGTTCAGGCAGTCGAAGGCACGGTGCGCTTCTATGGCGAAAATGAAGATCAGGTCGTGGCGCGGCTGCGCGAGGAAGGCCGCAACTTCCTCGATCTCTTCGTGGCGCAAGAACGCGTCGTCATCGACTGGAACCGTCAGAACCCTGACGACCGGTTGGTGGCGCTCTATCCCGCCGAGGGGACGCTATGGACCGATCACCCATTGGCGCTGCTCGAATTGGGGCAGCGTGAGGGCGAACCAGCCGTCACCGCCAATCAGCGCCGCACTTTCCAGGCCTTTACCGAGTTCCTGACCAGCGCCGAAGCCCAGCAACATTTGCTCCAGGCGGGGTATCGCCCTGCCGATCTGAGCATTTCACTAGACAGCCCCGGCAGCCCCTTTGCCGGCGCCAGCGATGTCGACTGGCGGCAGCCGCAAACAACGCTGCAGATGCCGCCAGCCCAGGTAGTGGATGTCGTACGCGATTACTGGTACTACACCAAACGCCCTACCAACGTCTACCTGGTCGTCGACACCAGCGGCAGCATGGAAGGCTCCAAGCTGGCGGCGGCTAAAAGCGCGATCAAGGCGTTCCTGGCGCAAATTCGCGGCGACCGCGACCGTGTGGGCATCATCGAGTTTGGCTCCGGCCTCAAGGATTACGCCCTCCTTGCCGTGCTCGACGACTCGACGCGCCAGCGACTGGAGGCCATGATCGACCGCATGGAAGCCGGCGGCGGCACAGCGCTGATCGACGCCGCCTACGCCGGCGTCGCCACTCTGCAGCAGGAAAACCAGCCCGACGCCATCAACGCTGTCGTGGTGATGACCGACGGTCTGGAAAATGAGAGCGCTCGCGATCTCTATGATCTCCAGGCATTGGTGCGTGAAAACCCGGCATTGCCGATCGTGATCTTCACCATCGGTTTTGGTGAAGACGCCGACGCCGCCACACTCACCGAGATGGCGCGCATTGGCGGCGGCCAATATCGCCGCGCCGGCGAAGCCGACATCGAGGAACTGTATCGCATTATCTCGACCTATTTCTAGGAGTTGCGAGGGGCGAGTTGCAAGGGACGATGCCAGTCGCCGAATCTGTCGAACGCATGTCATTGCAACACCCCAAAGCAAGCAACACTAACACACCGCCCATGTCCGAAATTCGCACCGAAGTGCAGCGCGAGGCGCGCAACAACATCTTGCAATATGCTATTTTCCGCTGGGAGAGCGCCGTCGTCATCGCTCTGACCTTGCTGGTCTACTTCCTGGCGCCAGGGCCGCTGGGACTGCCGCGCGAACTCTGGTTGCTCTTGGGCGCCCTCAGTTTGGGGGCGCTCATCTACTCTAGCCTCAGCGACGCCGAAACCAACGCGCGTGTCATCCTTGAGCTCTTCCAGGAAAAATTCGACCCGCGCAAGCTCAAGGATAAAGCGCTGCGTAAAGAGGTCGAGGAAGCGCTGGAGTATCAGCGGCGCATCGAATTGCAAGTGCGCAAACAGCCAACCGGTCTGATTCGCGACCGCCTGAATGACGCCGCCAATCAACTGAGCGAATGGGTTAGCAACATCTACCAGTTGGCGCTACGGCTTGACGCCTACCTGGCGGACGACCTGTTGGCAAAGGATCGCAACGAGCTGCCGCAAGAACTGGAGACATTACAGAACAGACGGGCGCGCGAACAGAATCCGGGCGTCCAACAACAACTCGACCAGGTGATCGAGAGCAAAACCGCACAATGGAGGACGCTCCGTGAGCTAGACGCGCGCATGCGCCAGGCGCAGTTGCAGATGGATCAAAGCCTCACTGCTCTGGCAACCGTCTACGGCCAGGTGCAATTGCTCAACGCCGAGTCGATCAATAGTGGACGCGCCGAACGCCTGCAAACCGACATCCAGGAACAGGTCAAGCGCCTCGATGATCTTGTGGCAAGCCTGAACGAGGTCTACACCTACAATGCATAGTTTGTTTGGGCTATAACTTTCCGGAGGACTCTGGAGCTTCCCAGAAGGCGTGAATCGACACCAAGTGGAACAATGATGAGCAAACGATTTCTGTTGACAATACTTTTGCTGGCAACCTTTGCGCTCGCAGCCTGTGGCGGTGGCGGCGCCCCTACTCGCGGCGATGTCATCGTGTACGTCGCCGTACCCCTCAGCGGTTTTCAAGCCAACGGCGGCCAGACAATCCTCGGCGGCGTGCGGCTGGCGGCGGCGGAAGTGAACAACGCTGGCGGGCTGCTCGGCTATCGCGTGGTGGTGCGTCCGCTCGATGATGAGTCGGACAGCGATGTGGCCGTAAGTCGCGCGGCGGAAATTCAGCAAGCCATCGACGCAGGCGACCGCGTGCTTGCCGTCATCGGTCATCTTAACAGCGGGCAAACGCTGGCGGCGATGGAGATATATAAGGACTTGCCAATCGTTGTGATTGCCGCCACTGCCTCCGAACAAAGTTTGACCGAGCGCAATTATGACAACTTCTTCCGCGTCAACGCCAATGACAGCGTACAGGCGGCGGTCAGCGCCGACTTCCTGACCGATAAACTGGGCGCCAAATCGGTGGCAGTGCTGCATAACAACACTGAATATGGGCGCGGATTGGCTGCCAGCCTCGTGCAGGAATTACAGGCGCGCGGCGTCGCCGTTGCCATGCAAGCCGAGGTGGAGGAGGGGCAGAGCATCTACACCGAGGAGGTGGCGCAGGTTCAGAAGGCTGCGCCCGACGCCATCTTCTACGCCGGTTATGAGATCGAAACGCCTTACCTGCGCGCGGCGCTGGTCGAAGCCGGCGTCACGGCGCCGATGCTTGCCAGCGATGGCGCGTTCCTGGCTGCCACCATCGATGAAGCCAACGGCGCCGCAGAAGGCATGTACGTCAGCGCCTTCGCCCCCAGCCCGCGCAACGCCGCCGACGCC
>DGFH01000247.1:3678-6497 GCA_002391565.1 Anaerolineales bacterium UBA3905
GAAGGCATGTACGTCAGCGCCTTCGCCCCCAGCCCGCGCAACGCCGCCGACGCCCAATGGATCGAAGCCTATCAGGCCGTGGAGTATCGCAATCCCGACACTTATTCGGTCAACGGCTACGTTGCCATGCAGGTATTGGCCGAAGCTGTACGCAAAGCCAATTCGCTGGAGCGCGCCGCCATCGCCAATAGCCTGCGCACCAACACCTTTGATACACTGCTCGCCAGTCTCCGTTTCGAGCCGGACGGCGACCTGGTCGATCCACAGATTTGGATTTATCAGGTGGTCAATAATGAGTTTCAGCAAGTAGCGAACTGACCAACAAGATAAGCGACACGAAGGCGTTTGGGGTTCGTTGCGGGTGGGAGCATCTGCCATCGTCATCGCCCCGGTGTGACAAGCCGCCACGTCACGCCACAGGCGATGACCTGCGCTCCCCCTGTCCCCAACCAAGCTGGCGCAAGCCAATTTACCATCTTTTGCCCTGCAATACTCCTGTGCTATACTATCAATGACTCTGCAGTTCTCGTGATGAGTCGGCACACGGGGCGAGCCAACACTTCAAAAACGGGAGCTGGACCAAGTGACGTGGATGTGGTAGCCCACCGGGCAAGACGGAAGCGTCCAGTCCGCACCCACCTGCTTACGCAGGTTCGTACCCACTGACCACACGGCTCTGCGGAGTTCACTCTGATTCAGACCGTTCGGCGTGCGCCGGACGGTTTTTTGTTTGGACCTACCTGAAATTATGTCAACCATTTTGACTTTCGCAGGACGAATATGATAGGATTGCGCCCACTTTGGTACGGTGAACCTGGAGAAAAAAGGATCAACCTGTGAGCATCATTCGTACACGCGTTGCCGATGACACCTGGGTGTTTACGAGCCGGCTCTATTTGGAAGTGAACGCTGGACTGGTCGTCACGCCGGAAGGCGGCATTTTGATCGACACGTTGCCTTTTCCTTCCGAGACGCGCCAGATCATCGATTTTGCGCAGCGCGTCTGTCCGCAAGGCATTCGCTACGTCATCAACACCATCAGCCACGCCGACCATGTCTATGGTTCGTGCTTCTTCCCTGACGCTGAGTTGATCGCACATGAAACCTGCTTGCAAATGCTCAAACAATACGGCGTGCAGGCGCTTGAAGAAGCCAAGGAGCACACACCAGAGCTGCGTCAGGTGTCAATCCGTTTCCCCAAGCTCGTCTTTAGCGAAGGTATGGTCGTGCGACTGGGCGGCAAGACGTTGCATCTGCTGCACACTCCTGGCCCCAGCCCTGACGCCTGCGTCGTCCACGTGCGCGAAGACAAGGTGCTCTTTGCCAGCGACCTAATGATGCCGGCGCCGATCATCGCCACGCCCTTCTCCGACATCGACGCGTATATGCGTTCGCTGCGCAACCTGCATGACTTCAACCTGGAGTGCATCGTGCAGGGACACGGCGATATCCTGCTGCGCGGCGAAGTCACCAGCAGCATCGACGCCGCCATGCGCTACCTGAACGACATTCAACAGCTTGTGCAACGGCTGATGGCAGAGGGCGCCACCAAGCATGACCTGGCGCAGTACGACATCGAGCAGTTTGAGCACAGCCGCATTCCGTTGGGGGGATTGGTGCAGCAATTCCACTTGAACAACCTGCACTTCCTTTGGGAAAAGGCGCGCGCCGAACAGCGCCAGCAGCGTCAGACTGCCGTCACCCCTTGAGGCCGGACACGCCATCGTCATGCCCGCAGCAAACACACCCACCGCCAACACGATCGAAACCATCGTCGATCTGATCCGCACCCTGACGCCGACGCAACGTCGCATCCTGGCGCGGCGGCTGCGCGTCAGCGGTCTGCTCCAACTAGACGACCTGACCACGGATCGCCGCCGGATGACGGTGGCGCCAGCGCTTGGCCCTACGCGGACGCTGGCATCTGGCGCACCGCGTACGTTGTCGTCTGTCGAGTCGCCCGTCCGTCCACGTGCGCCACTACGCATGGCCGCCCCCCGCGACGACGTCAACCAGCCGGTGATCAGCGGGCACATTGTCCTGGGTGCGCCAACGCCCGACGCTGCGCCGACGCCCCACACCATAGCGCCGTTGCCCGGCCAGGCGCCGGAAACGCCCATCGTGATCCTCCTGCGCGGGCTGGTTCTGCCAAAAGGCGAGACAGCCAGCGCCGAGTACGTGCTACAGTGGCCCGGTTATACGCCGCAGCCGGTGCAAATGCGTTTCAGCGGCCAGCCCACACCCGACCAGGCGCTCTACGACACGCTGGAGAAGGCGCTGCGCGCCGTGCTCGCCCGCCTGCGCGATAGTGACGCCGACCCTGCCACCGCCCGCGTCGAAATCTACTGTCCGTCAGATCGCTTCATCGATGAAGTGATCGACGAAGCGCCTGTCGCCGACGTCCGTCTACAAACTCGCCACGACCGTGTCGCCGCGCTGTTGGATAACTTTGGAGACTGGCGGCTGGTGCGGACGGGGGAGTAGCGAAGGGTGAGTAAAGGGAATGTGCAATGGGGTGAAGCAGGCAGGCGAACATAGATGCAGCGAGAACGTGTGGCTAAGAGCCGCGCCTACATCGATTGCCGGGTTATTTTGTGAAGCCTCATAAGCCGACTGGACGCCGCCACACCAGTCCGCTTATGAGGATTTACAAATGATCCGATAATCGATGTTGCTGCCTTCAGCGCACAGAGAGCGTCATCTTCCGTAGATCATCGCCTCCGGCGTAACGGCGTGGCCGACCAGAAACGTCCGGCTGGAAGCCGAACCTACAGTTACGAATCTATTGTTACCGACCGCTAGGTTAACTGTTTATCTTC
>DGFH01000102.1:0-1964 GCA_002391565.1 Anaerolineales bacterium UBA3905
CGTGCACCAACACCTCGAACCCCAGCGTGCTGCTGGCCGCGGGCCTGCTGGCCAAGAAGGCGGTGGAGGCCGGCCTGAAGGTGCGCAAGCACGTGAAGACCTCGCTGGCCCCGGGATCGCGCGTGGTGACCAGCTACCTGGAACAGACCGGGCTGCTGCCCTACCTCGAGAAGCTGGGCTTCTCGGTGGCGGCCTACGGCTGCACCACCTGCATCGGCAACGCCGGCGACCTGACCCCCGAGATCAACGAGACCATCGTCAGGAACGACCTGGTCTGCGCCGCGGTGCTGTCGGGTAACCGAAACTTCGAGGCCCGCATCCACCCGAACATCAAGGCCAACTTCCTGG
This sequence comes from Anaerolineales bacterium UBA3905, assembly GCA_002391565.1. Taxonomy (GTDB): domain Bacteria; phylum Chloroflexota; class Anaerolineae; order Caldilineales; family Caldilineaceae; genus Caldilinea. The sequence continues at coordinate 349 of DGFH01000102.1, forward strand.
CCAGCCCGCCGCTGGTGGTGGCCTACGCGATCGCGGGCAGCGTCAGGGTGGACCTGATGACGGAGCCGGTGGGCAAGGGCAGGAACGGCAGGGACGTCTACCTGGGCGAGATCTGGCCGGGCAGCGACGAGATCCACCGCCTGCTGCGCTACGCGATGAACGGCAGGCAGTTCCGCGCCAACTACGAGAAGGTCCGCACCGACCCCGGCAGGCTCTGGGAACGGATCGAAGGCGCCGAGGGCAAGGTCTACAACTGGCCCAGGAGCACCTACATCGCCGAACCGCCGTTCTTCGAGAGCTTCACGATCGAGCCGCCCGCGCGCGCCGAGGGCACGGCGCAGGGCGTGTACGGCGCGCGCATCATGGGACTGTTCGGCGACTCGATCACCACCGACCACATCTCGCCCGCGGGCTCCTTCAAGGAGACCACGCCGGCGGGCCGCTACCTGCTCGCGCAGGGCGTGCAGCCGGCCGACTTCAACTCCTACGGCTCGCGGCGCGGCAACCACGAGGTGATGATGCGCGGCACCTTCGCCAACATCCGCATCAAGAACCAGATGCTCGACGGCGAGGAAGGCGGCGACACGGTGTACATCCCCACGATGCAAAAGATGGCGATCTGGGACGCGGCTGAGAAGTACATGCAAGACGGCACGCCGCTGATCGTGCTGGCGGGCAAGGAATATGGCACCGGCTCCAGCCGCGACTGGGCGGCGAAGGGCGTGCAGTTGCAAGGCGTGCGCGCGGTGATCGCCGAGAGCTTCGAGCGCATCCACCGCAGCAACCTGGTCGGCATGGGCGTGCTGCCGCTGCAATTCAAGCCCGGCGAAAGCGCCAAGAGCCTGGGGCTGAGCGGTTTCGAGACCTACGACATCCTGGGGCTGAGCGAAGACATGCACCCTGGGCAAGAATACACCGTGCGCGCCACGTCGCAGAGCGGCGCCGTCACCGAGTTCAAGGTGATCAGCCGCATCGATACGCCGGTCGAGGTCAACTACTACAAGAACGGCGGCATCCTGCAGACGGTGTTGCGCAGAATGGCGAATTGAGATTAGAGACTGGAGATTAAGTGATTGAGCGATTAGCGCGTTGATTGGCTTTAACGCATTGGCGACCAATCTCTTAATCTCTCAATCTCTCAATCTCTTAATCTCCACTTTTGGAACAACGATTCATGACGAAACCATATCAACTCTCCGGCTGGGATTTGTCCGAGTTGCTGCCGGAGGCAACTGAAGCTGAAATCTCAGCGCGGCTGGCGGACATTGAGGAAGAAGTCGGCGCGTTCGAGGGGTTGCGCGCCCATCTGCAGAGCGGCGACGTGAGCGGCGACGATGTGCTGGCTGCCGTGCGCCGGCAAGAGTCGATCATTCGCAAGGCGTGGACGCTCGGCTACTATGGGATGCTCTGGTTCTCCGCCGACACGCAATCGACCGAGGCAATCACCTTCCAGAACCGGATGCAGCAGGTGATGACCGGCATCCAGAATCGGCTGCTCTTTTTCGACCTCTGGTGGAAGGGGCTGGACGACGACGCGGCGGCGCGGCTACTGCCCGACCCGGTCGCCGAGCCGGACTACCGCTTCTATCTCGAAGACCTGCGCCGCACCAAACCCT
>DGFH01000102.1:2047-4457 GCA_002391565.1 Anaerolineales bacterium UBA3905
TATCTCGAAGACCTGCGCCGCACCAAACCCTACACGCTGGACGAAAAGTCCGAACAGATCATCAATCTCAAAGACGCCGACGGCATGGCAGGGCTGATGACCGTCTACACGATGCTCACCAGCCGGTTGGAGTTCAAGCTGACCGTCGACGGCGAGGAGAAGACGCTGACGCGCGACGCTCTGATGGCGTATGTCTACTCGCCCGATCCCGACTTGCGCGCCGCCGCTTACCAGGAACTGTATCGCGTCTACGCTGGCGAGGCGAAGATTCTGGCGCAAATCTACAACAACCGCGTGCGCGACTGGTACAACGAGCAGGTGCAACTGCGCGGCTATGCCTCGCCGCTGGCGGTGCGCAATGTCGCCAACGACGTGCCCGACGCCGCCGTCGACGCGCTGCTGGAAGTGGCGCAGCGCAACGCGCCGATCTTCCACCGCTACTTCCGGCTCAAGGCCAAGTGGCTCGGCGTGGAGAAACTGCGCCGCTACGACATCTACGCACCGTTGGCTGGCTCCGACCGCAAGGTTGACTATAGCGACGCCACCGCGCTGGTGCTCGACACCTTCCGCCGCTTCGACCCGACCGTGGCGACCCAGGTGCAGCGCGTCTTTGACCAGAACCACATCGACAGCGAACCGCGCAAAGGCAAGCGCGGCGGCGCCTTCTGCGCCACCGTGCGCCCGGACGTGACGCCCTACGTGCTGCTCAACTACACGGGCAAGGTGCGCGATGTCGCCACGCTGGCGCACGAACTCGGTCATGCGTTGCACAGCATGTTGGCGGAACACCACTCGATGCTGACGCAACATCCGTCTCTGCCGCTGGCAGAAACCGCATCGGTTTTTGCGGAAATCCTGCTCACCGAGCGCCTGCTCGCTGAGGAGCAAGACCCGCTGGTGCGGCGTGAACTGCTGGCGTCTTCGGTCGACGATATGTACGCGACGGTGATGCGTCAGGCGTTTTTTGTGCTCTTCGAGCGGGTGGCGCACCAGGCGATCCTCGACAACGCCTCGCCTGACCGCCTCAACGAACTGTACATGGAGAATTTGCGCATGCAATTTGGCGACAGCCTGGAGATCGCGCCGGAATTTCAGCATGAGTGGGTCAGCATCCCGCACATCTATCACACGCCCTTCTACTGCTACGCCTACAGCTTTGGGCAGTTGCTGGTGCTGGCGCTTTATCGCCGCTATCAGCAGGAGGGCGATGCCTTCAAGCCCGGCTATCTCAAGCTGCTGGCATACGGCGGTTCGGCGCACCCGGAGCAGATTCTGCGCGAGGCGGGCGTCGACATCACCGATCCGGCCTTCTGGCAGGGCGGCTTTGATGTGATCAGCGAAATGATCGACGAGCTGGAGACGATGGAACAGTAAAGCGCCAGCAAGTCTGTCGCAGGTCATCGCTTCTTTGGGGATGATGCGTCATGTCACCCTGGAGGCGATGACCTGCAAAGCAATCTCCACCCCAGCTCTGCTGCCGAATCCCACAGATGAGTCAGCGTTGCGCGGATTTTAGCCCTACGCTATAATCGAACTGGCTCCAATCGAAACACCCTGAACACAGCGAATCATCGGATGTGGTGACTTGATCCAAAATGACGAGATTGTGCACGTGCTCTATGTGGCGCGTGGACGGCTGCCATTGTCAGATCAAAAAGCGTTGCAAGCTGTACTGGATGAGGTGCAGCAAAGCGTCACGCGCCAGGATGTGCCGCTTTTGACTTGGACGTTGGTCAGCAGTCAAAAGGCGGCGTTGGTGGCGGCGCGTCGCCAGGCGCCAGGGATTGCGGTGGTTGAGTTCATCAGAGTGGCGGAACGGCTCGAGTTTTGCACGCAGTTTGCTTATCGTTGGCCATCGACGCGTCTGGTGGCCGTCGCCAGTGCACCTCTCCCCACCACAACATTACGCTTCGAGAAGACGATCCCGTATCCAATCTCGGCGCAAACATTGCAGATGGCGCTAGGCGAAATGTTGCGGGCAGGGGGCAACGGCTATTTGATTCAGGCGGGCGATGTTAGCCTTGACCTCCACAACCGTGTTGTGATCACGCCGCGCGGTGAGTATCACATGACGCCCAAGCAGTGCGCGCTGCTCCAAATTTTGATGGAGCGTCGGAATGAAGTTGTGTCAAGGCGGGAAATTATGCAAGAAATCTGGCAGACCAATTTCCTGGGTGACACGCGCACACTGGATGTGCACATGCGTTGGCTGCGCGAGCGCATCGAGCTAGACCCTTCGAACCCGCGCTACATTGTGACAGTGCGCGGACGCGGTTATCGCTTTGTTGCATGAGCGTGGTTACACAACAAACTCTGCCTTACTGATTGCTAGGCAGAGTTTTCATATTTTCAGTGTTACGTGTTGCGTGCTACGTATCGGAACACGTAACACGTAATACGCAACACGTAA
>DGFH01000102.1:4677-14818 GCA_002391565.1 Anaerolineales bacterium UBA3905
GCAACACTGCGCTCATAAAATGTCAACCTAGAAATCAGTAATGGGAAATCGACTCGGCGGCTACGGGCTTTGGCGTCTCAACTGATCTTCCGGAAGACATCTTTGATATTGGGCAGGCGCTCGATCTTGGTCATGATGCGCGTGAGCTGCGCCACATCCTGGATTTCAAGGGTGGCGGTGATCACAGCCAGATTGTCTTTTTGCCCTGTGACTGCCTCGATGTTGCGCATATTGACGTGTTCGTCTGCCACCAACGCGGCGACATCGCGCACCAGCCCCGAACGGTCGTAGGCGCTGATGTGAATCTTGACCGGATAGGTCTTCTCCTGTTTTGTCGTCCACGCCACTTCGATGATGCGCCCGCTGTCGCGCGCGATCAGGCGGCTTATGTTAGGACATTTCTGCGTGTGGATGGTGACGCCTCGCCCTTTGGTCACGTAGCCGACGATGGCGTCGCCGGGCACCGGGTTGCAGCAGCGGCCCAGATTGGTGAGCAACCCTTCGACGCCCTGTACGCGCAGCCCATCGAAGCCGCCGTCAGCGTCGGCGGCGTTCTGCCCGGTGTGGAAGGTGAAGAAGTCGTTGGCGGCCAGCCGTTCTTGCTCGCGTCGTTCATATTCGATGACTTTGGTGGCGATGTGTTGCGAGTTGATGTCGCCGTAGCCGATGGCTGCCAGGAAATCATCCAGGTCTTCATAGCGGAAGAGTTTGCTAACGGTCTCAAAACTCAGGTCGGCGGACAGGCGGCGCAACTCTTTGTCAAGCGCCTGCCGGCCGCGCAGGATATTTTCCTCGCGATTTTGGCGGCGCAGCCAGGCGCGAATCTTGCTGCGCGCCCGCTGCGTGGCGACGAACTCCAGGTCGGGGTTGAGCCAGTCGCGGCTGGGGCCGCCACGCGACGCTGTGATCACGGCAACCTGGTCGCCATTCTGCAGCTTGTAGTCGAGCGGCACCAGCTTGCCGTTGACGTTGGCGCCACGACAGCGGTGTCCCAATTCGGTGTGAATGGCGTAGGCGAAGTCGATCGGCGTTGAGCCGGCGGGCAGTTCGATGATGTCGGCGTTGGGCGTAAAGACCAGCACGCGGTCGCTAAAGACGTCGGTCTTCATGCCGTCGACGAACTCGTCGGAATCGCTCAGCGCCAACGGCTCTGACATCAGCTTGCGTAGATAGTTGATCTTCTTTTGTACATCCTCGCTGTGGCGCGCCTGCTCCTTGTATTGCCAGTGGGCGGCGATGCCCAACTCTGCGGTCTCGTGCATTTCGGTGGTGCGAATCTGGATCTCGACAGGGCGCCCGTCCTTCTTGATACGCACGGCCGTGTGCAGGCTGCGGTACATGTTGTCCTTGGGGTTGGCGATGTAATCGTCGAACTCGCCGGGAATGGGGTGCCACATGGTGTGGACAACGCCGAGCACGGCGTAACACTGCGCCACCGTCTCAACAATGATGCGAAAGCCGTGCACGTCGTAAATCTGCTCGAAGCCGACCCCCTTGCGCTCCATCTTGCGGAAGATCGAGTAGATGTGCTTGGGGCGACCATAGATTTGTGCAGGAATGCCTGCCTCCGCCAACGCCCGCTCCAGGTCGGCTTTGATGCGGATCACCAGCTTCTGGCGGTCGCTTTCCTTCTGCTGGATGGTGTTCTTGATCTCCTTGTAGCTGGCCGGATTGAGATAGCGGAAGCTGAGATCTTCCAGCTCAGACTTGATGCGCCAGATGCCGAGACGGTTGGCCAATGGGGCATAGTAGTCGAGCGTCTCACGGGCGATGCGGCGGCGTTTGTGCTCTTTCTGACCACCCAGCGTGCGCATGTTGTGCAGCCGGTCGGCCAGCTTGATGATGAGCACGCGCAGGTCCTCGATGCTGGCCAGCATCATCTTGCGCAGCGACTCCGCCTTCTGATTGCTGACCGGCGCATCGGTTTTGCTCTTTTTTTCCTGGATGCGCTTGAGCTTGGTGACGCCGTCCACCAGTCTGGCAATCGTGGCGCCAAAGTGGGCGCGGATGTAGTCGATGCCGTACTCGGTGTCTTCGGCGACATCGTGCAGCAGACCGGCGGCCAGCGCCTCCGGGTCCATGCGCAGCTCGGTCAGGATCATCGTCACCGCAATGGGATGGGTGATGTATGGCTCGCCGCTATCGCGCAGGGTGTTGCGATGGGCGTAACTGGCGAGCAGATAGGCGCGCGCAATCAGATCACGGCTTTCGGGCTTGAAGGTGTCGGGCAGTTGTTGCCACAGCGTTTCGATGGCGCGACGCTCCTCATTGGAAGGATCAATCCGAATCCAATCCTGTCCATCTGCCGTTGGCAGCGGCTTGAGGCGCGCCAGCGTAGGCCAGAGCGTGGATGCGCCGACTTCGGCTGACGAGCGCGAGGCTGCGTCGGGGGTGGTCGCCTCGCTTGAGGTTGATCGCGCAGCATCGTGCTCTGTGTCCGCGCCCAGCAACGAATCGTACTCGATCAGCTCAGCAACTTCTGAGAGATGATGGGCGCCATTGTGCGACGGCGTGAGAGGCAGCGGCCTGTCCGCTAACGCGTTGGCTGCGGCCTCATCATCCACCGTTGTTTCCGTCGGAGCCGGGCGCATCGCCGGTCGGTGCTGCGTCAAGTCGCCATGCACCATCGTGTTGGGAAGCACAGTCGCATTCTCCTTCCAACGGCCGGGATCGTCATCAGGGCAACTTCCCCTGACGCGATCTCCCTGCAAGCCTGAAGCTATTATACCTGGAGAGAGATGCTTGATGCAATGCGTTTTTCTTCCCTACTCCACCACATACACCGTGGCATACTCCGCCACGCTATTATCGAGCAGGTCGGTGACGATGATGCCCAGCGAGTACTCACCGGGATAGCTGGCGTACGCAGTCACGGTGAAGGGTTTGCCGCTGAAGGTGAGCGTGTCGCCCAGATAGTCATTCACCACCCATGCGCCGTCGTCGTCAAGCTTGTAGCGTTGTTCGAGGATGGTAAATGTGTCACCGGGGCGCGGGTTCATAGCGCGGGGCGCGCCGGCGCCGTTGGCGCCGGTGAAGGTGAGCAGCCCTTTGTACTCCAGGGCGCTGTTGAACTTCATCGTGGCGTAGCGTTCCTCTCCGCTGTCGGCAAAGGTGTAGACGCCGCGCACATCATACTCGCCATCTTCGTCGGTGGCGCCATAGACGGCCGGCTCGAAGAGGGCAAACGCTTCGGTCTCGCCATCGCTCAGCGCGTAGATCGTCGGCTCCCACTCGAAGATGAAGTCCTCCAGGTCGGCTTCGGTCCATGCCGGGTAGTAGATGCCGTCAAATTCCACCGTGTCGTCGGCGGCGACATAGTCCATGTCTTCGACGATGTAGGTCTCGCTCTCCTCATCGTAGCGTGAGACCTCGATGTAGATGTAGCCGATCTCCTCGCCGGTGATCTGCGTGCTGAGTAGCACCGTCTCGTCGGCGGCGATCTCATCGCTGCTCACCTCGATCGGCGTCATACTCAGTTCGGTGTCGATGCCCGGTGCGGGCAGGTCGGCGTCTTCCGCCAACAGCGGCGCAGCGTAATCGTCAAGATTGGCGTCGGCGGCGGTCTCCGGGTCGAGCAGCGCCGGCTCGACCGCGTCAGGGTCGATGTCCTGGTTGGTGTAATGGAAGACCAGGAAGTCATCCCACAGCGAGGCGCCTGCAAAGCGGCTGGCGTAAGCTGTGTACGATGTTTCGCTTTCTTCTGTGCCGACCGCAACCAACAGCTCAGGCGTGGGGAAGAAGATCGAGAAGCCGGTGGCGCCGGGACGCCCTGCCCCATGTTTTTCCGCAAGGATAGCTGCTTTGTAGGCCTTGTTGAGCGCGTTCAGCGCGGTGTTGAGCGGCTTCGAGTTGGCGAATTCAGCGACCAGCGCGGCAAAGTTGCCCAGGTCGAGATAGGGCGAAGGTGCATCCTCGCCAAACACGGTCTCGAAGGATTGAGCGTAGGTGCGCGCCCGCGCCACAGCCGCCGGATCGACTTCCGTCAGCGCGAAGGCAAACTCGTTGAGGGCATCGACCAGCGCTGGCACCTTGGCCAGATCGATGGCGGTGAGGGTGACGCTCTGGCTTTCGGCTTCGGCCACCTCCTCCGGCGAGACCTCTTCTTCGACGCCGTAAACTTCCGCCACATAGTCGCGGCGGGCGTCATCATCTTGAATGCGGATGTCTTTGGCAATATAGCTGCTGACAATGTTTTTTGCCAGCGTCTTACCATCCTGCGCCGGTCGTTTCACCAGGTCGCTCAGGAAGGCTGAATAGGCCCAGCCAATCGCCGGTTCGGTCTCCTGCGAGGCCACCGCATAGCGAGCGTAGGGGGCAATCCCCACCAGTGCTTCGACCTGGCTCATCAGACAGGCGTCGAAGCCGACAAACTCGAATTGCTCGACGCCCGTCTCGGCCAGAATCGTCGCCAGCGCCTGGTCGATCTCGTTGATCGTCAGGCTGCTGCCTTCGTCGGGCGCGTCGTCGTTCCAGCCACCGAGCCAACCTGCGCCGTGGTCGGAGAGGATCAGCGCGTACTTCTGCGCCGGATAGTTTGTCATCGCCCAGAGAGCAAAGTCGACCAGTGTCTCCGGCGCGCCGCTGTCGATCTCACCCAGGTCTTCGATCTCCTCGGAGGCCAGCACAGCCAGGTCGTCATCCTGCGTTACCAAGAAACGCTTCGCCGTCGTCCAATCGCCGTCGCCGTCGAAACCTGCTTCGTAGCGATCCAACTGCGCCACAATGGTTACGTCATCTGTTGAGCCGACCAGTTCCGCCTCGTTGAGATCGGTGAAGATGTCCCCTTCGAGCACCTCGTCGTCGGCATTTTGATAGAGCATGATTAACCATTCAGGCTCGTCGTTGTTGGCCTGCGCTGTGTTAGCGTAGGCAGGCAGTATAGATGCCAGGGGCATGAGCAAGGCGAGTAAAATGATGGCAAGTGTTTGGATTCTACGCATGTTGATTGCTCCTTCTGCTGACTTCCGACCTGAGAATGAATCGCTTCCAATGTGAAAACCGGGGCGAGGGAGAAGATGCGAGGAGCAAAGCGCCAATTCGATCTCTGCTGTTGGTTGCGCCCGACAGGGAGCACTTGCAATGAGGGGCGTCCATCGTAGATCATCGCCTCCGCTGTGATGGGTTATCATATCACAGCGGAGGCGATGACCTGCTACGGTACAACTCTTTTTCCCAATACCACACCGCTTGCCGAAGTCGTTTTACCAGAGTCGTTCCGGCGCCCATTACTTCTGGCCGGGGGCCTGTGGCGTCCATATCCTGCCTTCTGGCTCGACAACAGGGGCGCCGCGTTCGACCGCTGATGCCTGCTTCTCATCGGCGAAGGACGCTGTCGCCGGCGCAACCAGCTCGACGGGCACGGTGACGCTGGCGGCGGCGTTGGTGAAGCTGACGTCGTCGATGAACAGGTTGCTGTTCAGCGAGCCGTCGGTCTCTGCACGCAATTGCAGCCAGACGGTTTGCCCTGCATAGGCGCTCAGGTTGACGGTGCGGCGCACCCAACCCCCGGTGGAAGTGCTCTGGCAGAGGTTGAAGACATTCGCCACATTCGAGTTCACCATCACGCCGCCAAAATCATACCCGCAATAGTCCGCTGAGGCAATCCATGCCCAATAGCTCAGGATGGGCGCATTGGTCGGAATCTTAACACTCTGACGAATGTAGGAAATCTCGTTGCTGGCGCCGCCCAGCCAGGTTAGCCACTGTCCGCCGTGCGGCGAGACACCGGTGGGGAAGCCGCTGTTTATGATCAATGTCCACCCATTGGCTGAGTATTCCTGCCAGCCAGCGTTGCGCCCCTGTTCGAAGCCGGGGTTGACAATCACATTGGGCGGCGGCGTCGGGGTCGGCGTTGGGGTTGGCGTCGGCGCCTTCCGCACCATCGGGATATAGGCGAGCGCCGCCGGGGTGAAGGTCGGCGTTGGTGTTGGCAAGTCGCCGGTCTGGGTTGAGATCCACGTCGTGAAACTGGATATGCGCGTATAGACGCCGTAGTAATTGGGGCGCGCACAGCCGTTCCCAAAACTCACCACACCGGCCAGCCGCCAACCGCTGCCATCCGGCACGACCAGCGGTCCACCGCTGTCACCCTGGCACGAATCCTTGCCGCCGCCCGCCAGGCCAGCACACAACATGTTTGCCGTGATGCTGCCGCCATACGAGGTGTTGCATGTAGCATTGCTCACGATTGGCACTCGCACCTTCTGCAGGATCGTCGCCGTGCTGCCGCCTTCGGAGGTGGCGCCCCAGCCAGAGACCAGGGACGACACGCCAGGCGCCACCAGGGCATCGTGCGTTGGGCTGGAGACAAGTGGGATGATGCCCACACTGGGGCCAAGCGTGACGGGCGACGTCAGTTGCAGCAGGGCAATGTCGCTGTCATTGCTGCCAAATGGATCATAGTCGGGGTGGACATACACCGCAGTGACGCTACGCTGCTGTTCGGTGCCGTCGTTTTGGTTGCGGTTGTATTCCCCGGCGACGACATCAATATCGCCGGGCGCCATCACGGCGCCAGCGTCGTCGATAACGCAGTGTGCCGCTGTCACTACCCACTGCGCTGCAATCAGTGAGCCGCCACAAAGATACGGCCCCGGATACACCGCCACCTGCCAGGGCAGTTCCCCCACTGCCGCCGGTTCGCCGCCGACGATCAAACCCTGGCGAGGCGCACTGGCGACGAAAGGCGCGGTTGGCGTTGCCGTCGCCGGCGGCGCACCTGCTGGCTCAATCTCCGATGTTGGCAATGGCGCACCATCTTGTGCCTGGAGCAACGGTTGCTGCACCAGCGCCCAGGCAAGCATGACGAGAGCGACGCTTGCGAGCACTTTGAGGAGACTGTTGAGGAAACGTGGAACGCATGTCTGGGAGTTCATAGGTTAAGTCACTTTCCTTGCTGATTTGGGGATCAAAATTGCAAGCCGAACTTCAACATCCAATCTCGCTTTCCTGGCGTGCTTGGGGTTGGGGCTAGAGACGACGCTAACGAGACCGATGCACTTGAGGAGCTCCCTTCCAGTATATCACGGCGCTGGTATTTGTACAGGTGGCAAAAAAATGAGGCGCACAACAATTCTCAATTTGAAGAGATTGAGAACGGCTGATGAGGCGTCTGTCTTACAACCCGACAGTGATGATTTTGTGTATTTGCGGCGAGAACGCCCTTTCCTGATGGTGTGGCTTATGGCACCACCACCACTGGCGTCGAAATGTCGTCTAGCCAGGCGGCAAGGGGCGCCGGCAACAGCACGGCGCCGACGTTCAGTCCATGCAAAAAGTGGGTCATTGCTTCGATGGAGGGCATTGCGTAGAGCTTGGCGTCGACTTCGGCATTGACGAAAGTCTGCGCCAGAGCGTCGGCCTGTGTTTCGGTCTGGCCGAGCATCAGAACGTCGATATGGGTGCTATGTGGTTTGGCAAGTTGAATGCCCAGCTCGATAGCGTGATCAGAAGCCGGGTCGCCCAGATACACCACCGTAAAGGGGCCGCTCAGGGCGTTCTGTGCGCTCTGCACGATGACAGGACGCCGCGTGTGGCGCACAACAGCTTGCGCCGTGGAGCCAGTGCGCTTACCCGGCGTCGTCCCTACGCGCCCCAGGCTGACCATGTGTGCGGATGAGCCGGCCGAAAGCACCTCCTGGGTCACGCCGCCCCGTACGACCTTGAACGACCAGGAGACGCGTTGACGGCCCGCCACGTCGGCCATGATTTTGCGCAACAGCGATGCCTGAATTCGAAATTCGCGTTCCATGTGCGCCTGTTCGAGCCGGCGTGGGTTGGCAGTGAAAGAGCCGATCTCCAGTCCAAAGGGCAGGCCGCACAGGTGGAGCAGATTGACATCTTCGACATACAGCCCGCGCAACTCCAGATTGAGCGCCGCCGCCACCTCCGCCGCCGCTGCCAGCGCCGCTGCACTATGGGGCGAAGCGTCTAATGCCACCAGGATATAATCAGTCTGCGCCGCTTCATGGACGGGTGCGGTGTTTGTTTCCTCGTGAGTTTCCGCGCTCATTGCGATCCTCTCCCCAAAGGCGCCACGCGACCTGTCACGCATCATTTGTCACTGATGACGAGATATGGAGGCGGCTGACGCATGACGCCGGATAGATGGTTCTTATTCTAGCTTGGGTTCTTCTGGTTTATCGGCAGGGGCAGGCGTCTGCTGGGCGCGACCTTTGGCTTCGAGCGCCTGCCGCTTTTTTGCCATCTGCGCCAGTCGCGTCATGACGGCATGGTTGACCGTGCCCTTCGGATATTTGCCGCGCTTGTCGGCTGCGCCGGCGGGCATGCCGGTCAGGACTTCGATGCCCTCGTCGATGTGGGCGATCGGGTAGATGTGGAACTGACCGGCCTGCACAGCCTCGACTACATCACGGCGCAACATCAGATGTTTGACGTTGGTTTCAGGAATCAACACGCCCTGGTTGCCGGTCAGCCCGCGCGCCTTACACAGGTCGAAGAAACCCTCGATCTTCTCGTTGACGCCGCCAATCGCCTGCACGCGTCCGGTCTGATCGACCGAACCGGTGACGGCCAGCGACTGCTTGATCGGAATCTGCCCGATGGCGGAGAGCAACGCATAGAGTTCGGTGGAAGAGGCGCTGTCGCCTTCGACGCCGCCATAGGATTGCTCGAAGACCAGGCTGGCAGAGAGCGCCAATGGCTGTTCGGCGGCGTAGCGTGCGTTGAGCAGGCTCACCAGGATCAGGACGCCCTTGGAATGGATCGGCCCACTCAGGTTGACCTCGCGTTCGATGTTCACCACGTCGCCGCGTCCCATGCGCACAGTGGCGGTGATGCGCGATGGTTGGCCGAAGGCGTAGTTGCCCAGTTGCAGCACCGACAGCCCGTTGATCTGCCCAATCGCTTCACCATCCGTCTCGATGTGGATGGTTCTGCGCAGCACTTCGTCTTGCATCAACCGGGCGACGCGGTCGAGACGGAAGACCTGGGCATCGATCGCCTGGCGGACATGCTCGACGGTGATCAGGTCGGCGCCGGCTTCGGCGGCCCAGTAATTTGCCTCCTGCAACAGGTCGACAATCGCCTGCAACTGCGCTGTAAGCCGTTCGCTGTCGCTCACCAGGCGGGCGGCGTGGTCGATCACGGCGCCGACGGCATAGCGATCCAGCGGGCGGAGCTCCTCTTTGCGCACGATGGAAGCCAGCAACTGGGCGTAGGCGAGGTGGGTTTCCGGCGTGCGCTCCACCTCGTCGGCAAAATCGGCGGCCACCTTAAACAGCTCATTGAAGTCTGGGTCATATTGTGACAGCAGATAGTAGAGCAGGCGGTCGCCCAGCAACACCACTTTGACATTGAGTGGCATCGGCTCTGGCTCCAGTGAAATGGTGCTGGTCAGGCTGAGCATCTGCAACACCGACTCGATGCGCACCTCGCCAAACTCCAGCGCGCGCTTTAACCCTTCCCAGGAATAGGCGTTCGAGAGCACCTTGATTGCGTCCAAGATCAGGTAGCCGCCATTCGCCCGGTGTAGTGAACCTGGTTTGATCAGGGTGAAATCGGTGATCAATGCCCCCATCTGCGCCATCTGCTCGACACGTCCGGTCAGGTTGGTGTAAGTCGGGTTGCTCTCATAAACGACCGGCGCGCCCTGCGCGTCGCCGGAGTCGACAAAGAGATTGACCTGATAACGGCGCAACGGCGAGATGTTTTCCACGAACGCAGCAGGGCCGTCGCCATCAGCCGCTTGTTGTTGTTTCTCGCCCGCCACCATGAAATCGCCCAGGTGATCCTGTACATCCTGGCGCACAGCGTCGAAATAGGTCAATACATCGGGCATGTCGGCGTAGTTGGCGGCCAGCTCTGCAATCAGATCGTTGAGGACGATACTGGCGACTTCGCGGTTGAGCTCGCGCATCCGGTTGCGTAGCTCACGCTCCCAGCGCGGCGCCTTGGAGACAACCTTCTGCAACTCTTCCTGCATCACTTCGACATCGGCCTGAATGCGTTTCTGATCTTCATCCGAGAGCTTTTCGTACTCATCAGGAGGCAGGACTTCTTCGCCCTTGAGTGGAGCAAAGGCCAGGCCGGAAGGGGTGCGCAGCAGCGTCAAGTTGCGCCGCTTGGCCTGTTCTTGCAACGCCATCAGGCTGGCCTGCTGCCGTTCCTGAAATTCGCTCTC
>DGFH01000102.1:14991-35618 GCA_002391565.1 Anaerolineales bacterium UBA3905
GGCGCGGCGTCGCGCCTGATACTCCTCGCTCTCGAACGCCGCCGACAACGCGCTTTGCATGTCTTCGACCAGGTGCTCCATGTCACGCTTCAATTTGCGACCGCTGCCTGCCGGCAGGCGCAGGATGCGTGGACGATAGGGTTGGTCAAAATTATTGACATAACACCAATCGAATGGCGCCGGTTCTTGCGCGGCGCGCTCCTCGATGATGCGGCGCACCAGCGTGTGCTTGCCTAGACCTGCCGGCCCCAGTGCGTAAATGTTGTAGCCCTGCCGCCGCATCTTGACGCCAAAGCGAATGGCGCTCAGCGGGCGTTCCTGGCCGAGAAACGAGGTCTGGCCATCAAGTTCGACGGTGGTGGCGAAGGGAAACTCGTCCGGTGTGCAACAGCGCCGTAAGGTTTCAGGGGGCAAAGGTTTGACTGGCGACAAAGGAAGCTCCTCTCTATTCAGGCGCCATATCAGAACATGTTGTGAATGATATGACTATCATTGCAGCGAAAATTGATAGTCCCACCAGGCTGATTCGCCCTGACGCCAGCTCTGCCCATCGCCGCTGTGGGCAGAAAGGTCGGCCAGTGCTTCGAGCGGGAGGCGCTGTAGCACGCAATGCGCCTGGCTTGCGGTTAGCGTCATCTGCATCCAGGCGACCGGGTATTCGATCAGTGCAGGCATCACGCCAAAAACGCAGGCTTGATCGGGTGCGTAGCGAAGCTCTTGAATGTTCAGACGATGCGCATGCCCCTGAAAGACAGCGCGCACGCCTCCGCGCCGTTCAATGACCTCAAGCACCTCTGCTGCATTGGCAATGCCAAAATAATCATACCAGGGGCGGCCATCTTGCCAGGGTTGCAGGAGTTGGTGTGTGAAGATGAGCACTGGACGGCCATCCGCCGTCGCCAACGCAGCATCCAGACGCTGCAACTCTGCCGCGTTCACCCAACCGTAAACCGGATCATGGTCTTGGGCGGCGGCGATCTGTGCTGGCGTATGCCCCATGGCGTTGAGTAAGATCAGGTGCGCATGGGGCAGGTCAATGGTCTTGCCCAGCCCCGGTTCGTATTGCCATAATGTGTAGAAGTCGTTGAGGTCGCCGTCGCCTGGTCGGGCGTCATGATTGCCGGGCAGCGCTATCACTGGAGCGTCCAATGTCTGCAGTTGTGCGTGAATGTGGTGTAGCGTGGCGACAAACTCATCTGGCGGCATAGCGTAACTGCCGCCGCCGCAAGACTGATCGCCTAGATGCACCACCAGATCGACCTGCGCTGCCGTTAGTTCCGTCATCAGCGTTTCCAGCAGTTGCTCAGACCAGGGCTGAAGCTGTAAGGCGCCATCTGCCATGATTACCGGCTGCGGACGTTGCCAGAAATGTGTGTCCGTCACGAGGGCGATCACTGTTGCAGCAGGATCACTCATTCGGTCTGCTCCTCTATCGCTTGGGCGCCAAACCAGCGTTCTTCCAACTTCGCCAGTTCGCCGCGTGCTTGTAGCTGCTGCAGTGAGGCTGCCACTTGTTCTTGCAGCGCATACGCCCGCTGTGGCATCACGATCACGTAGGGAACGCTCTCCAACGGCGCGTCCACGCCGCGCAGCGATAGCCCTCGCCCTTGCGCCTGACGCAGCGACACCGCATCGAGCAAGATAGCCTCCACCTGCCGGGTGTCCAACAGGGCGCCGATCAACGCATCCGGCGTCTCAAAGGGCGTCAGCGTCATTGCCATGCCATTGCGTTGCAGGCGGCGTCCCACCATATCACCCAGGCTTCCCCATTCTACGCCTACCTGCCGTCCGGTCAGATCGGTCAAGGCGCGGATTGGTGAATCGATCGGCACAGCAATCCGCAGACCGGCGTCGAAGTAAGGCGCTGAGAAACGAAAATCCTGCGTCAGGCGTTCGTCGTATGGATAAGCACTCACGATACTATCGATTTTCCCAGTTTTGAGCGTATCCGGCAAGCTGTCGAAGCCGACAGCAACAATTTCGGCGCGCACCCCCCATGTCGCCGCCACTGCATGCGCCAGATCGACGTCGTAACCAACTGGTGCGCCGTTTGCGTCCAGCATCTCGAAGGGCGGAAAACTTGGGTCAAGCCCGACGCGCCAGACGCCGCGCTGCTGGATCGCCTGCCAGGTGGCGTCACGGCGCAGAAAAGGCAACAGCGACGCACTCTGCTCTGCGGTGAGCAGCCAGAGCAGCCCAACCACGCCGGCGACTACTGCGATGCCGCCAACCAGCCAGCACCGATGTCGTCGGATTATGGCGTCAAGTTGCGCGCGTATCGCTGCACCTCCGTGTAGATCGGCTTGGGTTCAAAGTCGGTGCGCACAAAGGTAAAGTAGTCCTGGTAGGAATTCTGATCCCAGGGAAAGCGAAAGACCCACAGACAGAGTGCATCAAGCCAGGGCCACTCCTGTTGAGCAAGCTCGTACGCGCGCAGGGTGTAGGCGATGCGTTGCGCCGGGCGCACGGCGCGCGTCCAGCGTGGATGATCGTTCCAGCCACCTTCGGTAATGATGGCGCGCTTGGCGGCATCGCCGTTCTTGACCATGATTGCGCGTAACAACTCTGCACGGCGAAAGTTGACTACGGCCGGGTCGGGCGGGCTATCGGGATCGAAGTGCCAGCCGTAGGCGTGGATCGCCAGTACGTCGAAGTAATCGGCCGCGCCGGCGTCGTACATTTCCTGTAGAAAGATCAGATCATCGACGCCGAACTCGCTGCCGGGTGGCGCCAGTGTGGGCGCCAACGCCCCCGCCAGTACCTGCACTTCCGGCGCCACTGCCTTGATCAACGGATACGCTGTCCGCAGCAGCGCTGTATATTTGGCGGCGTCCGGTGCAGCATATCCCCATTCAAGCGCCAGATTGGGTTCGTTCCAAAGAATGACGTAATTGATTTTACCACGATAACGCTCTACAAATAATGCTGCAAATCTGGCGAAATCGTCAAAATTTCCCTCGTCCAGATAAAGTGGCGTGGTCTCTTTAGGGCGCGCCCATTGTGGCACAAAGCCCAGGCGAGCGATGAGCGTCAACCCTTGCCGACTGGCGTGGGCGACCACCTGATCGGCGTGCACCCAGTTGTAGCGTCCCGGTTCATTTTCGATGTACGCCCACGGGAAGTATTCAACTACCCAGGGGGCGCCCATCTCGCGCACCATTTCCAGGCTGCGCTTGATCTTTTGTTCTTCCACTTCGTCGGTCAGACGTGTGTGAATGCCAATTTTGGGATTGCGGGTGTAGACGGTCTGTTGGGGGCCGAGTGGAACGGCGGGAAACATCGAGCGTGTCACCCAAACGCCGAGCAGCACACCTGCCACACCTATCAGCACAAGCAGCAGACGCCGGTTGCGAAGGATAGTCACGCGTTGCATCATAGTGTGCAGGCGCGTTTTTGTCCAACTATGGCGGGTGAATGTTGATGGCTACACCATGCTTGATGTGGCGTTGTGCTCAGATGGCGCTGTCAGTGTAGCGTAGCTGAGTGCGATCATCCCAAACCAGAACTGGCTGCTCAATTGGGGCGCGTAACCGGCGGCGGCGAGCAGAAGCAACGCATAGGCCATGCTGCGACGCCCACTTCGCAGCGCGTGAATAACGGTCACAGCAAAGAGCGGCAGCGCGGCGGCGTAGAGCCACCAGGGCAACGTCAGCGTCAGTCCATGCGACCAGACAACGATGGTGGCTGTCAGCGCCGGGGTTGCAAGGTAGATCGCTGCAAAAAGGCTGGCGAGCAGACAGCCCGCCAGCCAACTGCGACGGTCGGCGCGGCGTCCGTAAGCCCACCACAGCGCGACCGCGCCGAGGACGACCAGCCCCTCGCCCGCGCGAAAAAGTGGCAGCCCCCACGCCGGGGGACCAGACCAACGCAGCAGCGCGTAGAGCGTGGGCGCCGCCTGATAAAGCGCCGCCGCTAGCATTGCCAGCACAGGCAGCAACAACGCCAGCCGCACAGTGGTTGACGCTCGCGTGCGCACAATGCGCCAGCTCAGCGCCAACAGCACCATCACCGCCAACAGAGCATAGCCGGGGAGCCAGATTGCCGGTGGGAAGAAGGGCGCCAGCACCGTAATCGTCGCCAGCCCGGCCATTGGCAGCGCCAGCCACCATGCCCGTCGCGTCCTCCATTCGATCACAACGATGGCGCCAATGCCTAGCAGCGCCAGAAACGCCGCCATGGTGGAGCCGACCTGACCCAACCAGTTCAGCCACTGGTAGCCGGTGATCATCGCCGGCGTTTTCGGAACGAAGATCGCAAAGCGTGTGAGCGTGCGCGTAACCAGCCAGTCGACAAGTGCGGCGGCCACCAGCCACGGCAGCAACGTCACTAGAAAACTGCGGGCAGCACATGCCCGGCTGGTTTCCACCTGTGCGCGCGCTATTTGCCACGAGGCCGCCTTGCTCGTCATTTTCATCATGTGTGCTTCCCTATGCCTTGTTGCCAAGATAGAAATAGAGCATCACAACGCCGACCCCAAGCGGGATCAAGATCAACAGGGCAATGAATCCCCAAAATAGCGGATTGAAGCCAGTGGGTTGGGTGGCTGCCACGCTGGCGGTCAAGGGCGCCTGGGCTGCCGCCCCTGCCGGCGCAGCCGCGCCTGTCCCTGGTGCGCTGGCGAGTTGGAACGAAACCCACTGCGAGGTGGATTTGGAACCATTGCGTTCCTGGTTGGCGCCGTCCCATGCCGCAAAGGCGACAGCGTATAGTTTTTCTGGCGCCAGCATGACATCCTCGGCTTCGGTCGAGGTCAGCTCGCGGCTAAAGATGACGCGCCAGACGCCATCGCGCCATTCGCCAAATCCTCGCACGTTTTGACCGGCCAACGGTTGCGTGGTGAGCGTGCCGAAACCGCCTGCCACCAGGTCTTCCACAGGTGAACCATGCGTGGGCAACGCCAGGTAGTTGCCGGCGGCTTCGGCGGTCAGGTAGTTGCGGTCGGCATAGGCGGCCAGGTAGATATTTTCGGCTGGTTCGGTGAAGGGATACTGATCAACAGCGAGATTGGGATAGGTGGTCTGCAAATTTTGCTGCGCAATCAGAGATGCCTGCCAATCGGCTTTCCAGTGCCAGATATTGACATCACCACCCTGTTGCCCCATGCAGTAAAATGGCTGTCCCTCTCCCACGGGAAACTGAATGGCGACGCTATCGCGGAAATCGTCCACGCGTAGCGTCGTATCATTGCGCGTGGCGTCTTGCCATTCGAGCAGGAAGGCGATCTCGGCGTTGTTGTGCAGCGCGCGCACGGTGATCGCTTTGGCGTTTGTCTCCGGCATGATCGGACGCGCGATCATCTGTGCGCTCATCGGCACTTCCACCGCGGTGGCTTGCTGCCAGAGTGCGGAGTCCGGCGCGTCGATCGGCAGGTCACCCTCAATGGCGGCGGCGGTGATGGTCAACCCTTGCGAACTGACGAGCGGCGCATTCGCCAGCACTGCGCCCAACGCCAACAGACAGACCGCCACAATGATGAGCCGACTACGGGTAAACATAGATTCCTCCTTTGCTGGATTGTGGATGCATCATCAACGCACCAGATCGACAACAGGGCAGGCGGCGCAGGAAAAATCAGTGTCGAAGGGGGTGTGTTTCACCTCCTTGCGGCTGCGCGGGGTTAAGGTGACGCCCAGCCGGGCCGCCTCCGCCTGCACAAAGGCGGCGGTGAAGTGCGCCAGCGGCAGATAGGGCGCATCTTGCGTGTTGAGCGCCAGGCTCTGGGCAAAGAGATCGACCCATGTCCCCAAATGGTCGCCGAGGAACTTCGCCTGCGCAGCGAGGCAGACTTCCACTTGCTCGGCGACGCCGTGCAACCGCGCGTGCGCCTCCTTGAGCGCCAGCACGTGCAGAAACTCCAGCTCGACGGCCAGATGATCGGGGCGTTCGCGCACGGCGCCGCCCATGTCGAAGCCGAAGGCGCGATGAAAGCCGCGGATGTCCGCCAGCTCCTGCGCCTGGCGAAACTCGTGCGGAAGCCCGTATTCCGTCTCGTAGCAGAGCGAACCGGCCGCGCCAAAGCCACGACGAAAGGCGGCTTGCAACTCCTTCAGCGGCAGCGGCTGTACGTTCGGCCATGCCGGCGCCCCGACGACCCGTCCTGCTGCTTCCGCCGCCAGCGGCAACTCTTCGCTCCAGTTCTCGAAAGGATAGAGATAGACTGCAGAAAGAAACGCGTAGACCTGGGCGCGATAGACAGCCTGCTCAGCGTGTACACGTTGCGGCTCGTCAACAGCCAGACGGGTTTCGATTGATTCAAGTACACTCATTATCCACTCCTGAGCGCATGAGTTTCATAAAGCAGTTGAATTGTGAAATCGTGAATTGTAAAGTTGCCTCGCCCCTCGCAACTCGCTTGCTTCGGGTGCGCGAACGGTGAATGGTCCGACGACTCGCCCCTCGCCCCTCGCAACTCGCCCCTCCTATATCGAATTCAGCCGCTCCATCGGGCGTTCGTGCAGCGGTTCAACGACGCTCAAGCGCACGATCTCGCGGTCTTTGGCGTCGAAGCCGATCACAGTGTCGTTGTACATCTGCCACGGCTTGCCGTTGATCTCGGCCTCGCGCACCAGCGGCCCCTCCTCGATCTCGTAGCGGAAGATCATTTTCTGCGTCGTGCGGAACAGCTGGAGCACGGCAAGCAGCTCGCGCGAGGGCGCCGTGTAGCGTTCGATGGCGTGATCCACCCCCGGCCCGAACATCTGGCGTAGATAGGGGCGCGGCGCCCAGCGCGGCGGGATGTAGTAGATGTTGGGTTCGGTGCCAAATTGCGGATAAAGCGGCAGCGCGATTTGCTCCATACGCACCAGGAAGTAGAGCGGGTGCTTCGGGTTTTCAACCCAGGAGCCATCCTCAGCCACATCGACCAGCCCGTTGAGGCGAATCTTGCCGGGGCAGACGGCCATGCAGCGCGTTTCCATGGGCACGCCGTCGCTCAGCGGGTCGGCGCCTTCGACGCGCGGATAGCAGCCGACGCACTTTTCGCTGACCTGCGTTGTGCCCCGATACATCGATTTTTTATAGGGACAGGCCTGCACACATTTGCGATAGCCGCGACAGCGTTCCTGGTCGATCAAGACGATGCCATCCTCCTCGCGCTTGTAGATCGCCTTGCGCGGGCAGGCCGCCAGACACGCAGGATAGGTGCAGTGGTTGCAGATGCGCATCAGATAAAAGAACCAGGCCTGATGCTCCGGCAGCGACGCGCCGTCGGGACTGAGGCCATAGGCGCCGCCTTTGTAGCCGGTCGAAGTGTCCTCGTAGAAGTTGGGCGAACGCCACTCGCTCTCGGCGGGCAGATAACCCAGCACTTGCTCATTAGGGCCGCTTGCCTCGGTAAGCGTCAGGCCATTGTAGACGCCGTAAGGCGCCTGCTCGCTGGCCTGGCTGTGATCCCATTGCGGCTGCACGCCAGCGGCCTGATGCGCCTCGTCGAGCAGTTGCAAGACCTTTACATCCCAGTGCTGTGGATAGCTGCCGTAGGGCTTGGTCTCGACGTTGTTCCACCACATGTATTCCTGCCCGCGTGAGAAGGTCCACGTCGCCTTGCAAGAGCCGGTGCAGGTCTGGCAGCCGATGCAACGGTTGATGTTGAAGACTGCGGCAAATTGCTTTGTCGGGTGCGCTTCTGGATACGGATAGGTCATTGTCCGGCCAAGATGCCAGTTATAGACGTCGGGCATAGGTCTGTTCCTCTCTACTCCAGCACGACCAGCGTGCTATGACGGTTCACAGGTGGTGCATTCTCCAGCAAATCAATTGAGGCGCGCACGCTCCGAAAGGTCTGTGGCTCAAACAGCATTGTCTCGTCTGGTCGGGGAGGTATGTGAAACTTCGCACACGTCGCGTCGATCAACTCTCGCACATAAGCCTCGCCCTTCTGCCGATAGATGCGATGGGTGGCGACAAAGAGCGGGTTGACGAACAGCGTCATCAACCGTGTGGCGTCCCAACCCAGCAGGACGTACTCTTCCACCAGCGCCTCTGCCATTGCTTCCAGCATCCCCGGTCCGCCCGGCATCACCATGCCGACCAGTTCCATCGGGTCTTCGGCGACAAATTCATCCTTCGGCATGATTTTCTCCTTTGGCGGCTGCTGCGACCGGCAGATGCCAGCGCGGCATGACTTCGGCGCGGCGATGGATCAGAAACGGCAGGCAGTCCGGGCAGATCCAGAAACGTTGCCCCGCCATCCGCCACTGCGTCAGCGGGATCTCGCCTTCGTCGCGCTGGCAGTTGATGCAGGTCAGCGTCGCGATGGTGGTTGCGCTCATCCCTTCACCTCGATCGTGTTCCCCGCAATATAGCGGAGCATAAAGTCGTTTTCGTGCGCGGGGGTGAAGCCGGTCTTGGTCGGCTCCCACGGCCCGACGCCATTCAACCCGCCGTCTTCGGCTTTGACCACGCGCACCAGCGTCTCTTTGGGCACGGTGTTGAGCGCGTGATTGTCCGCCTCACCGCCAAAGATGAACTGCATGCCCGTCTTTTGTTTGTGGAAGAGTGTGTCAGTCTGGTGCATTGGCATCGACCAGTCGCGCGTCACCGATTGTTGCGAGCCGTAGCGCAGGTTCGCCATGTAGCCGGTGCCCTCGGATTTGGCGAGTCCGTCGGGGCGCGTCTCGTGCGCCTTGACCGATTTCTCCGTCGCCATGAAAGGTCCGTGTTTGAGCATGACGATGTGGTAGGGGTACGCCGGGTTGTACTTGACGCGCAACATCAGCCGCGCCACCTTGTAGAAAGGATCGTCCTCCTGCCAGCCGATGTAGGGGCGGTCGGCAGGGTTGGCGTCGACGTAGACATAGTCGCCATCCTCGATGCCCAGGTCTTTGGCGGCTTGCGGATTCATGTGCAACTGATGGTCGCCGGGGCCGGGCAGCCGCTTGTCCGCGCGATACGGGTCGCCAAAGTTAGAGTCGAGGATGATCGTCCAGTCCACCGTGCTCCACGAGGAATGCACACGATGGCGCGTCTTGGGCGTCATGCAATAGAAGTGAAACCCCTGTTCCCAGAGCGGATTTTTGGTCGCCTTTGCCTGCGCCCACGGCATGGCGATGTTGCGCACTGTGCGCTCCTCCCAGCCCATGGCGTCCTGGGGGATGCCGTAATCTTCGGGCCGCACGAAACGACTGCTTGTCACGATGACATTGGGCAACAGCGGCGTCGCCTCCGGCCCCTCGCGGTGGCTGATGATGTTCTCGCCGTACTCGATGGCTTCCGGGATGTCGCAGTAGCTGTTCAGCCGCCCGGTGTCGGTGTAGAAGGGGACGGAGTCGTGAATCTGCTCCCAGAAGGGGATGCGCGGGTAGGTGCGGAAGAGCATCAGCGCTGCGCCCGGCTCGCCGTACTTGCCCGAAACGATGTCTTCAAAGCGATAGCCGCTCGTGGTCAAGGATGAATCGAGCAGGCGTTGGATGTAGACCTCCGGCCGCCCTTCCAACACGAACTTCCAGTAGTCGCGCAGGCGCGGTTCGCCGATCTCGTCGGCGAGCGCGGCCGCCACCTCGGCCAGGATGCGGGAGTCGTCGCGCGTGTCGTAGAGCGGCGGGATTCCCCCTTTCCAGATTTGCAGGAAGGGATTGGAGCAGGACGCCGTGATCTCGTAGGTCTCGAACTCGGCCCAGGAGTTGGCGGCCAGGGCAAAGTCGGCGTACTCCACCGTCGAGGTCATCTCGATGTCCATCGTGATGATCAATTCGATGTTTGGGTTGACATTCTTGATCATCTCGTAGTGGTGCTTGGCGTTGTTGAGCAAATTGACGTTGGTGAAGAACTGCACCTTCGTCGGCGTGGGCATGTGCGTCTTGCCGGTGAAGACCTTGCGCCCGTATTTGGGCGTATCGACGATCAGCGGACGTTCGGAGTGGTTCCAGTAAGCCGGCTCCTCATCTTTGGTGTAGGCGTGGGCGTGGATGACTTTGCCCGGTGCGTCGGCGTCCAGATTCATGTCGAAAGGGTCTTCCGCCACCCAGCCCTTGAAGCCCGGCCCTGTCTGCGGCGATCCCTGGAAGAGCGCCGCCTTGTAGTTGCCCGCCCAGGTGTAGCAGCCGGCGCCCGGTTTGCCGATGTTGCCCGTCAGCATGAGCGGCAGGAACTGAGCGCGGTTGGCGAGCGTGGCGTGGAACCAGTGATTGATGCCCTCGCCGATGTGCAGCGCCACCGGCGTCATGGTGGCGATGTCCTCAGCCAGCTGCTCGATCAGGTGGCGCGGCGCGTTGGTGATCTCGGCGACGGTGTCCAGGTCGTATTCCTGCAAATGCTCGACGTACATCGCCCAGAGCGTCATCACCTCCACCTGGCGGCCGTCGGCCAGTTCAACCTTGCCGCTCCAATCGAGCACCGGGTCGATGCCCTTCTGCGTCAGCGCGTCGCCCACGTCGTCGCGCGTGATGGCTTTGAACTCGCCGCTGGCGTCGCGCACGACATAGTCGCCCAGCTTTTCGTATTGCTCGCGGGTGAGACCGTGCTGTGCAAAGCTGGGGCCGTTCGGGTCGAGACCGGGTTCGTAATTGGGGAAAACGTCGGCCGCGCTCAGCCGTTTGAGCGTATCCAGCCGCACCAGCAGCGGGAAGTCGGTGAAGCGCTTGACGAAGTCGGCGTCATATTTTTCGTTGTCCATCAGCCAGCGGGTGACGCCCAGGAAGAGCGCAGTGTCGGTCGCCGGGCGAATGGGAATCCAGTAGTCCGACTTGGTGGCGGGCGGCGAATATTCCGGCGTGATGGTGACAATCTTGGCGCCGCGTTCCATCACCTCCACGAAGAAGTGCGACTCCGCCATCTTGTTTTCGACCAGATTCTTGCCACACTGGATGTGCAGCCGCGAGTTGCGCAGATCGTTGAAGTCTTCGTCCGAAGTCTGCAAGCCGGTGGTGAAGGGATGCCCCGGCGCCTGATCGCCGTGCCAGGTGTAGTTCGACCAGGTGCGTCCCCCTTTGGCGTCGTGTTCGTCCACGCCGCGGATGTGAGCGTCGAGCAGCGCCAGGCCATTGGCAAAGCGGTACATGCCATACTTGCCGATCACGCCCAGCAGCCCCATGCCGCCGCGACACTTGAAGGTGCGCGTGCCTGCGCCGCCCATCGCCTCGATCATCTCTTCTGGATAGCCTTGCTGGCGCAGCAGCTCGACCCCCTCTTCGCTAGAGTAGCGCCGCGCGATGGCGACCATGCCTTTGGCGATGTAGCTGTAGGCGGTCTCCCAGCTCACTGGCAGCAATTCGTCCGCACCGCGCGCGGTGAACTTGTATTTGTCCTGGTTCTCTGGCGTGAGCAGGGGGAAGCCGTCGTCCGCCCACTCCTGCCAGCCCTTGCGCATGAGCGGCCCCTTGAGTCGATGCGGCCCATAGACGCGGCGATGGAAGGTCTGCCCCTTCTTACAGCCGCGCGGATGCCAGTGCGCCGTAGCTTTGTTGCCGTAGAGATCGCCGTAACGATCCACGTCGTAGTTGGTTTCGCAACGCAGGATGACGCCGTTGCGCACAAAGGCGCGCAGCCGGCAGGCATGGGTGTCGTTGGGCGAGCAGACAAACGAGAAGGAAGAATCGTAGCTGTACTGATTCCGATAGACCTGCTCCCAGTCGCGCGTCGGATAGGCGGCCAGCGGATTGTCCACGTTGACCGGTTGGAGCAATTGCCATTCTAGCGGCCCGCCCACAAAGGCGAGGGTCAGCGCGGCGCCGCCCGACAACTTGAGAAAAGAACGACGAGACAGACTATGCATAGAAATTCACCTCCGTGTTGGCAAGGCTTGAATGGCGGCCAGCAAATCTTCCGTGCGTGCGCCGATGCGCTGGCTGCGAATGAGGTGCAGGTCGTCGGCGTTCAAGTCGGCGCGCAGGATCGGCAGATCAGGATAAGCAGTCAGCAACGGGCAAAGGTCGCAGGCGTCGTTGAGCACGATCAGCAGATCGGGCTGACAATTGGGTATTTCAGCCAGCGCGCTCGCCACCGTCGCCGTGACGCACACAACGACAACCTCGCTGTGTTGTCTGAGCAATTGGGCCACCGCTTCGCCGAAAAGCGAATCGCCGATCATGAGCGCCTTGTGCATCGCCCCCGTCCCTGCCAATCCTCTGTCACGGTTCTGTCGCCAGTATAGAAGGGCGCCGCGCGGCTGTATATCCGTCGCAGCGAGTGTGGAGAATGAAAAAAGAGGGATTACGGGCGAGAAGAAGTCGAGAAGGAGTTAATTCTTCAGAAATTACGCAGGTTGCCCCACCTTCCTAAAGTTTTGGAGCTTCTGGGTAGGCGGTATCCAGCGAGGAAGTCTTACCAACTGCGCAACTTTTGTCTTTTCAGGTGGCGCTCACGCGTATCAACTGTCCTGGGGTGAGTCTTGCAAGATAAGATTCAATCGCTGGAATGAGAGGCTTCACGTCGCTATAACGATTTGTCTTGGCGACAACCAGAATGATGGCCAGGTCAAGAGTCGAATTGTGGGGCGAAGTCGTAGCGCAGGCGATGGTCAAGCTGTTCATCAAGCAGCACGCGCATGTATTACTCTGGATGAAGCACTTTGAAAAGCAAATTCAAGAAATGCTTCTGCTTGCTGACGACTGACCGAACGATTTCTGTAATATTCATGTCCACCACCCTTTCCGACACCTACATAAACACCCTTATGACATGACACATTATACCACGTTGTCACAGTCCATTATCATGTTTACATCAACCCACGCTGTTTCGCTTCACTTACCGCCGCGCGGCGATTGACGGCGTGCAATTTTGCCAGGATGTGGCGCACGTGGGTCTTGACGGTGTGGATGCTGAGCGTGAGCTGGTCGGCGATTTCGCTGTCAGACGCGCCGGTGGCGATGAGTTGCAGCACTTCACGTTCGCGCCAGGTCAGCTCCTGGTCACTGGCGTCTCCGGTTGCGGCGGCTGGGGCGGGCTGTGACGCCAGCCGTGCAAACTCATCCATCAGTCGCGCCGCCAGCTTTGGCGGCAAGATCGCTTCGCCAGCCAGCGCCGCACGCACCCCGCGCAAAAACTCCGCCGAGTTGGTGTTCTTGAGCAGATAGCCGTTGGCGCCCGCCCGGATCGCAGCGAAGAGATGCTCGTCGTCGTCATGGATGGTGAGCATGACAATGCGCAGCTCCGCCAGTTCGGGCGTGGCGCGGATCAGTCGCACCGCCTCCACCCCGTTGCAGATGGGCATCGAGATGTCCATCACCAGCAGCGCCGGGCGCAGCTCTCGCGCCAGCATGAGCGCCTCGAAGCCGTCGCTGGCCTGTCCCACCACCTGCAAGTCAGGCTGACTGTCGATCAAGCCAGCCAACCCGGCGCGGAAAAGTTCGTGATCATCAGCCAGCAACAGTCGCCAGCGGCTCATCGGGTTGCTCCTTGGCTAATGGGAAGGTCACCATGATCGTTGCGCCGGCGCCGGGTTGCGCCTGCACGCTCAGTGCGCCGCCGCTGCGTTCGGCGCGCGCCCGCATGATCGCCAGCCCCAGGTGCGCGCTGGCATCCACGGCGGTTGGGTCAAAACCGCGCCCGTCGTCGCGCACGGTGATGCGCACCACCTCGCCGTCGCGTGCCGCGCACACGACAACCTGCTGCGCGCCTGCATGACGCCAGACATTGGTCAACGCCTCGCGCACGATATGCAACGCCTGCTGGCGCGCCAGCGGCGTCACCGTCAGGGCGTCGGGATGGTCGATGGTCAGTGTGATGCTCATGCCGGTGGCGGCTTGCACTTCGGCGATGCAGGCGCGCAGGTCCGCCGCCAGCGCCGCTTGTGCGGCGGGCGCGGTGTGCAACCCGGTCAGCGCAGCGCGCACCTGCGCGTAGGCGCGCGTCGTCGCACCGCGCATCTCAGCCAGCACCCGCGCGGCGCTCTGTGCGTCGCCGTCGCCGATCGCCGCCTCCAGCCGATCCGCCTTGAAGTTGAGGAAGCTGAGCGTCTGCGCCAGGTTATCGTGGAGATCGGCGGCCAGCCGTTCGCGTTCGGCCTGGGTTGCGCTGCGCTCCGCCTGGGCGCGGCCCTGCTCCACCAGCCGGGCGTTGACAATCGCCACCGCCGCCGCATTCGCCAGCAACGCAAGCGCGGCCTGCTCTTCAGGTTCAAAATCGATGGCGACAGGGCGCACCACGCAGAGCGCGCCCAATGTGGCGTCGCCGGCGCGCAGGGGTGTGGCGACGCACTGGCCGGCGGCGACGCTGCGCAGAAAGCCGCAACTGGCGCAGGCGCTCTCCGTCACGACCGTGCGCCGCTCGCCGATCACCTGGCGGGGCAACGCGGCGTCCACAGGCTGGCGCAGGTCAGGTTTTGCCACACCTGCGCCGCTGCCCGCGGCAAGACGCAGGGTCATCGCCTCCTCGTCGAGCAGGCAAAGCGCGGCGGCGGAGCCAGCCATGAGCGCCCGTGCGCGATCGGTGACCGAATCGAGCAATTGAGCGAGCTCCAGTTGGGCGGCGATCTCCTGGCTAAATTCGAAGGCGGTGGTCAGTTCCTGGGTGCGCTGATGGACGCGCGCCTCCAGGTGGCGCTGGCTGGCAAGCACCTCGGCGCGCAAGGCGTCGAACGCGGCGGCGAGACGGCGCAACTCCTCATCGGCAAAGGTCGGAACTTCGGTCTCCAACTCGCCAGCGGCCATGCGTCCGGCGGCGGCGCCCAGCGCAGCAAGCGGGTTCACCACATGGCGCTGCGTCACGCGATAGCCGAGCCACAGCAACAGCAATGCCAGCAGTAGGAAGCTCACCTGAATCACCTGCAAGCGCTGCACCTTTGCTTCGGCCTGGGCTGCCAGCTGCGCCACGACGCTATCCAACGCTTCAAGCAGCGCCAGCGAAGTTGTCATTAGCGACGCACTAACTTCACCATCTGCTGTGCGCACAAGCTCTGCGTCGAAGCGTAGCCATGCCTGTCGCGCCTCCGTCAACGCTGCACGCACAGCGTCGTCATCGGGCGGCGGCAACATGACAGGCTCTCCGCTGGCGTCGAGTGTAGCTCCGCCCTGCTCCAGCGCCGCCAACGTCTCGGTAAAACGCTGGCGACTGGCGGTGAGCAGCGGATCGCCCGGCGCAGCTAACGCCAGCCAGGTCATCTGCTGCGACAACATACGCTGGCGGCCGGCCAGGTTGATAAGCAGCGCGTCATGACGCTGGCTGGCGACGACGGCGTAGGTGACTGCCACTGCGGCCACCACCAGCAGCAGGAAAGCCAGAAAGAGCAGTCCAAAATAGAGACGCAGGGAGTTGACCTTCATGCGCTTATTGTACACCCCCGCCGAATCTGGTGCATCTGTTTTGTCGGGCACGGGTGTGTTTCACATTGCGGGCAGAGTTTGTTTTGTAGGTCATCGCCTCCGGCGTGACGGGCGCTGATGCAAATCGTGCGGGTGATGAGAAGCGGGGTATTCTTGTCAAGATCGGGATCAGCATGACAATTCCAGAAAACAAGTGTGGGTTTTCATTGTTGATTCCCCCTTTTCTTCTGAATGCCTCCTCCCCCAGGGATGCACCTGCGGGAGGAGGATGTGTTTACCGGTTGCGCGCCACCAGCGGCAGGTAGAGCTTCGTCTCCGCCCCGGTGACTGTGATGGTCGCCGTGTGCCCCAGCCCGTCGCTGTAGGTGTACGTCCCCGGCGCCGTGAACTGCCGACGGTAGACCTGCCCCGGCGCCAGCATCCCACCGTCGAAGCCGAGGGTGTCGCTCAGCGGGTTGCGCGCACTGAGCAGATGCACGGTGGGATTTTCCACCAGCGCCAGCTGCGGCTCTGGTGGCGCTTGATTGTCCCACGGCGCGCGCCATTCCACCACGCCGCCCACTGGCACATTGAGCGTCGCCGGGCCGGGGCCGGTTGGGTCCAGCGTCACCTGCGCCACAGTCCCGTCCGTCCACGGCGTAAGCGGCACATTGACGTGGACGATCTCGTTGACCACGTGAATCACCGGACTGCGCCACGATTGATACCCTGGCTTGCCTTCCACCTGCAGGTAATAATCGCCCGGCGGCGTGAAGAAGGCAAAGTAGCCGTCGTCGTCGGTCACCTGCGGGTTGACCTGGTTGTTGTAGAGGTGCGCCGGCCACGGAACCCAACCACCCCAGCGCGGCGCGGAAATCATGCAGGTCACGGTGATGCCAGAGAGGGCGTGCAGCGTCGGGTTGTTGGGGTCGAAGCCCTGCGTCACATCAAAGACGTAGCCGTCAGGGTCAATCTCCACGTTGCCGTGGGTGCAGCGCAGGTAGTCAACGTCGCAGATATTGACGTCGTGTGCGAACTCAATCTCGTACACCCAGTAATCTTCCTCCCAATGGCCGGTGTACCATTCCCCGTCGGCCTGGACGCGCGGCTGGGTATTCTCGCACACGTACAGATGCAGATGGGTGTTCCAGAAGCCGAACACGCCAGGAATGACCCAGTCATGCGCGGCGAATAGCCCACTGTCTGCATCGCGGAAGCGAAAAACCAGGTGTTGGCCGGCCAGCGGCCCGGTCGTCGGTGTGCCCTCCCAGTAGGAACGCTGCGGGTCCCAGAAACTGGTTGCTGGCAGCAGATGAGCGGCTTCGCTCTCGCCGCTGCATTGGTTCGGATTGGAGAGCGAGCAGGCTTTGGTCGTCACGGTGATGGGTTCCTGAGCGTGCAGGCTCTGATAGGTGGAGGTAAACACTCCGTGCGCGTCGCTGGTGGTAGTGTTCACTTCAACGCCGTTCTCAAAGACGCGGATCAAGGCATTGCCCAGGGCTACGCCGCTGACATTGACGACGTCATTCGAGTAGCAGTATTCGCCATCGCCAATCGAGGTGATCAGCGGTGGGTAGAAGGGCGTGACGGTCTCCACGCCCAGGTCGAACCGATGCCCCCCGGCCATCAGCGTCGCCCGGTTCTCCAGCACTTCGCCAGGCTGTGGGTGACCGACGGTGCTGATATGCACTTCCGCCGCTTCATTCACCGCCAGCGGAGCGATGGTTTGCCATTGCAGACTCTGCCCCTGCGCGACAAAGTTCATGGCCGGGTTGTGCGTCTCGTAGTCCAGCGTCAGCGGATCTGGCAACTCGTCGGTGATGGTGACGTGTAACGGTTCGGGGTCTTCCATGCCGTGGAAGAAGCGCAGCAGGTAATGCTGCCACACAGCAAAGTTAATCGCGCCCGTGTTGCCATCCACCGTCACGATCCCTTTGGGCGCAAAGGCCCACTTCCCGGCGATCAGGTCAGAGGTGGGCGTGAAGAGGTGTTCGTCCGCGCCCAAATCGGGCGACGTGCCGGCAGGCGTGGGCCGAACGTCGCCATCTATGTCGTGCGCCACGCCGGTCTGGATGGCGCGTTCGAGCGCGGCGGAGAAGCGGGTGAGATGGAAGCCATCCCAGTCGAAGCCAGCCGGGCCGTCAATGTGGCCGGTCTCATTGACTGTGCCGACGGTGGGTGTCGTGTTGCGATCCCACAGGGTTTGCGCCAGCGTCGCTGCGCCGGAGCCGGTCACGCGCACGCCGGTCTGGTTCTCCGCCAGGATGGTGTTGGCGAAGGTAGCGGTGGCGCCATTTTCCACGTAGAGCGCGTTCCCGGCGTTGCGCGCCAGGGTGGTGTGCCAGGCGGCGAGCTGCGCGTTGGGGACGAGCCGCAGCGCGTCGCCGGCCAGGTCTATCAGCGCGTTGTTGGTGAACTGCGCACCGACGTTGGGATGCACCTTGATCCCCTTGCGGCTGTCACGGAATAGATTAGCATCCAGCGTGAACTGCCCCTCAGCCAACACGCTCAAGCCGCGATTACGCTCAAAGGTGTTGTGCGTCAGGGTCAGTTGCGTGGCCGGGCCGTAGGCGAAGATGGTGAAATTTGTCTCCGGCAACATACTCACCCTGGCGTTGGGACTGCCGTTATCGGCAATGAGGCTATCGGCGATGACGACGTGGCTGTTGTAGAGCCGCACGGCCACGTCCGGGCGCCATTCCCAGCCATAGCCGTTCTGGAGGATGTTGACGTGCTCCAGCCGCAGCTCGCCGGTCAACACATTGCGCGCGGCGATGGCGCCGCTATCGCCGATGTGCCAGGCCTCGTAATAACCGGGCAGCGCGGCGGGCGGAATGCGGTTGGGATACCCGGCGTAACGCACGGAGGCATAGCGTATCAGCCCAGAGCCGCCGTCGAACGATAGCCCTGCCCACTGATCCATGCCGGTGTTGGTGAGCGAGGTAAACAGGATAGGTTGGGCAGGCGTCCCTACGGCCTGGAGATGGCCCTGCACGTACAACTCACCGGCGCGCGGCGCCATCACCGTGGTCCCCGGCGCAACAGTGAGCGTGGCGCCCGATGCGACGATGAAATCTTCGTTGTCCAGTTCATAGCCCTGGTCGGCGGCCTGCGGCTGCCAGGTCATTGTCTCGACGAGGGTGGCCTGCGGGCCGAAGACGATGCGGTCGCGCGAGTTGCCCTCCAAGCGGTTGCCGACCAGCGTGGCCGAGCGCACGTTGCCGGAGAAGTAGATGGGCGCGTTGGTCGGCATATTGTTCAGGCCGCTGATGAGCGTGTCGCTCACGACCACGTGGCTGTTTTCGACCCAGATGCCCCATTGCGCATGGCCGGGTCTGTAGGCGTGGATCACCTGGCTGGATTCGATGGTCACCGCGCCGTCGAGGACGTTGAGCGCGCGGATGGGCGCCGACTGATAGATGCTACAGCCATAACACTCATCGCCCGTGTAGCGCACGGTGACGTGGCGCAGCGTCCCCGCGCCGCCGTCGAAAGCGATGCCGCTCCAGTCGGCATAATCGGCGCCGCTGTCGGTCGGCGAGGTGAAAGTGATGGGCTGGGTCGCTGTGCCTGCCGCCTCCAAACGCCCCCGCACCAGCAGGGGGTACGCGCCGTCATTGTTGCCGATATGCACCTTAACGCCCGGCTCGACCGTTAGCGTCCGCCCGGCGGGGATGGTAGCCGCGCCCAGAAGGCGGTAGCCGCCCGCTGGCTGCGCGTTCAGGGTCAGGTCACGCCCGGCGATGACATCGGGCGCAAAGGCTATCTGGTTGTAGAGATTATTCTCCAACCGCAGCCCAGACAGGCTCACGTCGCTCGTTGCGCCGGTGATGTAAACAGGAAAGTCGTTCTGCGTTGGGTCATCGCCGATGCCGCTGAAGAGGGCGTCGCTTACCACCACGCGGCTGTTCGCCACGTACAGGCCGGTATTGCTGTTCGGCCCGCCCGCCGAGGTGATAACCTGGCTGGCCTCGATCGTCACCATGCCCGTCTGCACGTTGAGGGCCGCGACGCCGGCCGAGTAGCCTGGACAGCCGTAAGAGCCGGTCCCGCTGTTGCGCACAATCGCGTGGCGCAGCAGCCCTGCGCCGCCGTCGAAGGTGATGCCGGCCCACTGGTACGCCCCGCTGTCCCACGGCGAGGTGAACACGATCGGCGCCCCCGCGCTGCCCGCCGCCTCCAGGCGCCCGCGCACGATCAGAGGCGCCCACGGGTCATTGATGTCGCCGACCCGCACCATCACCCCCTGCTCGACAGTCATGGTCACACCCTGGGGCACCACGAACTGGTCGCCATAGTCCCCGCGTAGCAGCCGGTAACTGTCCATCTCCGGCTGCGCGGCGAGCGTGAAATCGTGCCCTGTCATGGCGTCATACGTCAGCGCCACCTGGTTGTAGATGTTGTTCTGCAAGCGCAACCCCGACAGGCTCACGTTGCTGGCCGCCCCGCTGATATAGACTGGGAAGTCTCTCTCCGTTGCGGAGTCGCCGATACCGCTGAAGTAGGTGTCGCTCACCACCACGCGGCTGTTCCCCACGTACAGCCCCGTATCGTGCGTCCCGCCCGCCGAGGTGATGATCTGGCTGGACTCGATCGTCACTGCGCCTGTCTGCACGTTGAGGGCTGCAACGCCGGCCGAATACCCGCCGGGGCAGCCATAACAGCCGTATCCGCTGTTGCGCACGACCGCGTAGCGCAGCAGCCCCGCACCCCCCTGAAAAGCGATGCCGCTCCACTGGCGCGCGCCACTGTCGGCCTGCGAGGTAAAGATGATGGGCTGCGCAGCGCTGCCGGCGGCTTGCAGGTGGCCTTGCACAATCAGTCCGACACCAGCGGCCTGCACCGTCACGCCCGGCTCGATGGTTAACGTGGCGCCTGCGGCTACGGTTACATTCCCCGCCAGCAAATGTGGGCTGTCGGCCAGACACCATGTCTCATCGACAGTAATCGTCCCGTTGTGTGGGCCGGGGACGCAGGCAGTCGGCGTAGCCTGCGCCTTGGCGGCTGAACCGGCGCCAGCCAGCACGAGCGCCGCCAGCGCCACACCCAATGCTATGAGAAAAGTGTATTTCGTTTTCATTGCCTGGTCTCCTTGTCCTGTGAATGGGTATACTCACGACTCACGCCGGTTTCGGCTTCGATGAAGCGCACCAGGTCTTCCGCACTGTAGACATGCGTCCGCGCGCCGTCGCGCACGCACTCCACCTGACCCTCCCAGCCCGGCTGTTGGGTCTGCGGGTCCACCCACAGGCGCAGGATGAAGGTGACGACGACGCGCATGAGGCTTCCTTCAGGTCGGCTTTGTCCCTGGTTGCCAGCCTGAGGAACAGTGTAGCGTGGCAGAATAACGGGAGGATAACGGAGAAAGGGTCGCTTAGCCTGGTAGTTGTTTAGTCAGACTGGCTGACTACTCGACCAAATACTGGTTGCTAGGCAGAGTTTTCATAT
>DGFH01000102.1:35781-44698 GCA_002391565.1 Anaerolineales bacterium UBA3905
GCGTGCTACGTGTCGGAACCCCCTCACGCAACACGTCATACGCAACACTGCGCTCACAAAATGTCAACCTAGAAATCAGTAAATCAGTCAGCAGTTGTTCAATTGGTTGTACAACGCCTGTGTCTCGGCTGAGGGCGCAGCATCCAGTTCTTGTTGCAAAGCGCGGACGCACTCCTGGTAGGCGCGCAGCGCCTCGCTGCGGCGCCCCAGCCGGGCCAGACAGAGCATCAACGCGCGCCAGACCTCTTCCAGCCAGGGCTCCATGTCCAGAATGCGCCGCGCCAGATCGACGCCCGCGCGCCACTCGCCGGCCTGCACGCGTTCCTCCAGCCAGGCAGTAAGGGTGTTCAGATAGAGGCTGCGCAGCCGCTCGCGCTCGTGCAGCACCCAATCTGCATAAGGCTCCTCAGGCAGAAAGTCGCCCCGGTACAACTCAAGCGCCTGGCGCGCTGCCTGGCCGCCAGCCTGCACCGCCTGTTGAAAGGCGGCCACGTCGTACCAGACGGCGCCCGTAAAAGCCAACGTTTCGTCATCGCGCGTCAGATAGCGCGAGGGCTGCCCCTGCCCAAGATAAGGCTCCAGGATGTGGCGGAGGTCGGAGAAGGTGGTGTTCAGCGCCCGCCGGGCCGAGTCGGGCGCAAGGTCTGGCCACAGGGCTTCGATCAATTCATCGCAGGCGATGGCGCGCGGAGCGTGGTGCAGCAGATAGAGCAAGAGCAGACGCGCTTTACGCCGCGGCTGCCATGTGGCCGGTGCAATGAAGTTGTCGCCCCGCCATACCTGAAAGTCGCCCAGGGCCAGGACGCGCAGCGGCGGTTGCGGCGCGGCCGCGATGCGCTCCAACGCAACTTTCACCGCTTCCTGGAGCGGGCGGCGACGACGCAGGCGGCTCAACGCCGGCGCCGCGCGTTCGTCGCCGATCTCGCCCAGTATCTGGATGACACGCGCTTGAACCCCTTGATCTGCCATGTCCAACAGCGCCAGCAGCGGCTCGACGGCTGGCGCGCCGATGAGGGTCAGCAGGCGATCAATTTCCAAGACCCTTGAGGCTTCGGAAAGCCCGGGGAGCTTTTGACTTAGCGCTGCGACCAGCAGCGGCAGCACACGGTCGCGCTCCGACCCGGTGAAGAGAAAGTCGTAACCGTGCACCTGCGAGAGCGCCACGGCCTGTCCCAGGTGAGCTTGCGCCTCCGCATCGCGACCGTCTCGGCGGCAGAGATCGGCCAGGCGCAGGTGCAGGAGGGTCTGATCCAAACGGCCATTGGCCTGCTCGACGAGGCGCAATGCTTCGATGTGGTGTACTTCGGACTGCTGCAGATCGCCGGCAGCGTCCGCGATCTGCCCCAGCGTGATCAGCGCCCGCCCCGTCAGCTGGCAGTCGGACGACTGGCGGCTGCGTTCGAGCGCCATTTGTCCCTGCCGTCGCGCCTCACGCAGGTCGCCAGCATCCAGGGCCAGTCGCGCCTGACCCTGGTGCAATTCAAAGCACAAAAAGCCATCCTGTGTCTGCCCGGCGATCCCCCAGGCTTCTTCATAGCAACTGCGGGCCGCAGTCGTGTTGCCTTGTTCGCGGTGGAGATGCCCCAGCAAGAGGAGCGCGTACGCACGCCGGATCGCATCCTGATAGGCATCAGCCAGACGCAACAGCCGCTCCGCCGCTGCCCGCGCTTGCTCGAATTCACCGCATTGCAGATAGGTTTGCGCCAGCGTAATGAGCGGAAAGCAGACGCGATAGCTATGCAATTCGTCCAAAATGCGCAGGCTGATCTGCTCGGTTTCTAACGCCTCGCGCAACAATCCCTGCGGCAAATCATAGGCCGCGATGTTATGGAGAATCTGCGCCTCGCGTTCGCGGTAGCCCAGGCGGCGGAACAATTCCAACGCGCGGCGATGATAACGCTGCTGCTGCTCCAGCTCGCCGGAATTGCCGTAGCAGTTAGCCAGGATGTTGTAGATTGCCGCCAGCTCTTCCGCGTTGTCGGTCGGCGCCACGGCTAATGCTTGCCGGCAGAGAGCGATAGATTCGGCGTAGCGATCTTGCCTGAAATAGACCCAGGCTTGCCAGCGATACGCCTGTGTCAGATCGGCTATTGCTCCAGTGCTCTGCGCGACCCGCTCGGCCTGCTGCAGGGC
Source organism: Anaerolineales bacterium UBA3905 (assembly GCA_002391565.1). Lineage (GTDB taxonomy): Bacteria > Chloroflexota > Anaerolineae > Caldilineales > Caldilineaceae > Caldilinea. The sequence goes on from DGFH01000102.1 coordinate 37,915, forward strand.
CGCCAGCGCCTCGCCCCAACGTCCCTGGCGTTCGCGCAGTTGTCCCAACGCTATCAGCAAGCGGGGATTGGCTGTGATCACCTCGGTCGGCAGGCGCGCAAACCAGGGCTCCAGCCGCGGCAGGTTGCCGAAGTCAAGCGTGTCGGCCAGATTGGCAATGACCTGCGCTGCGTCCGTCCATTCGTTGGCAGCCAGGAGGTGTTCGACGGCCGCGGACTGATCGTCCAGGCGCTGCTGCGGCGGCGCGGCCTGGTTAGCCAGCAGGCAGGTCGCGGCGCGGCGATGCCATGCGCGCACTGCAGCAGCGCCTTCCTCCAGTTCCAGGCAGCGTTGCAGGAATGCCTGGAAGAGCGCATGATAGCGCAGGCGTCGGCTGGTTGCCTCGGTCACAGGGGCGATGAACAGATGCTCACGCTCTAATTCATTCAGCAGTGTGGCGGCGTTGGCGATGTCCAGATATGCATTGCACAGATCGCTGCTGAGATAGGGCAACAGCGCCGTGCGCCGCAAGAAGTCCTGGATGGCCGGCGGCTGATGCGCTAACACCTGACCAGCCAGGTAGTCGAACAGTGGGCGCTCGTCGCTGATGCGCCCCAGGATGGCCGGCAGGTCGAAATGGGGCGAACGCTGCAACGCCTGGTGCACCAGTTGCAGGGCGGACGGCCAGCCCTCGGTGCGTTCGGCGACCTGGCGGACATCCGCTTCCTGCAAAACCAGCCCCCTGGCAGCCAGAAAGCACTGCGTTTCCGTCAGGTCAAAGCGCAGGTCGGCTTCGTCCAACTCGGTCAGGCGTCCTTCCACGCGCAAGCGGGCAATCATCGTTAAGGGCGGCAGGTTGCGGCTGGCAATCATCAGGTGCACCGGCCAGTCCGGCAGGCTCAGGACCGTATCCAGGGCCTGGTGCAGCTGTGGGTTGGTGATGAGGTGATAATCGTCGAGGATGAGCAGCCAGGGCTGTCCCGTCCGTTGGGCCGCCTGATGGAAGAGGCGGGCCAGGGCATAAGCCAGCGGACTGGTCGCCAGCGGGGGTGAGATGTCGGCAAAGCGAGAACGAAGCTCCGCCGATAGTCCCTGGAGAAAGTATGTTGGAGCATTATCCAGCTCGCCGAGCGTGCGCCACAGGATGAATTCTGATCGCCCCCGCACCCACTCGCCCAGCAGCGTGGTTTTGCCGTAGCCGGCCGGAGCGATAACGAGGGTAAGGCGGCTGGCCGTGGCCCGGTTGAGCGCAGCCAATAGCCGCGGCCGCGCAAGCACGCGCGCGGTCTGGTTGGGATCGGGGGCGCTGTCGGCCCTATCCGGACGAGCGACAAACGGGTCCATTAAACAAAGTTTATCACTTTAGGGCGTCAGCACAAGCGCACGCAAAGATAGTGTATCTCTGATGATTGAAATTTATCGATTTCTAGGTTGTCACGTGATATTGCTCGCAATCTTCCCGGAAGCTCCAAAGCTTCCGGGAAGATAAACAGTTAACCTAGCGGTCAGTAGATTCTTTGACGACGATGCCTCGTTCGTTCACTCGCTGTCGTCGAGAATCACATGCAGGGTCTGCTCCAGATCGGCCAGCGTTGCAGCCGCATCGGCGCCTTCGTAGAGGATGCGGGCGACTGCCGCCGCATAGGCGTTGGACACCTGAGGATAGCGCGCCCGGGCGATCAGTGCTGGGCGAATCGCCAGCCCACCGTGCTCGACCAACGCCAACACCTCGCGATAGAGTGGAGAATGCGCCTGCACTGCCGGGTCGTCGTACAGTGCGCGCAGCGCCGGTGGGATCGGATGCTTCGACAGCGCATGTGCGCGCTGCGTCGAGAGCGCGCATGTCTCCTTGATCAACTTGACGGCGTCGGCCAAGGCATGGGTGTTGAGGCGCACGGTCAGCGGCCAGATGCCCAGCGTGCCGGCGTGACCTGTGGCGCCGCGCGGCAGCACCGTGACCCCGGTGAGATCGCCGATCTCAGGCGCTTCCAGCAGAGGATGACCGACTGCCCAAGAACGCATGAAGGCAGCGTTGCCGGCTCGCCAGGCGTGCTCCGTCGCGAGTTCGTCTGTCATGTGCATGTGAGACGGAGAAATGGAGCCAATCCACCGCCGCGCTCGCTCCAGGGCGTGGACAGTCTGGGCGTTGTTGACCGTCACCTGCCCCCCTGCTGCCAGGATCAGGCCGCCGCCTTCGGCGTGCTGCCACTCCAGCGCATTGCAGGTCAACTGCTCGGCGCAGTAGCCTTGCCATAGATAGCCCCAAAAATCCCTGGCGCCGGCGGCGCGCTCTTGCGCCTGAATCTCAGCTGCCATCTGTTCCAGTTCAGCCCACGTGCGCGGTGGGCTGCTATACCCATACCGCTCCAGCAGGTCGCGGCGGTAATAGAGCACGCCGATGTTCAGCATGTGGGGCATGCCCAGAAAACGCCCATCGACCGAGCAGCTTGCAACCAGTTCCGGCAGCAGTTGTGCGCGTTCTTCGGCCAACGCGCCGGTGAGATCGGCGACCTCAGCGGCCATCTCTGGCAGCCAGATCACGTCCAGGGGCACCACATCCTGCCGCGCCATGGCTTCCAGGGGCATTGCGTTTGACCGCTCCTCGCGCAGGCTGCGAATCAGCTCGACATCCTGCCGCACCATCACCGCCAATGCCTCCTGCTCTTTCGGGGTCTGTGACGGTTGCAGCGCGGGCAACTCATTGATAAAGCCGAACTCGAAGGTGCGTAGACGCATTTCGGCCGCGTTCAAGGCATTCTCGACGGCGACTGCGCCCGGTTGGCTGGCGGTTTGCTGCCAGATGAAGTGCAGGTGGCCGCGCAGACTCTGAAAGTAGCCGCGCAGGTCGGGCGTGTTGGTCAGCCGCAGGAAGATTTCGCGGCGCGTGCCCTGGGCCAGGTTGACATAGTAGTCTCTGTAGCGCACGAAAGCTGCCTCCGCTGCGCCGGGCGTGGCATTCAGTTTCTGCTCAGCCAGGCGTCGGATGACCTCGTGCAGCACATAGCGATCCACGCTCGCCAGCCGGATCAGCGATTTATCCACCAGCCGGGTGAGGCTGACCGAGGTGGCGTCGGCAATGGCCTGGGCCGCCTCCAGGGTGAATTCGCCGCGCAGGATGGAGAGCACCGCCAGCACGCGCTGTTCTTCAGGCGCAAGCGTGCGCCATGACGCCTCGAAGCTGGCCTGCAGACTGCGTTGGCGGGCAGGCAGGTGCTGTGGCGCCGCCGCCTCCAGCCGATCCAACCCGGCGGCCAGCTCGTTGGCGATCAGTTCGCAGGGCAGCCGGCCCAGTTGCGCTGCAGCGAATTCGATGCCCAACGGCATCCCGCCCACCAGTTGGCAGATGCGCACGACATGGGGCAGTTCCGCACGCTGCAGCGGATAACGCGGGCGGGTGCGTCGGGCAAGTTGCAGGAAAAGCTGCACTGCGCCGTAGTCCCCTAGCCGGACATCGTCGATGATGAGCGGATAAGTCAATTCCTGCACGTCATAGCGCCATTCCCACGGCGCAACCAGCGCCTCACGCGTGGTGACGATGCAGACCAGACTGGGATTGGCGCTCAGCATGGCTTCGAGCACTCCGGCGCCGTCGGGCAGCAGGTGCTCGAAGTTATCCAGCACGAGCAGGATTCGGCCGCGTAGTCGCTGCAAAGCGGCGTCGGGATCGCTCCCCGGCGGTGTGCTCAGGCCGAATGCAGCAGCGGCAACCGCCGGTATATCACGCGCCTGTTGAAGACTTGCCAGCGACGCCAGCGCCACGGCGGAAAACTCGCCCTGCAGCCGATGCGCCAACGCCAGCGCCAGTCGCGTCTTGCCAATGCCTCCCGGCCCAACAATGCTCACCAGACGGCAATCTGGTTCGGTCAGCAGGTCGGTGAGTTCCGCCAATTCCCGGTCGCGCCCGACGATCGGCGTCAGCTCGGCGGGCAGGTGTGGCTCCAACGTCGCCCCGGTTCTGCTATCGGGGGTGACGTTGACCGGCAACGGTGTCGGTTGAGTCGCAATGAAGCGGCCATCACGGATTTGCAGATACAGATCGGTGGTTTCGGCGCCTGGTTCGACGTTCAGCTCAGCGGCCAGGCTGGCGACGCATAGTTCGTACTGCCGGAGCGCTGCGCTGCGCGCCCCATCATTGGCCAGCGTCAGCATCAGTTGTCGATGTGTTTCCTCACGCCACGGTTCAAGCGTGAGGATATGCTGCAGACAGGCGATTTCGTCGGCGCTTGCGTTCTGTTGACGGTGCAACTGCGCCAGCTCTGTCAGGATGCGCACCGCTGCGCCGCGCAGACGTTCCTGGGTGTGATAGAGCCAGATGTCGAAGTCAGGCGCATTGCGAACAACGAAGCCGCTGAGAAACTCACCGCGATAGAGGGCAATGGCGGCTTTCATTTGGTCCGCATTTCCGGCGTGCACGTTTTCCAGGGTGCGCTGCTCGAAAGCGCGCACATCGCACTGCACCTGTTCCTGCGCCAGGCTCACATAGTCGCGTTCGGTGTTGATCAGGGAACCCAGGGAATTGCGGAGTGTGGCAAGCGTCTTGCGTAGATTGCCGCGCGCGGCGGCGTCGGTCAGATCGCCCCAGAGCAGCAGCGCCAGCGATGTGCGCGAGTGCGGCTGCCCTGTGACGGCCAGATAGTAGAGCAGCGCCAGGTCCTTCGCCAACAGATCACCTGTGGGCGCCGCACCATCGATGGTGATTTCTGGCGGGCCGAACAGCTTCAGTTCGAGCATTGGCGTCTCATCTGAAAAGCGCACGAAAAATCCGCGCTCAGCGCACGGGTGTCATCTCCCTGCACACGTTTCCTCCACGCACCGACTGCTATGCTGGAGGTAGGAATCGGAACAGTTCTATAGCAAGGAGAGCATCATGAACACCATTTTCAGACGTATCGTTTGCACTGTCGTAGCTGCGTTGATCCTGGCTGGCCTGCTAACCGGCGCCGTATTTGCTCAGGATGCGCCCGACGCCTTGCCTGAGACTGGCGCCGCCAATCTTGCTAACCAGTATATCACGCAATTGGACGGGTTGCGCATGTTGGGTGCGGCGTCCACCAGCCGCAGCTATCTGGCGCACCCGCAGGTGTATGAGTTTTCGAGCGACCTGCAGCGGCTGAACGCTGCGGCAGTCGACCAGGGCCTGTGGGCGTACATCCACAGCGGCGCCAACGCCTACGTGACTACGCTGGATCAGCTGCGCAACATGCGGTAGAGGTGAGATTGCGCCTAACTTATCCAATCAGGGATCAACCGGGCTTCCTTCCCAGTTGATCCCTGATTGTTTCAAGGTAGTGTTCGTGCTTCTGAAAGCTATCTTTGCTCCTCTTGTTCCCTATAGGCCGTCATCAAAGCGCGATGGGTGGCGACTGCAGTCAAGAAACGCTGGCGGCTTTCCTCGCCCAGCGAAGCGGCGTCCTGGTGGAGCAGGTCATAACCCTGTTGTAGGTGATATTGACTTGTTTTGATGGAAAGAAAGTTAAGCGCCAACCGCCTTCGGCGCACTGAGGGTGCTCAAATGACGCCGTTCAAATTCCATCGGACTCAGGTAGCCAGGAGCCGAATGACGACGACGCAGATTGTAAAAGCCTTCGATGTAGAGGAGGATGTCGCAACGCGCAGCGGCGTGCGATGCAAAGGGCTGCTCCTCGACGAGTTCGGTTTTGAGCGTGGCCCAGAAGCTCTCCATCAAAGCATTGTCGTAACAATTGCCACTGCGGCGCATGCTGACCTGCGCCAGCCCTAACTCGCGTTCGACTTCGGTTATTGATTTGCCACTCCTCGCAGCGAGTTCAACCGCTTCGCTCCTGAACTCGCTGCTGTATGTTCGTCGTGTCGTACGCATTGTCATCATTGCCTCCATTCGGAGTGTAAAGGATTTATCTCTCCCTCCACTAAAACGGGGCAACATCACATCATAGACAAGTTGCAAAACCAAGTCTTCCATCTCCGAAAGATCGTTCAGTCTGGAAACGATCCAGACCGGTGTTGGAAACGATCTGGAAACCCCTGTCCCTCAACATCAATCACCAAAAAGCGGAGGGAGGAGGAACCATAACTTGACGGGGCATTCTGGCTGCAAACCACTCCGCTCTCGCTGCCGATCGTTCGTTTCCGTACCATTTTTGTTCGGGTGCGAGCCACCCAAAGGAGAATTCCTATGCAACTTCGTCGCTTTCAATGGTTGTTTATATTCCTTGTCGTCCTGGCCGTTAACTGGGTGGGGACAATGTGGTGGCTGTCCGGCGAGTCGTTCAGCGTTGCCTGGGCCAGTGGGGTGGGCGCCCCCGCCGTCGCGCCCCAAGCTGTTGCGGCCATCCCACGCACGTTTAGCTACCAGGGTACGCTGCGCAATGTCAACGGCAACCCGGTCAACGGTACGGTCAACCTCACACTCAAACTCTACAATGTGGTGACTGGCGGCAGCGCGCTGCACACCGAAAGTTTCGCCAATGTCAATGTGCGTGAGGGCGTTTTCAGTGTCGTCGTAGGTGACGCCACCCCGATTGCGGCTAATGTCTTTGACAATGCTCAACTCTATTTGGGGATCAGCGTGGATACGGACCCTGAACTACAACCGCGCCAGCGTCTCCACCCCGTGCCGTGGGCCATGCAAGCCTCCACGGCCCAGACGGCAGTGACGGCAAATAACCTGGTGCAGGGTGGGGGTGTTCCGGGCATTGTAGCCTTTGGCGCAAGTGGTGCGAGCGAGATTGCCTTTGCACCCCACGGCGGCAAGATCACAGATAGCGGAACGGGGATGACCATCGCCGGTGGGGGCGCGAACAAGACCTGTCTCTTATACACATCT
>DGFH01000103.1 GCA_002391565.1 Anaerolineales bacterium UBA3905
ACCTCAATCAACTGGCTGTGGCGACCCTCGCTCACCACTCGCTCCCACTCATCGTCGTAGAAGCCGTAGTTCGCCGCCCCTCCGTTCGTGAAGCACTGCCACCCGCTTCCCACTGCCCCGCATCCCGCCTGGTTGCTGAAGCCCTGTTCAAACCCCCCGTTGTACAAGACATTCGTCAACGACGCCTGCGTCGCCCTCGGCCACAACGCTCCCGTCGTCACGCTCGCCATAACCGCCAATACGACGACCAGGCTCACCCATCGTCGCATCCCCTCTTCTCCCACGCGCAGACGCGACGCCCACCCGTTGGGGCGCTTCGCTCGGCGCAACGCGTTCACTGCTTGCCTCATGGCTTTTCCTCCTGTTTCGATGGCGCTGCTGCTCTGCTGCTTGACGCTGCTTCCTGCTTGCGCAGTCAGATTCCGGCTGACGCCTCCCATCCTAACACCGCATTCTTCATTGCGCAATACCTTCTATTTTCATGAAAGTTTTCCAATCACTCACTATCCGAAACAAGAAAAACTGGAATTCAAGCAGAAATGTTTGCTATACGAACATGCCATCAACCAACCACAACGGCGCCAGCATGACCGAGAAGCAGGACGCTTCACTTGTTTATCCTGCACATGCCTCAACCGTCAATTTCTATGCGAAATACCCCAGAATAGCGCGCCGGTGCAGGGCGGATATACGGTGCGACATGTCACGGCAGACGTTGGCGGCCGCAAACCTGAGCAATCTCACATCAGAGGCTGGAGCAGCCGCCAGGTCTTCAGATCACGCATCCCACTTCTGCAGCAGCAGGGCGGCAACAATAGCAATCGCACGCGCATTGCTACGCGCAAACACAATTTTGCGTCAAAATCTCCGCAAAATTGGCGGGTTGGACGGTCACTGGTACGATGGCGCAACTCAAGCAAAAGACGAAAGCGAGGCGAACATATATGGCAAGTTATCAGATTCTTTACTGGGCCGACATTCCTGTACAGGTCAAGGCCAACGTCGGGCGCAACCGGCGCACCGCGCCACTATCCAGTCGCTTTGCAGAGGCGATTGATGCGGCCGCCATGGCGGCGGGTTTGAGCGCTTCCGATGCTTATATGGAGCAATTTCATTGGAGCGAGTCGCAAGAGCGCGAGGGAGAGCCAGAGGTCGTGGCAGCGACAGTTGCGGCTGAATTGGAAGCGCAATTTCCGGAGATCGACTGGCGCGCTACTGCACAGGCGTTACGCAAACACGGCAGCTGACGCCAAACGGCGAAGCATCAGGAGTGCAGCTGATGCTTACGCCGGAAGTCGAGATAATAGCCGCCGGAGCGGGGCCTGTCCTTCGGGCGACGCCAGCTGCAGGTGTCGTTCCAAATTGGCCCATAACCCTTGAATGGCGGTGTGTAGGGCGCCCAGCCGGCTGGGCAGACCATCAGTTAGCTTTATCGCCATACCCTCACGGACTGCATTCCGCGCTAACCCTAATGCACCGTGATCACGGGCAAATTGGGTCGCCTGCCGCCGAAATTCGGCGGCAGCCGCAACTGATGCAACAGGCTAGACGGCAACGGTAATGTCGCCGTGCATCTGAACATCGCCGAGGATTCGCTCCGCCAATTGTCGCTGTGGATCGGCACGATTAGCTCCTGGGGCCGTAGCCCCGGATTGTCGTTGGAGTAACGGGAGATGTGTAGTCTGTCGTGCATCGTCGGCGGAGTGAATCCCCCAATCGGCCGGGACGCTTTTATCTGATGTTGCCTCGTTTTAGTGGAGGGAGAGATCAATCCTTTACACTATGAATGGAGGCAATGATGACAATGAGGGCGACACGACGAACATACAGCAGCGAGTTCAACCGCTTCGCTCTTGAACTCGCTGCGAGGAGCGGCAGGTCGATAGCCGAAGTCGAACGCGAGTTAGGGCTGTCGGAGGGGCTGTCTGCAGCAAGGGGACGAACAATTGAGTAAGCTGATTCGGTATGTGCATGCAGAGAGCCGCCAGCGCTGCGGCAGTTCCCGCATCTATACTGAAGTGCAAGCGCAGGGGATACGCTGTGGCCGGAAGCGGGTGGCGCGATTGATGCACCAGGCAGGTCTGCGCGGCAAGTGCAAAGGGCGTTGGCGTATCTGCACGACGGAGAGTAAGCACAAGCTGCCGGTGGCCGAGAACGTGTTGCGGCAGTACCTCATGGCCGAGCAGCCCAATACGAAGTGGGTCGCTGACATCACCTACATCCCCACAGATAAAGGGTGGCTCTATCTGGCGGTGGTGATGGATGTCTTTTCTCGGAAAGTTGTTGGATGGGCGATGGATGCAAGCATGACAACTCAACTGGTTGAGCGTGCGCTTGACGCAGCATTGGTCACGCGCCAGCCGCCGCCGGGGCTGCTGCACCATTCTGACCGTGGCAGCCAGTATGCCAGCTACGAGCTCGCTTGCAGGCCATCCAGGCGCAGGTCAGCATGCGCCGCAGCGGCAATTGTTACGACAATGCTTTGATGGAGAGCTTCTGGGCCACGCTCAAAACCGAACTCGTCGAGGAGCAGCCCTTTGCATCACACGCCGCTGCGCGTTGCCACATCCTCCTCTACATCGAAGGCTTTTACAATCTGCGCCGTCGTCATTCGGCTCTTGGCTACCTGAGTCCGGTGGAATTTGCACGGCGTCATTTGAGCACCCTCAGTGCGCCGAAGGCGGTTGGCGCTTAACTTTCTTTGCATCAAAACGGGTCAATATCAGTCACCAGCAGCTTCCCGCATTTGTGGCCGACCTGAAAGCGGCGATCGACAATCAGGATCGGGAGTATATGGCGGGGCTGCTGACGATTGCGATGGCGGCCGGGGTGATTTCGGAGGTGACGGGGGCGGCGTTGGCGGAGTTGCTGGCGGCGACGATGCCTGATCCCAATTGGACGCCGACGGTGATGGGTCCGAGTTTGGCGGCGCAGGCCGGGCTGCCGCCGGTGACGCCGGAGCAGGTGCAGACGGCGTTGGGGTATTGGAAGACGAAGCCGTATAAGTCAGCAGTTCTCAATTTGAAATTGGCGTAGCAGGTGGCAGAAGTGAGAACGTGTACACCACAGCCTTGAGCTAAGATGAAAGATGGGAGGTGGGCCATGTTCAAGCGATTCATGACCAGGTTGCGAGGGTATGCGGAACAGTTGCCTGACGTGCGCAAGGGTGGCAACCACCAACTGTATAGGGTGAGCGATGCCTGCCTGAGTGCTTTGGGCGTGTTTTTCACGCAATCGCCGTCGTTTTTGGCTTATCAGCGCGAAATGCGGGTGCGCCAGGGACGGGATAACGCCCAAAGTCTCTTTGGCGTCAGTGCGATTCCGAGCGACAACGAGATTCGCAATTTGCTTGACCCTGTGGCGCCGAGCCATGTGGGCGGGTTGTACTGGGAGACATTTGCCGACCTCCAAGCGCAAGGGCTGCTGGACGATCATCATGGGTTTGCACAGCAATGGCTCTGTGCGCTGGATGGGGTGCAGTATTTCAGTTCCGATGCCATCCATTGCGACCACTGCACGCGCCGGCTCAAAGGGGACAAGACGCACTACACCCATAGTGTGATTGCGCCGGTGCTGGTGGCGCCTGGGCATGACTATGTGATTAGCCTGGAGCCTGAGTTCATCACACCCCAAGATGGCGCCGACAAGCAAGATAGCGAACAAGCCGCCATGCGCCGCTGGCTCGAACAGCATGCACATCGCTTCGCCCCCGGCAGCCTCACGGTGCTGACCGATGATTTGCACAGCCACCAGCCCGCTTGCGCCTGGTTGCGTGAGCATCACTGCCACTTCATCATGGTCTGTCTGCCCGAATCGCATCCATTTCTCTACGAGCAAGTCGCCGAGTTGACTAAACTCAAGCTCATCCGTGAGATTGTCGCCACGCACTGGAACGGCCGGCGTCGGGAGCGCTGGACCTACCGCTTTGTCAATGATGTGCTCCTGCGCGACAGCGCCGATGCCATTCCCGTGAACTGGTGCGAACTCATCATCGTCCGTGAAGATACGCAAGCGCAGGTCTATCACAACACCTTTATCACCGATCATCGCCTCACCGACCAAAGTGTGGCGCCGATCGTAGCGTCGGGGCGGGCGCGCTGGAAGACTGAAAACGAGAACCACAACACGCTCAAAAATCATGGGTATCATCTCGAACACAATTTCGGACACGGCCAACAGCACTTAGCCGCCCTGCTGCTCAGCCTCAACCTGCTGGCGTTTCTCTTGCACACTGCGTTGACCCTGACTGATGCTGCTTACCAACAGATTCGCCTCGCCTTGGGCGCACGGCGAACCTTCTTTGACGACATCCGCACCTTGACCCGCTACATCTATTTCGAGTCCTGGGCGGCGCTGCTCGCCTTCATGTTCCATGACCTCGAACTCGACCGCCCGCCTTAACCAAAGCGCTTGCCACGACCCCACATCCTGTAGCTCACCTGAACCACAGCAACACCCCAGCCTCTGTGCTCGCTGTGTCTGCGCGCACCAACTCTGCCATCACGCTGCCTTGCCGTGATGGGGAGGCTCTGCGGATTGCGTTTTACAACACCATTGCCTTCATTCACGGTGCTATAGCGCACCCGCACACTCGGCTCCCCCCGGTTGACCGCACCTGCGCACCGCACTCAGCGCTTCCCACTACAAGCAGCGCTTCTCAATCCCATTCAAATTGAGAACTGCTGGCGCGGGGGCGGTGAGGTTGATTGACTTGTGGGTGTGCGGCGTGACCCGGATTGGGGCGATAGTCGGTATGTCAAGAGTCTGCGGGCGGTGGTGGGTGACAGTGAGGCCAAGCGGTGGATGCGAGTGGCGCAGCAGCGGCAGCAAGTCGAGGATGTTAGAAGGTGGGTGATGGTTGAATTGGCGAAGCTGGATGTAGATGCCACGGTTCGGTCACTGTTTGGGCAGCGGAAGTTGCCGCAATTGGCATATCATTTTGAGCGTCATGGTGCGGCGCTGGGATGCCAAACAATAACTGAGTATGAAGCTCGTTTTCTAGCGGCGATGAATAGGCGCTATGAGGAAATTTTTGTTACCCGACAGTCGAAGGCCCGTTCCGTGTTGATGTGGCTGGCCTTTGATCGAGCCACCAATGAAGTGCTACAATTCAATCAAGCGAGCGGACAGGTGCATTCGTTCTATTGGGTCGAAGATTGGTCGAAGTATCTTGCATCAGTTTGCCCGGTGCGTATTGTGTTGGTTGATGGGATATGGCGGGTGCAGCAATGAGCAAGCAGTTGACGGCAATAGAACGGATTGCTGTTCATGCGAAATATGTTGAGTGGATCGACAAAGAAGAAGACAACTGGGAGACATTTGCCTGGCACGCACTGATTGTGCGGTCCAACCTGGAGACCCAATGGAATGAATTGACGGAAATGCAACGTGCGCAGATTGCGACGATAGACGATGTGTTGGCGGCTAACTATCGACGATTGCAGGACATCCTGCCAGCGGCTGACGAACATCCACGTACAGAATGGTGGTGGTTCCTGTATGAGGGGCCACAGGTGCGAGAAGCGGCGTTGCGTTCTGCTTGATTTTGGTCTGACAATCTGTTATTATCAGACGGTAGTTGTACGTTGAAATTTTAGTTTCCCCAGAGCGAGTGAGCAGAGGGGCAATCCTGGACGGAGAAATCCGGCGCCGGGGTTGCCCCTTTTTTGTTTGCGGCTGGGGAGTGGTTCACGTGGCGTTGCACGGTAAACACGAAAGGGAGCCAGGATGAGTGAGGATGTGACAGGCGGGACGGTGCAGGCAGGCGAAGCGTCGGCGGCGACGGAAAAGACCGATAGCCAGGCTGAGCACATGATTCCCAAGCGCCGCTTTGATGAGGTCAACGGCAAGCTGAAGACGCTGGAGGCGAAACTGGCCGAGTATGAGGCGCAGCAGATGACCGAGACGCAGCGGTTGCAGGCACAGGCGCAGGCTGCGCAGCAACAGGCGCAGGCCGCACAGCAACAGTTACGGCAGGCGTTGGCGGAAGCGGCGATTGCGCGGGCGGCGGCAAAGGAAGGGGTCAACCCGGAGTTGTTGGCGCGGCTGGTGGAGCCGGAGTTCGACGAGAACGGCAAGCCGGTCAATGTGGAGGCGGCGGTGCAGCGTGTGTTGAATGCGTATCCGCAGCTGAAACCGGCGCCGGTGCAGGTGGCGGCGACGAATCCGGGGCGCACCAGCAAGTTGACGATGGACGATGTACGCAAGATGAAGCCGGAAGAGATCAACGCACGCTGGGCAGAAGTGCAGGCGGCGCTCGCCGGCAATTGAGTTCATGAGGTGAACTATGGCAGTTGATAATTTCATTCCAACCATCTGGGCGGCGCGGCTGCTTCAGAATTTGCAGAAGGCGCAGGTGTTCGCCGGGCTGTGCAATCGGGACTACGAGGGCGACATCCGCAACGAAGGCGACACGGTGAAGATCGGCGGCATTGGCGCGGTGACGGTCTCGCCGTATACGAAGAACAGCACGACGCTGAGCTGGCAGACGCTGGCGGATGCGTCGCAGACGCTGTTGATCGACCAGGCGAAGTATTTCGCGTTCAAGGTGGACGACGTTGATCAGGCGCAGACTCGCCCCAAGCTGATGGATGAGGCGATGCGGGAAGCGGCGTATGCGATCAGCGACGTGATCGACCAGTACATCGCCGGTCTGCACGGGTCGGCGGCGGCGGCAAATAAGATCGGTGCGGATGGCGCCAGTGCAAAGGTGATCGGCTACGGCACTAGCGATGTTGATCCATACAAGCAGCTGGTGGATATGGGCGTGAAGCTGACCGAGGCGAATGTGCCGCAGGAAGGGCGCTGGGTCGTGCTGCCGCCCTGGTACGAAGGCATGTTGCGTAAATCGGGCACGTTTGCGGCGAATCCAGCAGGTGTGACCGGTGAGGCGATGGTGAACGGTTTTATCGGGCGGGTGGCCGGGTTCGACATCTATGTGTCGAACAATGTGACCAACGACGGGCAGGCCACGCCGACCTACCGGGTGATGTACGGCGTGCGCCAGGCGATCAGTTTGGCGGTGCAGCGGCAGCCGACGATGGAAGCGATTCGCTTGCAGGACAGCTTTGCAGATGGTGTGCGTGGTCTGCTGCTGTTTGGGGCGAAGGTGGTGCGTCCGTCGGCGCTGGGCGTGCTCTACGCAAAGGTGGGTAGCTGATGGCTAACGCAACTGCAATCACAGTGACGACGTTGACGCCGGACGCAGCGGGGATTGCGCAGCCAACGGCGGATGTGTTGGACACGGGTTCGACGGCGGTGACGTTGTCGGCGGATGTTGGAGGTCTGTCGGAACTGGTGTTGCTGGAGGTGAAGAACACAGCGGGCGCCGCTAACGATCTGACGGTGACAGTGTTGCCGGGCGACAACCCGCCGGCGCAGCGGGCTGGACAGGGCGGGCTGGACACGGTGATCGCACAGAACGCCACGAAGATCATAGGTCCGCTAGAATCCGCCCGCTTCATCCAGAACGATGGGAAACTGGACGTAACCTTCACGCCAGCGGCGGGCACGATTGGGGCGCAGATTCGCTGCTATAAACTGCCGCGGAGGTAGCTGATGGCGCGTGCATCGATGGCGGCGTTGATCAGCCAGGTGCGCCTGTTGATTGCAGACCCGGCAGGCGCCTCGACAACGTTCACGGATGATGAACTGCAGAGTTTTCTCGACAACAACGCCGTCGATGTGTTCTACGAGCCGTTGACGCCGGAGCCGACGATTGCGCCGGGTGGTGCGACGCAGTATTTGACCTGGCGGGCGGCGGCGGGCTGGTGGGAAGCGAATGAGGTGCTGGTGGACGACAGCTACAATCCGCTGACGGCCACCAGCGCCGACCGGCAACGGGGGCGTTGGACGTTTGCGACGGCGCCCTCCGCTGTGTTGATTCGTGGCGCTCGTTACGATGTGTACATGGCCGCCTTCGAGGCTGTGCAGGCGTGGAAAGCCAAATTAAAACTGAGTTATGACTTCAGCGCAGATGGCGGCGACTATAAGCGCAGCCAGATGATCGCTGCGCTAGATGCGCTGGCTGCGTCGTTGCGGAGGCAGGCCGGTGACGGCGGCGTGGTGTCGGCGCAGATGGTGAGGTGGGATGCGTGAATGTGTTGCTGATTGCGCCCGATTTTGGCTTGCCCGCTATAGCTGATGAGGTGCGAGCGATTTCGGCGGCGTTGCGTCCGGTGACGCTGGTGGGGACGGTGACGCGGCGGGATGTGTTGGAGGCGCTGCGGCGGCATGATTGGGAGGTTGTCTGGTTTGCGACGCACGGCAGCGAGGCCGGGATTGCGCTGAGCGATGGGGCGGTGTCGGTGAGCGATCTGACGGCGGTGGTGCGCGCCAGCGGCGCCCGTCTGGTGGTGTTGAACACGTGTTCCAGCCGGTTGGTGGGGCTGGAGTTGCATTATGAGTTGGATGTGAGCGTGATTACGACGCAGGCGGAGATTGGCGATCTGTCGGCGTTTCAGACGGGGGCGTTGTTGGCGCAGGCGCTGGCGGATGGTTTGGGGATTGTGGAGGCGTTCGAGGCAAGCAGGCCGGGACAGGGGAAAAATTACCTGCTGTTCCATGACCAGACGAAGACGGAAGCGGCGGAGACGAAAACGATCTTGATGCTGAACGAGTGGGGCGCCCGGTTGAGCGCCAAGATCGATGCGCTGGAACGCCGGATGGATCGGGAGATGGGGACGTTGCGGCAGGACATTAACCGGTTGTCCGGCCATGTGGAGACGGCGGTGCGGTTGCCGCCCTGGCATCGGACGGTGTTTGTGCTGGCGTTTGGGTTGTTGTTTGCGCCCGTGCCGCTCTTTTACAGCCAGGTGCGGGAGATGTTGGACGTGGGCTGGCAGACGGCGCTGTTGCTTGCGGCGAGTGCGTATGTGTTGTCGGCGCTGCTGTGGAGTTATATGTGGTGGGGCGGGAGACCGTGAGCGTCTGACAAGGGTTTGTTGTGGGACGTGTGGAAGGGTGGAAGGGTGAGCGATGCTGACGGCGGCTGAACTGGCTTCGATGCAATCAACACAGGCAGCGGCGATGATGGATGCGTGCAAGCTGCTGGCGCCGATGGCGGTCGATGGGGACTTCGGGCAGGAGTCGATCAGCTATACGGCGGGCAGCGAAATTCCGTGCGGGTTTGAGCCGGGGACGGCGGCCAGGGGCGGCAGTGTGGCCGGGCTGGTGGTGGAACTGAGCGCACGGCTGCGGCTGCGATTGAGCGACGGGGCAGCGGTGACGCCGGATCACCGAATTGAAGTGACGAAGCGGTTGGGGACAACGCTCAGCCCCACAGAGGTCTACCAGGTGGTGGGGTGGCCGAAGCGGGGCGCTACGTGTTTTGTGGTGGAAGTGCGGCGAGTGCAATAGAGATTGGAGATTGGAGATTGGAGATTCGGGTTCGGATTGAGGGCATTGACGAGGCGATCCGGCAGCTGGACGGGCTGACCAGCCGGGCGGCGCTGCGGCAGGGGTTGGCGGCGGCGGCGTTCTTGGTGGAGGGGGCGGCGAAGGTGAAGGCGCCGGTCGATACTGGCTTTCTGCGCAATTCGATCCAGACGGTGAGTGTGACTGACCGTGAGGCGGTGGTGGCCGCCGGCGCCGAGTATGCAATCTACCAGGAGATGGGGACCCGCTTTATGCGGGCGAGGCCCTACATGCGCCCGGCGCTGGAAGACAATCGAGAACGGATCGCCGGCCTGATTCGAGATGCGTTGGAACGAGGAGCGGGGCGCTGATGGCGACGCCGGAAGAAGTGTTGGTCGGGCTGTTGAGCACGGATGCGACGGTGGCGGCGGCGGTAGGTGACCGGGTGTGGCCGGTGGCGATCCGGTTGAATCCGGTGTTTCCAGCGATCACGTATGGGCGGGAAAGCGGTGAGCGTGAGTATGCGCTCGACGCCAACGTGACGGCGGCGCACACGGTGTTGACAGTGCGCTGTTGGGCGACGGATTACCCAGCGGCGCGGGAATTAGCGACGGCGGTGACGGCGGCGCTGGATCGGGTGACGACGACGGATGTGCAGGTGATGTCGGTGCGGGATGGCGCCGATGTGTATCTGGACACTCTGAATGTGTTTGGGTGTACGCTGATGGTGGAAATGGAGCAGTGGCTATGAGGGGAACTGAGATGCGGGTGTGGGTGGATGAGTTTGATTTTTCATCCGCCACGAGCCAGGTCGATGTGACGTTCGAGGTAGGCGAAGCGGAGCGCACGAGCCTGGCAAGCGCTGCGCAGGAGTTTGTGCCGCTGCTGCCGAAGTGTACGGTTGCCCAGAACGGGTATTTTGAGGGTGTGCTGACCAATGGGTTTGAGGCGGAGATGCGCACCCGCTTTGGCGCCGGTCAAGCTGTGGTGACGGTGGTGACGCAGGAATCGGACGCCAACTGTGTGTGCTATGTGTTGCCGGCGGCGACCGATTACAACATGGTGTTTGGGGCGCCGGTGGCGGGGCTGGTGACGTTGAACGGGCAGTGGGGCACGGCGGTGGGTGCGGTGCGGGGGTTGCGGGTGTTTGATGGGACGTTTGATGCGCTTGAAGAGGGCGCTGCGGTGGATTTTGGCGTGGGGTCTACGACCGGCGGGCAGGCGTTTTTGCATGTGGCGGCGATTACGGGGACGGCAGTGAATGCGCTGATTCGGGTGCAGTCGTCGGCGAATCAGGTGGATTGGGCGGATGCGGGAACGTTCACCCTGTCAACGGTGGGTGGGTATCGTCTGATGTTGACGGGGACGGTGGGGCGTTATGTGCGGTTGGCGTGCGCCAGTCTGGGCGGCGCGACGGCGATTCGATGTATGGGTGTGGTGAGTTTGAGTGCATAGGAGGATGCGATTATGGGTGTGAAGGGGCCGAAGAATTGTACGTTTACGTTGAACAGCGTGAATCTGACGGCGTATGTGGAGCAGGTTGATCTGAATATGGCGGTGGCGGAACTGGAGACGACGAATCTGGATAGTTCGGCGCAGGAGTTCATTCCAGGGTTGCCCAGCTACGACGCCAGCATTACGGTGACGAAGTGGGACAAGGTTGTCGATGATGTGCTTGGCCCGCTGGCGATTACGCCGAATAAGGTGACGGCGGCGATTGCGTTCAAGGACGCCAGCGGAGACACGGTGACGTATACGTGGACGACGCAGGCGTTTGTGACGGGGTATAACCTGAGTGCGCAGGCGACGGGGAAGATTACGAGCGGGCCGAAGGTGCGGTTGAGTGGGGCGCCGGTGCGAGCAGTAAGCTGACATGATTATCCGTATCGAGTGCACGTTGCCGGAGTTGACCGGGAATTGGGTCGATCTGTCGGATGTGTGGAGCCGTGCAGAACTGCGGGAGTGGTATGTAGGCGCGATAGCCGGGAATGACGCCGTGACGCTGCCGATCCTGGAGCGCAAGTTGACCGGCGTGCATGTGCGGCTGGTTGATGGCACGCTGGTTACAGACGCGGCGACGTTGATCGCGCGGCTGGACGATCTCGATGTGCGGCTGATACTGTGGCTTAGCGGTGGGGTAACGAACGCTCTGAAGGAGTTGATGGCGCTGGGGGAAGCGAAGCGGCGGCTGTTGTTCGATGGTGTCGAGATAGCCGCCGCGAAGACGCCGACGCCGCGTTAGAGGAGAGCGCCTCACAGCGCGGGGCGGGGCTGCTGGCGATGTCGGCGGGGCTGCCCGATGCGTATTGGGACATGGTGCTGCTGCGGCTGTTTCCGAATCGGACGCTGGAGGAGTTGGACGCTATCTCATGGCCGCGGCTGATGCGAGCGCTGCAGGTGCGGGAGATAGAGCGGATTGAGGATCGGATGCCCGATTTTTTTGCGGGCAAGTGGCAGCCGACGGCGGCGGAGTGGGGGCGTATCCGGTGGCATGACACGCTTTACGACGCGCTAGAGCGAGTAGAGGTACGCGTAGATCGTCTGAATGAGGATATTGAGTAGGGCGAGCAGGCTGAAGAAGAGGATAAAGCCGATAAAGCCGAAGACCCAACCCGCAAAGATGGCAGTGATATTCTGCGGGCCGCAGTCGCGCAAGTAGAGTGTGCCGCGCTGCACCGGGCGGCGCGGACGCGGGGCGGTGCGCAGTAAAGGGGCAATGGGCGCAGGATGGCGGGGCGCAGCTGGGTCCTCTTCAGGCCAGGCGGGAAAGGTGCGTTCGGGATTCATGGTTTCGCTCCGTGTCAGGCGTCCCAATGGGACGGATGATTTAAGTATAGCCCAGTGGCCGGGGATGTCGCCTGACAATCGGCGGAGGGGAGCGGGATAAGTGGCTGACGCGAAAACGATTTTTTCTGCATCGCTGCGCGACGAGGCGAGCAAACAGTTGAAGCAACTGGAAGGTAATTACCGCCAGACGATGAGCCGTATCGAGGAGGCTGGCGGCGGCGACGGCGGCGGCGGCAATTTGGCGCAGATTGCGGTGGAGGCAACGAGCCTGAGCGGCGCGCTGACGATGCTGGGGGCAACGGCGCCGCAGGTGCTGGCGGTGACGAAAGGTCTGGAGGTAATTGGCGCCGGCGTCGATATGGCGCACGCCGCGGCGCAGGCGCAACGGCTAGAGAATGCCTATACGTCGCTGGCCGGGCAGGTTGGGGTGGCGGCGCTGTCAGCGGTAGGCGCGGCGGCCAGCACTGCCGGCAGTGGCGTGGGTTCGATGCAGAGTAGCCTGCAGAGCAGTATTGAGTCGATGGTTGGCGGGCAGTTACAGGGCGCGCTGTCGATGGATGTGACCTGGCCGGGAATGGAAGGGCCGCGGCAGGATGCGATCAATGAAAATGCGCGGCGGTTGGCGGCGATTATGCGGGATGGGTTAGGTGATCAGGAGTGGCTGGGAGAGTTCAAGGCGGAAGCGCCCGGCATTTTTGACGAAATTGCCAACAGCGCCAACCCGCAACAGGCTGCGGCGAAGATTTTGCAGGAGTTTCAGGCTGGTCTTCGTCCAGAACTGCTGGACAAGGATGCCGCCAAAGAACGTGTTCGCCAGATGATCCTCGGCGAGCAGAGCATGGCGGCGTTGGCTGGGGAGATTGCTCAGGAACTGGCGCAAGAGATGGGCATTTCCGTACCCGAAGCGCTGGGCGCTGCGCAAAGCGCCCTCGGCGTGGATAACGTTGAAGGCGGCGGTAGGCAAGCGAGTTTCCTAGGCGGGCTAGATGCCAACGGCATTGCCACTACCACTACGTCCAAGATTGCCGCCCAGATGGAGCATAACGATGACCAATACCCAACTGGCTGGCGTGACTCTGCCCCAGGTCAGCAGCTACAGCGTCAACAGCCAATATGTCGGTGGCGTGGTGACGCTGGCTAATGGCGCCATTCGGCGGGATTTGATGGTGAGTGGGGCGAAACGGCGTTTTAGCCTGGCGTGGGTGGCGCTGACAGACGCCCAACTTGCCACCGTGCGCACTCAATATGCGCTGGCTGTGGCCGGGGACGTGACGTTTGTGGGGCCAGATGGCGCCAGCTGCAACGTCAACGCTGGCTCATCGCCAGCCATCAATGCTGAGGCATACCGCACCGCTGGCGGGCTGCGTTGGCGGGCGTCGGTGGAGTTGTGGGAAGTGTGAGCAGGGGCGAGGAAGAATATTATCGATTTCCAGGTTGTCACGTGATATTGCTCGCAATCTTCCCGGCAGCTTCGGGAAGATAAACGGTTAACCTGGCAGTAGATGGCATGGGTGCGTGCATTGGGCGTGTTGCGTGTTGGGAAAAGGAGAATGTTAAATGGCATGGGTGCGTGCAGGTCAATTGAGTGCGGAGACGCAAAGTTTGTTGGAGGGCACGCAGCTGAGCGGCACCGCAGTGACGATTAGCAACACGAAGGCAAATACGGGCAATTACAGCTTTCGCGGCCCGGCGAGCGGGGCGATTGGCATTGCGCTGACGAACCCGGTGAAGGCGGCGCGGGTGGCGGCCTTTCAGAACCACAACACGGGGCCGAGTACGAGCTATTCGCAAATTCTGCGCTTATTGTGCGGTTGCTTGAAGCTGCCGGGTTAGTGGATGGGACGGATTTTGTCACCCGCAGCTACGCTGCCGCCCATCCCGGCGTGCGCCCCACAATCGACAGCGGCATCTTTCCCATCCGCTACGTCTGGCTGGACGACGAATCTGTGCTCGATCAGGTGTGGGAGTTGGTGGCGGCGTGCGGCGGCTGGTTTTACTGCGACGCCGATGGCAAGCTGCACTATCACAACCTGACCGCCATCACGCCAGCAGCGCTGGCGCAGCACTACGGCGCACAGGCAACGCTTGCCCTCGACGAAAGCAACGTCGCCGGCGTGACGATTGCCCGGCCCACGCGTGAATTGTATTCCGACGTGACGGTGGAAACCGCGTTTACTTTTCGCTGATTGGGCAAGGCGTCCCGCAATTAGCCAGCCGAGGGTGTGGGCGATGCAGGGCGCTCGCAAGGCGTTGTCATGCAGATTGCCCAGGCGATTGCGGCGACGAGAGCCAGCCAGTTCATGCGCTTCTCTCCATGCGGCCAACGGTTTTGATCGTCCGACAATAAACGTCAGGCCGTAGAATGGCGGAGACCCGTTTTTCCAGTGTGGTTGACTGGAAAACCGGGTCTCCGCGATGGTCTGACAAGCTATTGGCATCCCCGAGAGGACTCGAACCTCTGGCCTCTTGGACCGCAACCAAGCGCTCTAATCCACTGAGCTACGGGGACATAAAACGAACATTCTCATTGCATGGCAACAGACAATACACAGTATACAACAGCCAGCAATTAAAATGGCGGGGAGGGAGGGATTTGAACCCTCGAGGGACGAAACCGCCCCTACCCACTTAGCAGGCGGGCGCACTCGACCGGGCTATGCGACCTCCCCGTGAACCATTTTGGCGGCTTTGGCGGAGGGAGAGGG
>DGFH01000287.1 GCA_002391565.1 Anaerolineales bacterium UBA3905
CTTGTAACCAACCCGTTGTCCGTGCATCTAACTCCCCAGGAGGCTACGGAATATGGACTTTAACTTCAACTTAAACGGCATTGAGCCGGGCATCGACGGCTCAGAAGCATCTGAACACGAATATGATGTTGTTATTATCGGCGGTGGGCCGGCGGGAGCAACTGCCGCCATGTACACCGCCCGCGCTGATCTGAAGACTGCTGTGATCGACAAGGGATTGACGGCTGGCGCGTTGGGCATTACATCCAAGATCGCCAACTATCCGGGAATCGTAGGCGAGATCGGCGGCGCCGAACTCCTGCAACGCATGCGCGACCAGGCGGCATCCTTTGGCGCCCGCTTCATCCAGGACAAGGTGCAGGCCGTTGATCTGACGAGTGAGCCAAAGCTAGTCTTTGGCAATGCTGGCACCTACAGCGCCCGCGCCGTGATCATCGCCACCGGCTCGATGGGGCGCGGCCAGCGCGTTAAAGGTGAAGATGATCTGCTCGGTCGCGGCGTTTCCTATTGCGCCACCTGCGATGCTGCTTTCTTTCAGGGGCAAACAGTTGCTGTCGCAGGCAACAACGATGAAGCCATCGAAGAGGCGCTCTTCTTGACGCGCTTTGCCGGGCATGTACATTTGCTGTCACCCACGCCCGATCTGAAGGCGCCGGAGCATTTGGTGCATGAGATCAGCCACCATCCCAAGGTCACGGTGCATCCTGGCACAGTGGTGCGTGAAGTCGTGGGCAAAAGCCACGTCGAAGGGTTGCGGATTGCCCGGCGCGGCCAGGGTGAGACATTGCTGCCTGTGACTGGCGCCTTCTTCTACGTGCAGGGCGCCCGTCCAATTACCGACTTCGTGCAGGATCAGCTCGAAGTCAGCGAGAGCGGCTGTCTGGTCGTCGACAAGGAATTCCGCACTGCGCTGCCCGGCGTTTATGCAGTGGGCGATGTGCTGTGCAATCATATCAAGCAGGCCGTCATCGCCGCCGCTGAGGGCGCTATCGCTGCCATGGCGGTCGATAAGGAACTTCATGGTCGCAAACAGATGGCCGTCGATTGGTCGAAATAGAGAAAGTCGTAATAGCGAAAACTGACAAGTTTAAATAAATCCAGTGCATAAACAGGGGAAAGGATGACCCAAACATGAAAGCGCAAGTGACCTGGTTAGGAGGCATGAAATTCGAGGCCGTCGCCGACAGCGGCCATCCCATTATTCTGGATGCTGCCCCTGACGTCGGGGGCGCCAACGAAGGCTCGCGCCCGATGGAGTTGATGGCGATGAGTCTGGCGGGCTGCACGGCAATGGACGTCATTTCCATTCTGCGCAAGAAGCGCCAGGAGGTGACTGGCTTTGAAGTCAAGGTGGACGCCGACCGGGCCTCCCAGCACCCGCACGTCTTTACTGCCATCACGATCACCTATGTGCTGCGCGGACGCGGCATCGATCCGGCTGCAGTGGAGCGAGCGATGCAACTCTCCGAGGAGAAGTATTGCCCGGCGCAGGCAATGTTGCGGGCAGTGGCGCCGATTACGTTGCAATACGAGATTATCGAAGAGGCGTGATCGGTCGCTGCGGCGAACAATTTGGCGGTTTTAGTGAAACAAGTCGGCGGTGCTATGATAGCGCCGCCGACTTGTTTTCCACACCGAACTTCATGGGTTCCTCAGAGGGGGCGATCATGCTTGGGAAAGTGAATATCATTGTGACATTGCTGACGGCGCTGCTGCTGGCGGCCTGTGGCGGCGCAGCAACGCCTGCGGGTGACGAAGCCGGCGCTACAGGAGATGGCGCTCCCGCCAGCGCTGTGGTGCGCATCGGCTGGGGTGGCAGTCCGGATTCGCTCAATCCAGGCGTCGGAGTGCTGTCCGAGGCGTACACGATCTACGGCCTGGTCTATGATGCGATGTTCGAGTTGCAACTGGACGGCGCCTATACGCCCGAACTGGCGGAGAGTTTTACTGTTTCCGACGACGGTCTGGTCTGGACGTTCACGATTCGCGACGGCTTCACCTTCCATGACGGTCAACCGCTCACCGCCGAGGACATCGCCTTCTCTTATCGGTTTTATCAGGCGCACACAGAGTTTCCTTTCCTCAACGCCTATACCGGGCGCTTCGCTAACGTCGAAGCGCCTGACCCGCGCACCGTTGTGCTCACGTTGACAGAAGCAATCCCCAATTTGGAGAGCCAACTGCTTTACCTCTTTGTATTGCCTAAACACATCTGGGAAGAGCACGCCGGTGAAGGCGCCGCCGATTTTGCCAACGACGCCATGATCGGCAGTGGCCCGTTCAGACTGGCCGAGCACCAGCAAAATCAGTTTGTGCGTCTCGACGCGGTCAAGACGCATCCGCTTTATCCGCCCAAAGTCGACGGTGTGATTTTCCAGACCTTCGACAATCAGGACAGTCTGGTGCAGGCGCTGCGCACCGGACAGGTGGACATGATCACCGAGATGCCGGCAACGGCAGTGGCAGGCCTGCGCAACGATCCCAACATCACCCTGGTCGTTGGCCCGCCTGCTGCGCCCGATATTGCCGACATCATCTTCAACCAGGTGACGCCGGAAAACTGTCCGCCCGATGACGGCGTCTGCTCCGGACATCCAGCGCTGCGCGACCGAATTGTACGGTTGGCGTTGGCGCACGCCACCGACAAACAGCAGATCATCGATGTGATTTTGTTGGGCTTAGGCAACCCCGGTCTGACGCTGGTGGCCGACAGCCTGGGCGCCTGGTATAACGATACGATAGAAGACTACGCCTTCGATCTGGCGAAAGCGAACCAGCTGCTGGACGACGCTGGCTATCTGGATACCAACAATGACGGCGTACGCGAAATGCCTGACGGCTCTCGTGACCTGACCTTCCGTCTTGCCTGGCCCTCCGACAGCACAGGCGCACCGCGCATGGCTGAGATTCTTAATGGCCTTTGGGCGCAGATCGGCGTCAGGACCGAGTTGCAGGCGCTCGACCCTGATGCGCTGACGGCAATCTGCTGCCCAGCTTTCGACTACGACATCATCTTGTGGGGCTGGGGGTCCGACCCCGATCCGGCCTTCCTCCTCGGCGTGATGACCACCGATGCGATTCCGACCGGCATGAGCGAGACTGGTTATTCCAATCCCGTGTATGATGACCTTTTTGCTCAGCAGGCGGTTGAGCTTGACCAGGACAGGCGCCGGGAGATCATCTGGGAGATGCAACGGATTGTACACGATGATGTCGTGTACATCATCCCCTATTATGCTTCCAACGTACAGGCGTTCCGCAACGATGGTTTTCGGGGCTGGATCACCAATGCGGGTAAAGTGGAACTCTCCGATTTGTCGTCGTTACATGTGATTGAACCCGCACGGTAGAGCTGCTGGCCGGGGCGCACTCCTGTTGATGCCATTACTTCTCACAGAGGCTTGTTATCAACAGGAGTTGTGTTTTTACATAATTCAGTATAGAACGCGTGCAGGCGACCACCCAACGTCGGCCAGTTGTACTGCTCCAACAGATGCCGTCGCGCAGTCGCACTCAGTGTTGTCTGCGCCGCCGGCGCTGCGAGGACGGCGGCCACCGTTGCGGCGAACTCTTCCGGGCGCGCCCCCGCCGGCACAAGCTGCGCTGCGCCTTCTGCCCCGTAAGCAGCCTGTTCACCCACTGCGCTCGCCACGACAGGCACACCGGATAGCAGGGTGGTCGCCAGTCGCACGCTACATTTTGCCTGTTGCAGCACCGATGGCTCCGCCGGAAAAATGGCGCAACCGATCTGCGGATAAAGTGCAGCAAGCCGGGCGCGCTCTGTGTAGCCCAGCCAGACGACGTTGGCGGCTGCCTCTGTGCCCGCAGCCAGCATCTCCCGGCGAAACGCAGCGGCCAGATCAGGGCGAATCGGTGCGCCTGCCACCCACAGGCGCGTGCGGGGACGCTGTACGTGCAGCGTACGCCAAAAGGTCGCCAGCCAGGTCGGCGATACTTCCACGAAACGGCTGAAGAAAAGTACATCACTACCGCCGGGCGACCATCGCAGGCTGTCGGGCGCCGGTGGGTCGATGCCATTAGGCAGGTGCAGAATCGGCGCCGTTGGATTGACCCGGCCAATCTGTTCGACCAGCCAGCGGCTAGCGGCAGTCACCCCGTCGGCGTGGCGGATGCCCCACTCCTCCTGCCAGGCCAGGAAGCGCGCCAGCAGACGTGGATACCGGTTCACCGGCGCCCACGCCTGCTCCCAATCATCGGCGTCGAGCAGAAGGCGCGGCGTTGAGCGTCCGCGTCGCTGCCATAGCCACCACTGCACCAGCCCCTGTCTCTTATACACATCTGACGCTGCCGACGAAGAGGATAGGGTAAAGTTCGGTGGGCGCCGGATCATTTA
>DGFH01000220.1:0-6090 GCA_002391565.1 Anaerolineales bacterium UBA3905
GGCAAGGTGATGGCGGTGCCGCATCCGAAATTCATCTTCCCGGATGGCGAGAAGAAGGTGATCGGCGCCATGGGTGGTCAGCCCTGGGTGATCAACGCCTTCAACGACGACGACCACATGCGCGTCTGCATCGACTTCCTCAAGTGGTGGTATCAGGACGACACCCAGGCCGAGTTCGTGTCGAAGGGTGGTCTGCCGTGGAGCAAGAAAGGCGTTGAGGCGGAGGGCTTTGAGGACTTGAAACCGTACACCCGCGCTTTTAAGTACATGCTCGAAGAAGGTCGCTCGCGCGACTTCTGGCATCTGCCCGAATACGCCGAGCTGTTGGCGATTCAGCAAGAGGCGTACAGCGCCTATGCGTCGGGGCAGGTTAACGATCCAAAACTGGTGCTCGACTACATCGCCGGTCGCCAGCAGCAACTGCTCTTCGACAAGGGACGCACACAGACACCGCCGCCCGCGGAGCTGTTGAGCCTGACGCTGAGCTAATCCGGTCAGACACTGACGAACCAACCTTCCCGGAAGCTCTGAGCTTCCGGGAAGGTGAGCAGACCGCTATTTTCAGAACGGGTTAGAGCACAAAGAGCAAACTGCATGAGTACAGCCAACATTGCCCAGTCTAGCGAGCAGATCGTCGCCCGCAGGCGTCGTGGGCCATTGCGCGGCTTTGAGGAGTCGCGCTTCTTTTCGCTCACACTGCTCCTGCCGATCTTGATCTTCTTTGTGGCGCTCAACGTCATCCCAACGATGTGGATGATTGGGATGAGTTTCTATGAGTACTCGCTGATGTCTCCGGCGCCGCCCGACTTCAGCGGGATCGACAATTATGTCCGTATCTACAACGACGCCGATCTGTGGTCGGCGTTTGGGCGCACCTTTGTCTTTGTCGTGCTGGCCGTGAGCATTGAGACGACGCTTGGCGTGCTGCTTGGCTTCCTGTTCTGGGGCAGCAACAACATGCCTGGGCGTCGGCTGGCGCTGACGCTGCTCTTCGTGCCGATGGTGGTGACGCCGGTGGCGTCGGGGCTTTTCTGGCGACTCATCTATGAACCGACCTTTGGCGTTGCCAACTACCTGCTACAACAACTGACCGGTGCGAAGATCGACTTCCTCACCAACATCAACTGGGCGTTTGGCGCTGTGCTTTTTGTCGACATCTGGATGTGGACGCCCTTCATGATCTTGATGACGCTGGCTGCGCTTGGTTCGGTGCCCAAAGCCGAGCTGGAAGCCGCCGAGGTGGATCGCCTCTCGATCTGGCAGCGGCTGTGGCACGTGATCTGGCCCCATGGCAAGTTCATCCTGATGCTGGGCATCCTGCTGCGCACCATCGACGCCTACAAGACGACCGATCTGGTCTTCTTGATGACCAACGGCGGCCCCGGCAATATCACCGAGTTGATTGCGCTCAAGCTCTACCGCTATGCGTTTGCCAGCCTCAACATCGGCTTCTCGTCGGCGCTGGCGGTGATCCTGCTGCTGATCGCCATTGCGTTCACTTCGATCTATCTGTGGGTGCTGAATCTGCGCCGTTATCGCGAGGGAGCTTAAGATGCAACAATCGCGTGCCCGCACGACGCTCTATTATTTGCTCTTGTGGCTGGTGGCGATCCTTTTTTTCCTGCCGGTCTTCTGGATTTTGTTGGCTTCGTTCAAGACGCCGAATGACATTCTCGCTGTCCCGCCGAAGCTCTTTTTTCAGCCGACGGTGGACAACATCATCTCGATGTTGACGCGACCAAACACCATCCCATACTTTGTCAACAGCCTGTTCTTGTCGATCACATCGGTGAGTCTGGCGATCGTCGTGTCGTTTCTGGCGGCGTATGCGTTGTCGCGCTACAAGTTCCGCGCCACGAACTTCCTGATGTTCCTGATTCTGTCGACGCGCATGGTTCCCGCCGCCGCCTTTGTCGTGCCGATCTTCCAGATGTACAACGCGTTTCAGTGGCGCAACCAGTTTGGCGTGCTGATGCTCTACACCATGTTCAGCATCCCCTTCTCGTTGTGGATTCTGAAGGGCTTTATCGATGGCGTCTCGCAGCGCTACGATGAGACCGGCTTTGTCAACGGTGCGTCACGGCTGCACGTGATGTTCCGCGTGGTGCTGCCGCAGGTGCGGCCTGGTCTGATCGCCGCCTTTATCTTCAACCTGATCTTCGTCTGGAATGAGTTCTTGCTCAACTTCATTCTGGGCGGCCCAGGCACACAGATGATCCCCTACGCGCTGGCGGTCGGGCTGGTCAACGCCGGCGGCAACGTCGACTGGGCGTTCGTCGCCTCGCTATCGACCGGCTACGTCTTGCTGCCGACGATCATGATCTTCCTCTTCCAAAAATACCTGCTGGTCGGCATGACCTTCGGCACCGTACGCGGGGAGGTGTGAGATGAACGCAACCAAACGCCCCTTTGCCGCCACGTTGCAGGCGGTGCTCGTGGTCTGGATGCTGGTGAGCATTGTGCTACTCGGTCAACAGGCAAGTATGCAGCTCTACCAGATCGGTTTGATTTCGCTGGTGGTTTCCGCCATCAGCCAGATCGCCGTTGGCAACATCCCGCCCACCGCCAATTTCAAGCGTTCGGCGTTGCTCTATATCTGGTTTATCTTTCTGGTTGTTGTCATCTTCGCCGTGAGCATCGCGCTGGCGCCCTGGCTGGCGTCGCTGGGACGCTGACGGCGCCAACAGAAACGACACAGGCATGATTGCAGTTGAATTACACCATCTCGCCAAGAGCTATGGTCACAAACAGATTCTGCGCGATGTCAACCTGAGCGTGGAGTCGGGCGAATTCACCGTCGTGTTTGGGCTGCCGGCTTCGGGCAAGTCGGTGCTTGTGCGCCTGCTCACCGGGTTGGAGACGCCGGATCAGGGCAGCGTGCTGCTGCGCGGCGCCGATGTCACGCGCCTCTCGGCGGGCGAGCGCAACATCGGCTATGTGCCGCAGTCGTTTGCGCTCTATCCCCATTTCACGGTGCGGCAGAACATCGCCTATCCGCTCGACCTGGCGCGCGTCCCCAAAGCCGAGATCGAACCGGAAGTGCAGCGCGTCGCCGGTCTGCTGGGCATCCAGGAGTTGCTCGACCGCAAACCCGACCAACTGAGCGGTGGGCAGAAGCAACGCGTTGCGATTGCGCGCGGTCTGATTAAACGCACCGACATCTACGTGCTCGACGATCCGTTGGTCGGTCTCGACTTCAAGCTGCGCGAACGCCTGATCGACGATCTCAAGCGCACGCAGGAGATGCTCAAGGTGACCTTTGTCTACACCACCTCCGACGCCGTCGAGTCGCTGATGCTGGCGAGCCAGATCGCCGTGCTGGATGCGGGCGAAATCATCGAAAGCGGCGCACCGGAGGCGCTCTACGCCAATCCGCAGCGCACCCAGACCATGCACCACGTCGCCTTTCCGCAGGCGAATCTGGTCAGTGGCGTTCTGCGCCAGCAAAGCGGCGTGCAGCTCATTGAGACGCCCGCGTTCCGCACCGGCTTCGTCAGCGAACAACCAGGCCAGCCCGGCGGCGAAGTGCAGATCGGCATTCGCCCGGAGCATATCCGCATTGGTCAGCCCCCTGGCGTCGGCTGGCTGACGCACAACGCCAAAGTGCTGCTGCGCGAAGACCTGGGCGGCGAAGAGATTGTCTATCTGGATGTGGCCGGCATTGTGTTGACGACGGTGGTGCGCAGCGACGACCAGACGCAGCAGCACGTCGAGATCGACCAGGCGGTCGAGATCGGCGTCCAGCCGCACCACATGATCGTCTTCCAGGCGGGTCGCCGCATTGGTGTGTGCAAAGGAGCAGAGTGAGCTGTGCTTGACATACGAACCGACAACCTGCGCAAACAATTTGGCGCAGTCGTGGCTGTCGATGATCTGACCATCACCTTTCCGGCTGGCACAACGACCTGTCTGCTCGGTCCTTCGGGCTGCGGCAAGACGACCTTGATGCGCATGATCGCCGGGTTGGAAACGCCCACGCACGGCGACATCTATTTTGGCGACCAGCGCGTGACCCGGCTGTCGACGCGTGCCCGCAACATCGGCATGGTTTTTCAATATCCGGTGGTCTATCGCGGCAGCGACGTGCGCGCCAACATCGAGCTGCCGCTGCGCGCCGAAAAGCTGAGCCAGGCGGAACGAGCGCGCCGCGTCGACGAAGTGCTCGACTTGCTGGAGATGCGTCACGCCGCCGACGCCGACATCGACGCGCTCGACAACGGCACGCGGCAGAAAGTGGCCGTCGCCCGCGCCGTGGCGCGCCAACCCAAGATCATCCTCTTTGATGAGCCGATCACGAACGTCGATATTTCTTCCAAGCTGCAACTCAAACGTGCGCTCAAGGAGTTGGTGACGCGGCTCAACCAGACGATCATCTACGTCACTCACGACCAGACCGAGGCGATGACCCTGGCTGACCAGATCGCGTTGATGAAAGATGGGCGCATCGTCCAGTACGCCACCCCACGCGAGTTGTACGATCGCCCCAACGATGTCTTTGGCGGCTGGTTCCTGGGCAACCCAGGCATGAACTTTGTGGAGAACTTTGCGCGCACGATTGACAACGACGGTGTGGTGAACAGCCCACTCTTTGCTATGCCTGTGCGCCTGAGCACGCGTAGCCGTGACCAGCTTACCCTGGGCATCCGTCCTGAGCATGTGCGCGTCTATCCGGCTGCGCACGCAGGCGCGGTGCCTGCGCGTGTCGTCAACCGCGCCATCGTCGTCGGCGGACAATATCTGGTCACGTTGCAGATCGGCGACGCCACACTCAAAGCTAAAGTGGCTTCCGAAACCGGACGTGCACTCGGCGAGGAGGCCTGGGTGCAGCTGCCGCTGGAACGCATCACCCTCTTCGGCGCTGACGGGCACAAGCCCGACATCACGCTACAAGCCATCCATTCGGCCACCAACCAGCCGCCGGGCGCAGCGGTGGCACATAGTTACTGACCGCTAGGTTAACCGTTTATCTCCCCGGAAGTTTTGGAGCTTCCGGGAAGATTGCGAGCAATATCACGTGACAACCTAGAAATCGATAATCTTGACGGAGCCTGCCATGAAGAAACTGATCAACGCCATCGACGCCGTCATCACCGAGCAAATGGAGGGCATGGCGCTTGCCCACGCCGATCTGTTGCGCGTCAATCTGGAACCCAAATACATCGTGCGCGCCGACGCGCCGGTTGCGGGCAAAGTGGCCCTGGTCTCCGGCGGCGGCAGCGGGCATGAGCCGCTGCACGGCGGCTTTGTCGGCATGGGGATGCTTGCCGGCGCGTGTCCGGGCGAAATCTTCACCTCGCCCACGCCCGACCAGATGTACGCGTGCGGGCTGGCGGTGAACAGCGGCGCCGGGGTGCTGCTGATCGTCAAGAACTACACGGGCGACGTGCTCAGCTTCGAGACCGCGGCGGAACTGCTGCATGGCGACGGCGTGCCGGTGCGCACCGTCCTGGTGGACGACGATGTGGCCGTGAAGGACAGCCTCTACACGGCCGGGCGGCGCGGCGTCGGCGGCACCGTGATCGTGGAGCGGATCGCAGGCGCGGCCGCCGAGGCTGGCTATGACCTGGTGCAGGTGGCGGCGCTGGCGCAGCGCGTTAGCATCAACTCGCGTTCGATGGGCATGGCGCTCACCTCATGCACAACGCCGGCTGCGGGCAAGCCCACCTTCAACCTGGGCGAGGACGAGATCGAGATCGGCATCGGCATTCACGGTGAACCGGGGCAACGGCGCATGCCGATCACCGACGCCGACGCCATCACCACCTTGCTTGCCGACGAGATTCTCAATGACGGCGCCTACACGCGCACGGTGCGCAGCTTTGACCCCTACGCCGGCGATTGGGTCGAGCAGCGTCTGACCAGCGACCCGTTTCAGCCTGGCGACCGCGTGATCGCGCTGGTCAACAGCATGGGCGGT
The DNA here is from genome assembly GCA_002391565.1 of Anaerolineales bacterium UBA3905. GTDB lineage: Bacteria > Chloroflexota > Anaerolineae > Caldilineales > Caldilineaceae > Caldilinea. Next base: position 5,918 of record DGFH01000220.1, read on the forward strand.
ACGCCGGTTTCCGAGTTGTACACGATCTATCGTAAACTGGCGCACATCTGTGCAGCACGCAACATTACAATTGCGCGCAGGCTGGTTGGCGCCTACATCACCTCGCTGGAGATGCAGGGCTGCTCGATCACGCTGACGCGCGCCGACGACGAGATGCTGCGCCTGTGGGATGC
>DGFH01000220.1:6219-7260 GCA_002391565.1 Anaerolineales bacterium UBA3905
ACGCTGACGCGCGCCGACGACGAGATGCTGCGCCTGTGGGATGCGCCGGTGCATACACCGGCGCTGCGCTGGGGTGTGTAAAGAGTGGAAATGCATCGCAAGGTGTGAACGCTGCTTTGTGTCCCTGCAAGATTGCGTCAAGGCTGTGATGGCTTTGCCAACAGATTCTTATCGATTTCTAGGTTGTCACGTGAGATTGCTCGCAATCTTCCCGGAAGCTTTGGAGCTTCCGGGAAGATAAACAGTCAACCTAGTGGTCAATAGCGGCGCCAGGAGGGTTTCCAGATTGGACAGAGATCAAGTCATCACACTGTTGCAGCAACATCTGCCGTCTCTTGCTGCCCAATATGGCGTCAAGCGCATCGGTTTGTTTGGGTCGTTTGCCAGAGGTCTGCCTGATAGTAGCAGCGACATCGATCTTGTCGTTGAATTTGAGCGACCGATTGGATTCAAGTTTGTTGAACTGGCGGAATACCTTGAGCTACTGCTGGGCCGGCGGGTCGATCTCCTGACGCCTGAAGGTGTACGCGGGATTAGAATTTTTTGGATCGCCAGAGACATCGAGCATAGTATCATCTATGTCTAGCCATCTCGATGTGATTTGGGGAATTGTCACGCTCGAAATGAGCGACGTCGCTGCACAGCTCACTCAAATCCTGAAAGATGATCTGTCACAAGGAGTTGACAAAGAGCATGATCACAGCAACGACAGTTGAAGCATGGTTGCAACGCGCCGCCGCCGTGCTGGATGAAAATAAGACTTACCTCACCGACCTGGACGCGGCGATCGGGGATGCCGACCACGGCGTCAACATTGCGCGTGGCTTTGGTGCGGTGGTGCAGAAGCTGGACGCGCAGCCGGGGCAACCACTGGGCGCGCTCTTCAAGACCGCTGGCATGACGCTGATGTCCACCGTGGGCGGCGCCAGCGGGATGTTGTACGGCAACTTCTTTCTCAAGGCGGCGGGCGTAGCCGGGGATCGCCATGAGCTGACGGATGCAGAATGGCTTGCCGTGCTCGAAGCCGGGCGGGATGGCATC
>DGFH01000220.1:7537-10830 GCA_002391565.1 Anaerolineales bacterium UBA3905
GCTGCACTGGAAGCGTGCGCAACCGCTGCGGAGGCAGGCATGCGCGCCACGATCCCGCTGCAGGCGCGCAAGGGGCGCGCCAGCTACCTGGGCGAACGCAGCATCGGCCACCAAGACCCCGGCGCCACCTCCACCTACCTGATCCTGCGCGCGCTGGCTGACACCGCCGCCACCAACAAGGACGCCTGACTTCCCATGATTGGTCTGGTGATTGTTACGCACAGCGCCCGCCTGGCCGAGGGTGTGCTCGAATTGGTCGAGCAGATGGTGCAGGGGGGCGCCCCGATTGCCGCCGCCGGCGGCACCGATATTCCCGACGCACCGATCGGCACCGATCCCGCCAAAGTCGCCGCCGCCATCACCACTTTGCTGGCGCGTGCGGATGTTGACAGCGTGCTGGTGATGATGGATCTTGGCAGCGCCATCATGAGCGCCGAAGCCGCCCTTGACTTTCTGACCGACGACCAACGCGCGCACGTCTATCTCTGCGAAGCGCCGCTGGTCGAAGGAACGCTGGCCGCCGCCGTGCGCGCCAAAATCGGTGGGACGCTGGCGCAGGTCTACGCAGATGCGCGCAGCGCGCTGGCGGCCAAGACCGAGCAGTTGGCGAGCTGGCAGCGCCTGTTGCCGCCGCTCGAGGCCGGGATGGGCGGCGCGCTGGATGAGACAACTGCTGGTGAGTCTGCCGCCGAACTATCAATCGTGATCCCCAACCGGCTGGGGCTGCACGCACGCCCTGCTGCGCGTCTGGCGACCCTCCTGGCGCAATACGACGCACAGGTCACATTGACGCACGCAGGCCGCACGGTCGCCGCCACGAGTTTGAATCAGGTCGTCACGCTCGGCGTATGCCAGAAGGATGTCATCACTGTACGCGCTCAGGGCGCACAGGCGCTTGCAGCACTGGAAGCAATTGAGGCGCTGGCGCTGGACAACTTTGGCGACCCCATCGACGTAACCGAACCGACCGAGATTATTGCCGCCGCTGTCACTGTCGCAGATGCTGACGCGCTGACCGGCATCGCTGCCTCGGAGGGCGTTGCCTTTGGCCCTGCATTTCGGTTGCGCAACGTCGCACCCGAAGTGGAAGAACACACGATTGACGACCCAACGACCGAACGGCAGCGCCTGACCGCTGCCGTCGCCGCCGTCGTGGAGCAACTGCGCACCTTGCGCAGTGAGCTGAGTCGTCGCGCCGGCCCCGCCGAAGCTGGCATCTTCGACGCGCAGATTTTGATGATCACCGATCCTGATCTGCTGGAGACGGCGCAGCAGGCCATCGAACTGCGCCACATCGACGCCGCCAGCGCCTGGCAGCAGGCGCTCCAGGGAGTTGTCAGCCGCTACCGCGCCCTCGACGACGCCTACCTGGCGCGGCGCGCCGATGATGTGCTCGACGCCGGTCAGCGCGTGCTGCGCCATCTGGTGGGTGCGCCCACTGACGCCACTGTCTTTGCCCCGCCTGCTCCGGCGATCCTGGTGGCAAGTGAGCTGAAACCATCTGACGTGGCGCGACTGCCGCTGGATCAAGTGCTCGGCATCGTCACTGCCGAAGGGGGCGCCACCGGACACAGCGCTATCCTGGCGCGCGCATTGGGCATCCCCGCCGTCACTGGCATCGGCGCTGCCGCCGTTGCTGCGATTGCCGATGGTCAGATGCTGGCGCTGGATGGCAGCACAGGACTGCTCTGGCTGGCTCCTGATGATCAGCTGCTGCGGCAACTAGCTGAGCAGCGTGAGCATTGGCTGGCACGACGGGTGGCCGCACAGAAGGATGCTCAGGCGCCTGCTCTCCTGCGCGATGGGGGCGGCATTGAGGTCGTAGCCAACATCAACCTGCCAGCTGATGTTGAGCTGGCGCTGGTTAATGGTGCAGAGGGCGTGGGTCTCTTCCGCACCGAGTTCCTTTACCTGGATCGTGATGCTCCCCCTACGGAAGAAGAACAGCTTGCCGCCTATCTGGATGCAGCGCGCCGTCTGCGGGGGCGACCGCTGATCATTCGCACGCTCGACGTCGGCGGCGATAAAACGTTGGCTTACTTGCGCCAGCCGCATGAACCGAACCCCTTCCTGGGACAGCGTGGTCTGCGTTATTGCCTCGATCATCCGGGATTGTTTCGCCCGCAACTGCGCGCCATCCTGCGCGCTGCCGCCGAACACCCGATCCGCGTCATGTTCCCGATGGTCAGCACCTGGGACGAGCTGGTGCTGGTCGATGCGCTCATCGACGAAATTTGCGCCGAATTGCAGCAAGATGGATTGGCTTTTGACGAGGATATCCAGCGCGGCATCATGATCGAGACGCCAGCGGCGGTGCTCCTGGCCGATCACCTGGCGCGGCTGGTGGATTTCTTCAGCATCGGCACCAACGACCTGACACAATACATCATGGCCGCCGACCGGGGCAACGCGGCCGTCGCCAGTCTGGTCAGCGCCTATCAACCGGCATTGCTGCGTGCGATCCGCGAGGTGGTGCAGGCGGGTCATGCCAATGGCATCCGCGTCGGCATCTGCGGCGAATTGGCGGGCGACCCGCGCGCAACGCCCTTGCTGGTGGGACTGGAACTCGATGAGCTCAGCATGAACGCCGCCGCGATTCCATCTGTAAAAGCGCGTATCCGGCAGCTATCTCGTCAGGATTCCCAGCGCATCGCCGCAGTTGCCCTGGAGATGGGTACGGCGGCGGAGATTGAAAATTACCTCGACGAACTGGAAACAGGAGAGACGCAAGCATGACAAAGGTTGTCAGCCTTGGCATCCACATCGTTGATATTCTGGGGCGTCCCGTGACGCGCATCCCCGACGGGCAGAATGTCGATCTGCTGGAGGAAATCCGCATCACGGTGGCGGGCACGGCGGCGGGCACCAGCATCGATCTCGCCAAACTCGGCGCAAAAGTGATCGCAATGGGCGCGCTCGGCAAGGATGAACTGGGTAATTTTATCGTCAACACCATGCAGAGCTACGGCATCGACACGCGCTATCTGCGGCGCAAGGATGGCGTGCAAACCTCGGCGACGATGTTGCCGATCCGTCCTAACGGCGAGCGCCCGGCTCTGCATGTGCCCGGCGCCAACGGCGCGCTCACGCTGGAGGACATCGACTTCGACGTGATCGCAGGCGCTGATGTGCTGCATGTCGGCGGCACGTCGCTGATGCCCAAATTCGACGGCGCGCCGACGGTGGAGGTGCTCAAGTTCGCCAAATCCAAAGGCGTCATCACCACCTTCGACCTGGTCGCCATCGAACGCCCCGACCTGCTCGACCTGATCGAGCCGTGTCTGCCCTACATC
>DGFH01000220.1:10949-13038 GCA_002391565.1 Anaerolineales bacterium UBA3905
CTGCTCGACCTGATCGAGCCGTGCCTGCCCTACATCGACTATTTCATGCCCGGGTTGGATGAGGCGCGCATGATGTGCAAACTGCACGATCGCCGCGACGTGATCGCCTTCTTCCTGGATCGCGGCGCCGGGCACACTGTCTTCAAGATGGGCGCTGAGGGCAGCAGCATCGCCTGGCGGGAAGGCGGCGACATCCGAGAAATCCGTCTCCCTGCGTTCCAGGTTCCGGTTGTGGACACCACCGGCTGCGGCGACGCCTACTGCGCCGGCTTCATCGTCGGGCTGGGGCAGGGCTGGAGTCTGGAGGAAGCTGGACGGCTGGGCACAGCGGCGGCCGGGCTGGTCGCCGGCGGGCTTGGCTCCGACGCCGGCATCGTCGATCTGGCGCAGACCGTGGCCTTCATGCGCTCGGCGACGCCGCTGCCGAGAACCCCAGCATGACACTCAGGAACAGATTTTTCAGGGGTCGATACGAAAGGACTGGTCAGTAGAAGATGCCAACTGCATTACGAACAGGCCCCTATCGTATCTACTTTTACTCCTACGACTGTGGTGAGCCGCGTCACATGCACGTAGATCGAGAAAACCAGAGTGCCAAATACTGGCTTGACCCAGACGTTGCATTGGCGGAAAATCATGGTTACAGTCGCAGAGAGCTTCGCGACATTGAGCGTGTCTTGCGCAACCATCTTGAGGTGCTGAGAAATGAATGGGATGAATTCTGTAGCGGTTACGCTATCACCAGCTAGAGTGGTCAGTGTTGAAGTGACAGACGACACCTTATCTGTCGACCTGGAAGACGGGCGCACGATCTCTGTTCCGATCGGCTGGTATCCGCGTCTGGCTTACAGTACACCAGCGGAACGCAGTAACTTTCAGATCAGTGGCGCCGGTTTTGGGATCCACTGGCCCGACCTCGATGAGGATATCGGCGTCGAGGGACTCCTGCTCGGCAAACGCTCAACCGAAAGCCCTGCCTCCTTTGCCCGATGGCTTCAGAGACGAAAACAAGACACTATGTAAGCTCTCAATGCCGGCAACGCATCGCCTCCAGGCAAATTTTCAATTTTTATCGCTTCATTGCGACACCAACACAACTAACTATGCAAGATGCATTTTTCGCCACCTATCACATCCGCGCAACTGCCGACGAGATTTCCGCCCGCGCCGAAGGCGTGGCGCTGGAGCAGAGCGTTGAGTTGCCGCGCGCGGCAGTGCGCGACCCACACATCGTCGAAAACATCCTCGCCCGTGTCGAGTCGATCCGGACTATTGGCGATGACCTGTACGAAGTCGTGATTCGGCTGGCGCGCGCCACCACCGGCGACAATCCGGCGCAATGGCTCAACATGCTCTTTGGCAACACCTCGCTGCAAAGTGACGTGCTGCTCGTCGATGTCGCCATGCCCGATGACCAGGTCGCTGCGTTCGTAGGGCCACAGTTTGGCAGCGCCGGCTTGCGCGCCCTGGTCGATGGCTATGACCGCCCGCTCACCTGCACGGCGCTCAAACCGCAGGGACTCTCTGCGGCGCAACTGGCGGAGTTCTGCCGCACCTTTGCCCGCGCCGGCATCGACTTCATCAAGGATGACCACGGGCTGGCGAATCAGCACTACTCGCTCTTTGCCGAACGGGTGGCGCGCTGTCAGGCGGCGGTGGCGGAGGCGGCGGACGAGACCGGTCACCGTGCGCGCTATGTGCCCAACCTGATCGGGGGACCGCGCGCCATCGCCGAACAGGTGCGCATCTGCCGCGACCTGGGCGTGCAGGCAGTGATGATCGAGCCGATGCTGGTCGGGCTGCCGCTGCTGCACGAGCTGGTCGCCGACGGCTTGGGCATGGCGGTGATGGCGCACCCTGCCTTTGCCGGTGCGCTGCGCATTGCCCCAGAGCTGCTCTTTGGCAAGATTTTCCGCCTCTTTGGCGCCGACGCCGTGATCTACCCGAACTATGGCGGGCGCTTCAGCTATAGCCAGCAGACCTGCCTCGACCTGGCGCACAATCTGCGGCGGCCGTGGGGCGCACACAAGGACGCCCTGCCCGTCCCCGCCGGCGGGATGCAGGTCGACCGCGTGCAGGAGATGATCGA
>DGFH01000062.1 GCA_002391565.1 Anaerolineales bacterium UBA3905
CAGCATGTCGTTGGGGACAAGTTCACGGCTCTGGTAGTAGCTGGCGGGGTCGTTCGGTTGCAGCACGCGCAGGCGATCCTTGATGGTGATGCCGGGCGTCACAATCAGGAAGCCGCGCGTAAACTTCTTGCTGGTGGGGCGGCGCACGGCGTTGACCGTCTGCCAGGCGATGATCATCGCCATCACCGTGGTCTTGCCCGCGCCGGTCGCCAGCTTCAGCGCCAGCCGCATCAACTCGGGGTTGGCGTCGTGGTTGGCGTTCTCCAGATGCTCCAGAAAGCCCTTGCCGAACCTGTCGGTGGGTGCGACCTCGGTCAGCCAGATCAGCGTTTCGACCGCCTCGATCTGGCAGAAAAAGGGGCGAAAGCTGTTGAAGGGGTGATGTCGCCAGTGCTGGAGCAGACGCGCGGTCTCCGGCGTCACGCCCCACCGCGACGGGTCTTCGATTGCCCGCCACTGATCGACGCGCTGGCGCAGGTTGTTGATGATCGGCGTGGGGTCATATTGCTGCTTTGCGGTCGAAATGCCGACGCCCTCATCGAAGATCAACTGCTGTTGGCTGGCTGGCGCCTTGCGCTTGCGCGGCTTGGGCACCGGTGTAATGAACTCCGCACGCCGGCGGCGCTCGATGATCTGTTGGGTCGGCTGCCCCTGGCTGTCCAGTTCCCAGTGTCGCCCAGGATAAGCGTAGGGAGAATTGAGGATGGGGTGCTCGAAGAACGTTTGATTCATCGTTGGCATGGAGCTGCTTTCTCGCAGCAATCTGGAAAGAAAATATTCGGATTCTATCAGGTGGAATCCGCACGGTTGGCGGCGATTCGTGCAGTCGTTGGCTTTCATCAATTTTGCCATACGGTTAGTGTACAGTGAAATCTGTCGGTTGGTGCACCGTGTCCCGAGCTGGCTGCTGTGGCGGCAAAGGGTGCGTCCACACCGTAGCGTAGCTCGCCGATCAGCTATGAGCCTTTCCCTTTTTCCAAAAAAGTTTTGAAACGATCTTCCAGCATGGCTTGAAATTTCAAACCCGTACACCAATTGCTTCATACTGCTCACTATACTGATTGCCAGGTTGAAAATTGCAGTTGCGCCTTTTGCGCCCTCCATGGTACGTGTCATGATGTGACATGGAGCAGCCTGCACATAACCTGCTAACCCGGTGATCAGTAATTGTAGATTCTCATGATTCTCTGCCAGGAAAGGAGCGTTCGGCGATGTTCACCACACGTGCGCTGCGCCCTCTTGTTGTCATCCTGATCGTGGTGCTGCTGTTGAGCGGCATTGCGCGGGCAGACAGCACATCGTTCCGCGCTGCCATTGCGCTGATCGGACACACCGCCACGCACCTGTTGGACGGGCGCGTGTTGGTGACAGGCGGCGACGGCGCCAACACACGCTTGTACCATCCTGGTTTACCCAATGCACAAACTGGTCCGCCCTTGAGCACGCCGCGCCATCGTCATACAGCCACCTTGTTGCTCACCGGTGAGGTGCTGGTCGTTGGCGGTCTGGATGCTGGCGACGCCGCGCTTGCCGCCAGTGAACGTTTCGACCCGCTCACCAACCAGTGGCGAACGGCTGGTTCGCTCGCTGTTGCGCGCGCCGGCCATACGGCGACGCTGCTGGCGGATGGTACGGTGTTGGTGGCGGGCGGTGAGGATAGCGCAGGGAATGCTGTTGCGACGGTGGAACGCTACGATCCGACCCAGGATCGCTGGACAACAGTGGCGCCGCTGGCGTTGGCGCGCACCGGTCACACCGCCACGCTGCTGCCCGATGGCCGTGTGGCCGTGATCGGCGGACGCAACCAGACTGGCGTTCTATCCAGTATCGAACTGTTCGACCCGAACACCGGCGTCTGGACGACGGCTGTTTTCGATTTGCAGACGCCCCGCTTCGACCACACGGCGACGCTGCACCCTGGTGGGCAGATTGTCGTCGTCGGCGGGAGCAATCGCTTCGACCAGCCGCTGGCAAGTGTGGAGGTGGTCAATCCGGCGAGCGGCGTCACGGCAGGACCGGCGCTGACGACGGCGCGCACCGGTCACACCGCCAGCCTGCGTCCCGACGGCGCGTTGATCGTCGCTGGTGGGTTGGGGCCGGCGGCGCTAGATGCGGTGGAGGCGTGGCTGCCAGACGCGGCGGCGTGGACGTCACTCGATCCGCTGACGACGCCGCGCCAGCGCCATACGGCGACGGTGCTGCCCGGCGGCGCGGTGCTGTTCGTGGGCGGCCAGATGGCTGGCGCTGATGCAGAATGGCTGAGCGCCCCGTCTGGCGGCTGGCAGGCGCGCACCGGGCCAGGCATTGGCCGTGGCGGTCACACGGCGACACTCCTACACGATGGCACGGTGCTGGTGACAGGCGGGCTGGCTGGCATCGATCTGGTGGCCGTTAGCGAACGGTATAACCCGGCGACAGGCGCCTGGCAGACGGCCGGCGCAATCAAGGAGGTGCGATACGGGCACACAGCGACGCTGCTGGCCGATGGTTCTGTGTTGATTGCAGGGGGCGCCAAGCGCGGCCCCATCCTGAAATCGGTTGAACGCTATGACCCAATAACAGACGCCTGGCGCCTGGTGGCATCCATGCAGTCGCCGCGAGGCGGACATACGGCGACCCTGTTGGCGGATGGGGATGTGCTGGTTGTCGGCGGCAGCGACGCGATCGCTCAGCGACTGGCTGCTCCGAACGCCGACGCCAGCAGCCAATCGGCGGAGCGTTACGACCCGGCCACGAATGTCTGGCAAAGCGTCGCCGCGCCCAACGCGCCGCGAGTCGATCATACGGCCACGTTGCTGCCCGATGGGCGCGTGCTGGTCGTGGGCGGCAACGGCGCAGGCCTTACGGCATCCAACGCCGCCGAAGTGTACGATCCGGCTGCTAACCAGTGGCAGATAACCGGCGCCATGAGCGCTCTGCGCGCACATCACACGGCCACGTTGCTGCCGGATGGCCGCGTGTTGGTGGCCGGCGGTCTCGATCCGCTTGATGAGAATTTCACGATTCTGGCGACGGCCGAGGTCTTCAATCCGGCAACGAACACATGGCAGACTGTCGCCGCGCTGCCTGCGCCGCGTCAGTATCATCGCGCCACCCTGCTGCCGCATGGCGAGGTGCTGCTGATTGGCGGCGAAAATCGCAGTGGTCTGCTGACCAGCGCCGAACTATACGACCCGCTCACCGATGGCTGGCGGACGTTGCCTGTGCGTGCTGCGGGGCGCATCCTTCACACGGTGACGCTACTGCTTGACGGGCAGGTGCTGGTTGCAGGCGGGTTAGGACAGGCCGGAACGCTGGACGATGCATTTGCCTATGCGCCTGCTGCTGTTATCCAGGCGCCAACGTTGACATCTGCTGTGCTTGACGACCAGGCGCAGGTTGCTGTGCGCGGCAGCGGCTTCCGACCGGCAGCCAGCGCTTCCGGCGACGCCACGCACCAGTCGGCCACGAATGCGCCGCTGGTGCAGTTGCGTCACCTGGACAGCGAACGGCTGGTCTATCCGGGTCAGGCAAAGGGCTGGCTTTTCAATAGCAGCGCAATCACAACGACGACGCTGATCAGCACGCCGGCGCTGCTCAACGGCCCGGTGGTGGCGACGGTCTTTGTCAACGGCGCGGCTGCCATGTCCCGTTTCCTGACCGACAACCCACCGGCAGAGGAGCAGCAGCTCTATCTGCCGGTGGTGATGCGGTAATTACATTGCCTACGCCAGGACAATTTTGAAGGTGTAGGCGTGTTCACAGGGCTTGTCAGCGGGCAACGAAATCTTCATGCCGTCGGGCGTGATTGACCATGCAAGATGTGCTGGTGAGCCTAGCAGAGTCACGTCAGCAACGCGCTTGGTCAAGTAGGGCGAGTTGGCGCCTAACGCCTGGATCGTTGCACTCTCACCGGGCCAGGCCAGGCAGATTGCGTAGAGGGCGTCGCCTTTGGTCGTGAAACGGAAGTCTTGCGCTGTGAAGGGCGCCCGTTGTGTATCGGTGAAGGCGCCCTCCTGGACTTCTGTTGGGCCTTCGCCGTAGATGCGCCAGGGGCGCGTGCCGTAGATCGCTTCGCCGTTGACGGCTAACCAGCGCCCGATTTCACGCAAGATGTCCTGTTCTGGCTCTGGAATCGTGCCATCGGCGCGTGGTCCGATGTTGAGTAGCAGCGCGCCGTTTTTGCTGACCACGTCGACCAGGTCCTGAATCAGCGATTCGGCGCTCTTATAGTCTTGTGGCACGACGTGACTCCAGGAGTTTTTGGAGACCGATGTGTCGTTCTGCCAGAGTTGCGGGCGAATGTAGTTCAGTTGTCCACGCTCGATATCGAGCACGGCTGTTCCCTCCGCGAAGGCAGTGTATTTGTAGTTGATGGCAACGCCCTTACCCCATTCTTCACCGCGATTGTAGTAATGGGCAGCAAAGCGCTGCAGGTATGCTGGAAACGCGGCATGACCGATCCACCAGTCGAACCAGACAAGTTGCGGTTGATATTTGTCAACCAGTTCGATGGTGCGCGCCAGCCAATCTTCCAGATACTCGGCGGTGGGATAGGGGTGCGAATCCAGCGCCGGTGTGTTCTGCTGCGTGCCGTCGCAATCTTCATGCTGCACAGCAGGGCCATAGAAGTCGGCATAAGCAGGGTCTTGCACGTCGGAAGGGAAGTTGCGTCCACCATTCATGAACCACCAGTGTTCGGCGCGGTGCGTCGAGACGCCAAACACCATCCCACGTGCACGTACAGCCTGCGCCAGCTCACCTACAATGTCGCGGCGTGGCCCCATGTGCACTGCAGTCCAGCGCGAGGTGGAGCAGTCATACATGGCGAAACCATCGTGGTGTTCTGCCACCGGCACGACAAAGCGCGCGCCGGCTTCCTCAAATAACGCCGCCCACGCATGTGGATCGAACTTTTCGGCGCGGAACATTGGGATGAAATCCTTATAGCCAAATTGGGTGTGTGGGCCGTAGGTCTTGAGGTGATGTTCGTACTCCGGCGACCCCTGGATGTACATATTGCGCGGATACCATTCATTGGAAAACGCTGGCACCGCATAGACGCCCCAGTGGATAAAAATGCCGAATTTACCGTCGATATACCAGTCAGGAATCTCGTATTGTTTGAGCGATTCCCAGGTCGGTGAGAATTTTGATGTTGTGGTCACAATGATCTCCGATGATTCAGATTTGTGGGTGCGGCTTGTCGCCGCACACGCTGGTTGTCAAAACATGAGTTGATTGTCAAAGAACATGCCTGTTGCGAGCTTCATCTACGCTGGACAGAAATCTGGCGCTGGCGAGATGCGCAGCGCGTGTGCAGGCGACGCAGGGAGAGCATCTGCCAGTGTCACCGCCACGCCGTCGTCGGTTGTACGCCAGCCGGCCGGTGTGGAAGCGCCGAGCAACTCAATCGTCGTGTCGGATGCACAACGTAGCCCCTTGATCTCGAATGTCTGTTCATCCGGTGTGGCGAGCAGCGTGGCGTAGAGATCGCCTTCCTTGTGCGTGAAGCGCACATCTATACCGGCGTCGGTCTTCCCATCGGCCACGATCCAGGGATGTGTGTCGAAGATAGCGGCGCCATTGACATCCAGCCACTCACCCAAGCCCAGCAGGCGCTGGCGTTGTAAATCGGGGATGGTTCCATCCGCCATAGGGCCAACGTTGAGGAGCAGGTTGCCGTTCTTGCTCACAATGTCTACGAACGAACGCACCAGGTTTTCGACGGTCAGGTGCTGCGCCGGTCCTTCGTTGCGATTGTAGCCAAAGGAGGCGCCAATGCCGCGACACGACTCCCACTTTTTCGCCCGGATTTCAGGAAATGAAGCGTATTCTGGCGTTTCGAAGTCATAGAAGTTATCGGTGACGATGTTGCCGTCGGCGCCGAGTTGGAAGGCTTGTGTGAAGCGATTGTTGATTACACCTTCAGGCAGCTTGTTGTAATACTCTGCAAAGAGCACGTTGAGATCGGTGGCGACTGGATAGGCAATGTCATTCCAAAGGATCATTGTCTGGTAGCGGTCGATCAATTCACGCCAGTGGGCGTTTGCATAATCAACGTAAGCCGGCGTTTGTGGCACAGCCTTGGGGATGTCGGCGATGTGTTGGATCACAGTGTCGTTGAACGTCCAGTCTAGCCCGCCAGAATAATAGAGTGCTGCGGTCAGTCCGCGTGCGCGCATGGCGTCCATGAAGTCACCCACCAGGTCGCGGCGCGCATGATAGTCGGCAATGAATGGGTTGGGCGTGTGGCTGGGCCAGAGCGTGAAGCCGTCGTGATGCTTGGTTGTGAGCACGGCGTAGCGGGCATGGACGCGCTGAAACAGCGTCGCCCAATCATCGGGGCGCCACTGTTCGGCAGCGGCGTTGAAATGCGGCGCAAAGTCGAAGTAGCTGAAGCGCTCGCCATATGTTTCATGATGGTGGCGTTGCGTCGGGCTGTTGGCGATGCGCAGCGAATTCATGTACCACTCAGCGTATGGATTGTTGGCAAACCATGCGCTCCAGTCACCGGTCGCCAGGATGTCGCTCAGCTCACCCGCTAATGGCGCCCAGGCCGGGACCGAATAAAGCCCCCAGTGAATGAAGATGCCCAGTTTAGCGTTGTCGAACCATGCCGGCAGCGGATGGGTTTCGACGGATGCGCGTGTTGGCAAATAGTGCATGATGTCCTCTTCGTTGGTTGTTCAGCCAAAGTGTATGGCGCTCAGGCAAAGCTTGCCGACCTGAAGACTGGTCTTGCCAGGTTTGCGATATTGCATTCTTCCTCCTTATGGTAAATGATGATTAGTGACGTACGACTAAAGGCTGTCGTCGCGGTTCGCGCACCCATCGCAAGAGCAGCGCGCCCCCTGTGGCGGCCACTACAGCCGCCACGCCCAAAAGCACAGGAAAACCCGCCACTGTCGCCAGCCAGCCGCCCAG
>DGFH01000104.1:0-7019 GCA_002391565.1 Anaerolineales bacterium UBA3905
TTCGGCTTCATCACGCCTGAGTCTGGCAAGAAAGATGTCTTCGTCCACCAATCGGCGATCATGGCCGCTGGTTTCCGCACCCTCGCCGAAGGCGACAAGGTCGAATTCTCGGTCGAACAGGGGCCTAAAGGGCCATCTGCCGCCAACGTTCAGAAGGTCTAAAGCGCCAAACGCTTGCAGGAGCGAGCCAGCGACAGCGAATAGCAGCGCCGGCTAACTGGTGACGCCAGTCAAAGCGGGATGTCAGGATAAACCGGCGTCCCGCTTTTTTGTTGCCGACGCGCCCGACCTGGGAAAGCACAATCATTTACGCTTTTTGCCAGTTTTGACAACAGAAATCGTGTAGGCTATACTAATAGTGCTAGAATGTAAGTCCTACAGCGAGTGAAGTACAGCCGCTCCGACTTGACGTCTGGGCGGCTTTTGGTTTTGCCGTTGGAAATGACCACATTTTTAGCAAGAGTAAACGTTTTTGCAGTTAGTACCAGGAAAGGAAGTTTCCAACATGTCCGCTCGCGAAAAAGGCACCGTCAAGTGGTTCAATGATCAGAAGGGCTATGGCTTTATCACGCCCGACTCTGGCAAGAAAGACGTCTTTGTCCACCAGACTGCCATCATGGCCGCCGGTTTCCGCACCCTCGCCGAAGGCGACAAGGTCGAGTTCTCGGTCGAGCAGGGGCCCAAAGGCCCAGCAGCCGCCAACGTCCAGAAGATCTAATACTGCCAGTCGCTGTCGAGGAGATCGCCAGGACATCGACTGTGATTTCGTAGTGATGATCAAAAAGGGGGATCGGCTCACTACCGGTCCCCCTTTCTATTCGTGGTTTGCCCCCTACGCCGGACTCACCACATCCACGCGTCAGGTGCGTCTGACCGCGTGGTTAACTCCCCAGCACGTAGGCAAAGAGCAGCGGGGCAACGATGGTGGCGTCGCTCTCCACAATAAACTTTGGCGTGGTGATGTCCAACTTCTCCCATGTGATCTTCTCGTTGGGCACAGCGCCGGAATAGGAACCGTAACTCGTCGTCGAGTCGCTGATCTGGCAGAAGTAGGCCCACAGCGGGATATCGTCGCGTTCCAGGTCCTGACGCATCATCGGCACAACGCAGATCGGGAAGTCGCCGGCAATGCCGCCGCCGATCTGGAAGAAGCCGATCGGCGTCGCCGCTGCGGTCGCCGAATACCAGGTTGCCAGCGTCATCATATATTCGATGCCGGTGCGCACGGTGTGCACATTCTTGATGTCACCAGCCATGCAATGCGCTGCATAAATATTGCCGGTCGTCGAGTCTTCCCAGCCGGGGACAAAGATCGGCAGATTCTTTTCGCACGCCGCCATCATCCACGAGTCTTTCGGGTCGATTTGAAAGTAGGGTTCTAGCTTGCCACTGCGCAAAATCCGATAGAGAAATTCATGCGGGAAATAGCGTTCACCGGCGCGATCGGCGGCGGTCCACTCCTCCAGGATGGCGGCCTCAATGCGGCGGATCGCCTCCTCTTCGGGGATGCAGGTGTCGGTGACGCGGTTAAGGTGACGTGAGAGGAGTTCGTGCTCATCCTCCGGCGTCAGGTCGCGATAGTTGGGCACGCGCACATAGTAGTTGTGCGCCACCAGGTTGTAGATGTCTTCCTCCAGGTTGGCGCCCGTGCAGGAAATAGCGTGCACCTTATCCTGACGGATCATCTCCGCCAGCGATAGCCCCAGCTCCGCAGTGCTCATGGCGCCTGCCATCGCCACCAGCATTTTGCCACCGTTGTTAATGAACTGCACGTAGCCTTCCGCAGCGTCAATCAACGCTGCGCTGTTGAAATGCCGATAGTGGTGCTTGATGAAGGCGCGCACGGCGCTTGCATGTTCCATGATTATTTACCCCGCATTAAGCTATATGAAATCGCTTTGTAAACCAGCTTGGCGACGGCAAACTCCGCCAGGTGTAGCCCTGGCGCGGGCGCCAGTTCGACGCAGTCCATCCCAACGACGGTGGCATGCTTATTCAGCGTGCGCAGGATGTCGAGCGTCTCCATCCAGGTCAGACCATCCGGTTCGGGCGTGCCGGTCGCGGGCACAATCGCCGGATCCAGTCCGTCCACATCGATGGTCAGGAAGACGCGTCGTCCCTGCACGCGCTGGATAAACTCGGTGCGCCAGCTGCCGTCGTGCACCGCCTCGGTGTACCAGACGCGCGCCCGGTCAGGATGGGCGCGCACAAAGGCGACCTCCTCCGGGCAGACCGAGCGGATGCCAAGTTGCAGCACCTGCTCGATCGCCGGTTCGTCCAGCAGGCGGCGAGCAATACAGGCGTGACTATAGGGCGTGCCTTCGTACTCATTGCGCAGATCGCTATGGGCGTCGATCTGCACGACGGTGAGCGACCCACCCAGCGCATCCAGCAAACCGCGCCCAACACCGACGCTGACTGTATGCTCACCGCCCAATCCCACAACCAGCTTGCCCGTGCACGCCGCCGCCGCAACCGCAGTGCGAATCGACGCCACGGCCGCTGCCGGGTCATCCGGCAGGTCAAGCGCAGGCAACGTGTGTACACCGTATTGCAAGGCTGGCTCCAGGTCGTACTCGCGGTCATACAGTTCCACCTGCTGCGACGCGTCGATGATTGCGGCGGGGCCTGCCGCCGTCCCGCCGCCATAGCTGACCGTCGCCTCAAATGGGATTGGCAACACCAGCACACCGGCGCGGTCAAAGGCGCTCCATTCAGCTTCCAATCCAAGAAAGTTATCAGGCGTCATCATGTTCATTCTGGCCTGCCGGGAGTTGTTTAGAAGGGCGCGAGCGTCTGGGGTTTTGCCCCCGCCCCTCGTAACTCGCCCTGCTAAATCAAAATCGCCGCGCTGATCACGGTCGTCCACACGCCGCCGGGCGCCGCCGTGACCGCCATGGTGATGCTGGTGCTGTCGACGATCTCGCCGCCCATCATGTATTGCTCTTTGCGCTCGTTGTAGTCCTTGTCAAGGTCGAAATTGATGCCAAGCGTCGTCGCCAGCATGGTGGCCGCCAGGTCTTCGGCATAGTCGCCGGCTTCCTTTTCGGTTTGCCCATAGCTGTGATGTTCCGAGAGGTAACCGTACTTGTCGTGGTCGGCGGGGCGCGCCACACCAATCGAGGCGGCCATGCGGCGCCCCGGCTCGTTGCTCGACATCTCGGCGATCACCGAAAAGACGATTTCACCAGCCTGCAGCAGTTGTAAGCCTTCCTCCTTCGAAACGATCTGGCAGTGGGGCGGGAAAATCGACGAAACGCGCACCAGGTTGAACTGGGCGATGCCAGCCTCGCGCAGCGCCAATTCGAAGCTGGTTAGCTTCTCCTTGTGAATGCCAACGCCGCGCGTCAGAAACAACTTGCGTGGAATCAACCGCATTTTGTACTCCCTCCAGTGAGAATCAAACATAAAGGCGCCGGCCAGCCAAAGACCGCACACCAACCAGGAATAGTATGGTCTTTGGCGGTGCGCGTCAAATAGTGGATCGCCGATTGATGCACTTGCCAGCCAGCAGCAATCGGTGCACAACAACCCTACCAGGCAGACCAGATCGCACTGTGCGTGTTATATTGTCGCAATCTGTCACGCATCATGCATCCTGCCCGACGCGTGACGCATGACGACTGATGCATGACCAATAACCGGCGAGCCGGAAGTTCACCAATACACAAGGAATTGCGCTATGGGAATTGCTGCAGACATAGCCATTATCATCGTTGCTGCGCTGATCGGTGGGCTGGTTGCACAGCTTCTGCGCCAGCCGTTGATCGTTGGTTACATCCTGGCCGGCGTGATCGTTGGGCCGTACACGGGCGGCGTCACCGTTGGCAGTATCGACGACATCGCCCTCCTGGCCGAAATCGGTGTGGCGTTGCTCCTCTTTACGTTGGGCATCGAGTTTTCCCTCAAAGAGTTAGCGCCTGTGCGCCGCATCGCCTTGATTGGCACGCCTATCCAAATGGCGCTGACAGTCGCAGTCGGCTACGGCGTCGGCCAGTGGTTAGGGCTGGATTGGGTGGCGGCGCTCTGGTTTGGCGCCGTGATCAGCACCTCCAACACCATGATCGTGCTCAAGACGCTCAGCGCACGCGGGCTGATGGGGACGCTCTCCAGCCGCGTCATGCTCGGCATCTTTGTCGTGCAAGATTTGTGCGTTATGGCGATCATGCTCGTCCTGCCCTACATTGGCGGCGACGCGTTCGATGTCGGTGCGCTGCTCTTCGCCATCGTGCGGGCAGGACTCTTCCTCGGCGCCATGTTGTTGATCGGCACGCGCATCATCCCCTGGCTGATGCGTCGTATCGCCCGGTGGGAGTCGCGCGAACTCTTCCTGATCACAGTGACCGCGCTAGGACTGGGCGTGGGCTATGCAGCGTTTTTAGCCGGGCTTTCCTTTGCCTTCGGCGCATTTCTGGCCGGGCTGGTCATTAGCGAGTCGGACTATAACGTGCAGGCGCTCGGCGAAGTGATCCCGCTGCGCGACATCTTTGCGATGATCTTTTTCGTCTCGGTGGGGATGCTGCTCGATCCGGCCTTCCTGTTTGCCAACCTGGCGACAGTGTTGCTCGTGGTGGCGATGGTGGTCGTCAGCAAGGCGCTGATCTTTGGCGGGTTGACACGCCTGTTCGGCTACCGCAATGTGATTCCGCTGGCGACGGCGCTGGCGCTCTTTCAGTTCGGCGAATTCTCGTTCGTGCTGGCGCGCGTCGGCGTGACTGACGGCATCTTCTCGCCGGACACCTATTCGCTCATCCTCAGCGCTGCGTTGGTGAGCATTTTGATCACGCCGCCCGCCTTCAGTTTGATCCAGCCACTTTACGGGCTGCAGCAACGCCTCTTCCGCGCTGGCCCCATGGCGACCTTCGATCTGCCAGAGCAAGGGCTGCGCGACCACGTCGTGATTGCAGGCGCCGGACGCGTGGGGCAGTTCGTGGCAGGCATGCTGCACCGGCTGCATGTACCGGTGATCGCCATCGAGCTGAATCAGCAGCGCGTTGACGAATGCAAGCGCGATGGCATCCCGGTGCTCTACGGCGACGCCAGCCATGCCGTAGTGCTCAAAGCTGCAGCGGTGGAACGGGCGCACCTGGCGCTCATCACGACGCCGACGATCAAAACGACGCAGATGGTGGCGCAACAAATCCGCGCGCTCAACGCCGATCTACATATCGTTGCCCGCGCCGAAGCCATCGAACAACTGGAAGCGCTGCACGAACTCGGCGTGTATGAAGTGGTGCAACCGGAGTTCGAAGCCGGGTTGGAGATTGCACGCCAGGCGCTCCTGCATCTTGATCTGCCTGCACCGGAAGTGCAACGCTACACCGACGCCGTGCGCAAGGACCTGTACGCGCCGATCTACCAGCTTCACGCCGAATACGACGCCGTCCACGCTCTGGAACATGCGCGACGCCTGCTCGAATTCTCGTGGATCACGCTGGCAGCGGATAGCCCGCTGGTCGGGCGCACCCTGGGCGAAAGCCGGATTCGCAGCCAGACTGGCGCCACCATTGTCGCCATCATGCGCCACGACGGCCTGGTGATCAACCCTGACGCCGGGGAAACACTGCGCGCGGACGACGTGTTGGCCGTGCTGGGGAACCATGCCGCCATCGCCCTGTTCACGGCGCTGGCAACACCCCATTGAAGTCAAGTAGCCCCTCCCCCGCCGGTCAATTGTGGCTTGCGGCTACCCACTGGTATACTTATCGCTGCCAAGACGCAGTGAACCTACGATCCGAGAAAGGATGTTTCCGATGAGGCACAGCATAACGCGCCGGGCGTGGCTGATGGCGGTGCTTGTGATGATGCTGGCGGCCCTGCTTTTTGCCGCCTGCCAGCCTGTGAGCACTCCACCGGCAAAGCTGCCCGCTTTGCCGGATGCCGCCGCCGACTGGCAGAAGATTCGCACAACCGGCAAAATCGTCGTCGGCACGGCGGTCGATTATCCACCGTTCGAGTACTATGACAGCGCCTTTCAACTCGACGGTTTCGACCCGGCGCTGATGCGCGCCCTGGCGCAACAGCTTGGGGTGGAAGTGGAATTCGTTGACCTGGCTTTTGACGGGTTAGGACAGGCGCTGGCGTTAGGGCAGATCGACGTCGCCATCTCCGCTATTTCACAGACGCCGGAACGCGCACAACTGGTTGACTTCACACACCCCTACTTCGCCTCCTTCGACGCCTACCTCACGCGCGTTGGCTCGCCGCTCAAGGTGACAACCAATGAAGATCTCAAGGATTTGCGCGTTGCTGTCCAGCGTGGCTCTATCTACGAGGATCAGGCGCAGAAAGTGTTGGTGGGCGCCGGCGTGATCCCGACCACCAATTTGCTGCTATATGATGACATCGCCGCCGCCATCCGCGACCTCAACGAGGAGCGCGTCGATGTGTTCGTACTCGACCTGCCGGTGGCGGAGAAATATGTCGCCGCCGGCGAGGCGCAGTTAGCTGGACAGGGCGTCAACGAACAGCAGTTTGGCATCGCGCTGCGCAAAGGCTCCACCGAATTGCGCGACCAGCTCAACGCCGCTCTCGCCACATTGCAGGCGAAAGGCGTGATTGCGCGTCTGGCTGAGCAATACCTGGGCATTCCTGCTGCTGAGTTGACGCCAGTCACGGCAGCGGCAGTGACGGCCTCCGCCACAGCGCCCGCGCTCCCCCCATGTCTCGACGGCATGGCGTGGGTGGCTGATCTGAGCTTTGACGACCAGGGCATGACCACCCCGCCCGTCATGTTCCCTGGTCAACCCTTCCAGAAATCCTGGCGCGTGCGCAATATCGGCACGTGCACGTGGGATAGCAGCTACTTCTTTGCCTTTGCGCGCGGCAATGCACCGGGCGCAGCGATGGGGGGAACGCCGGTCAATGTGCGCGGCACGGTGGCGCCGGGCGCCACCTACGACGTCGCCGTCGATCTGGTGGCGCCGTTGCTTCCCGGCATCTATCAGGGAGTGTGGGAATTGCGCAATGGCGCCGACCGCGCCTTTGGGCAGACGCTGCGCGTCGGCGTGCAGGTGGCC
>DGFH01000104.1:7188-9596 GCA_002391565.1 Anaerolineales bacterium UBA3905
GTGCAGGTGGCCGGCGCACCGACCCCCACGCCCGCACCGACGCCCACGCCTGCACCCGGCATCGTCTTCTACGCCGATGCGAACAAAGTGACACGCGGCCAGCCCGTCACCTTTATTTGGGACGTGGAGGCAGCCGAGGCGGTTTACTTCTATCGCGACGGCGAGGAGTGGCAGGCGAACGGCGTCGAAGCCAGCGGGCAGCAGACGGTCTACCCTGATCGCACCGCTGCCTACAACCTGCGCGTGGTGAAGCAAGATGGCGTCGAAGTCATCCGCACGATCACCATTGAGGTGCTGGAAAGCGCAGGGCCGCTCATCGAAGCATTCGCTGTCGTGCCAAACGATGATATACCGTCAGATGCGTGCGTCGATATTTCGTGGCGCGTCACTGGCGCAGGCGCCGTCATCCAGTTGACGCAGGGTGAGAAGGTGTTGTGGGATGCCGCGCCGCCAGAAGGTTATCTGAAAGATTGTCCCCCTGGGATTGGTGACTATATCTACACCATCACCGCCAGCAATGCTGAAGGAACGGACACGCGCCAGGACACCGTGCGCGTAGTCGATAGCGCACTCAACATGATGAGCGCTCCGGCCAATGCACCAGTAATCGATTCCTTTGCAGTGTCGCCCGAAGCGGTGGCCGTCAACGAATGTGTAGTCGTCAGTTGGAATGTCGGCGGCGACGTCAAGACGATCCAGATTCTGCGCAACGACGCCGTGATCCTCGACGGTGCGCCGGTGACCGGCTCCGGGCAGAATTGTCTGACCGAGGCGGGCAGTTATCGCTTCAGCCTGGTCGCCGCCAGTTCCACCGGCGTCAGCAGCCGCGCCGAAGTCACCGTGACCGTAGCGCCCCCCACGCCAGTTGCGCCGCCCGCCGCCGCACCGACCGACCCGGCGCTCACCGCTGCGCCGTGGGTGCTGACCGAACTCTTTGACGGCGTCGGCAAGCTGAATCCACCGCTGCCGAAGAGCGAAATCACTGCGCGCTTTGGCGCCGACGGCGCCCTCACGGGCGCCGCTGGCTGCAACAACTACACCGGCGGTTACACGGCGTCCAATGGCGTCATCACGATCGGCCCGGCGGCCACCAACCTGCGCATCTGCACAGAACCCGCCGGCGTGATGGAGCAGGAAGCCCTCTATCTTGCCCTGCTGCAGACGGTTGCCACCTACACGGTCAAAGACGGCGTGTTGACGTTGGCAGATGGCAGCGACCAGACGGTCGCCATCTTTACCGCCGGGAACTAGCCGCGCCCGGCTTACTTTGAGCACCCTACTAACGAACGCCGTCGAATCGACACTCGACGGCGTTCGTTTTTCCAGGTTCGACCAGACCGCTATAATTGACGGCGTATAGCTGCCTGGCTTCCAGTGGGTGAGAGCCACCCCTTGCGCCAAGCCTGGAACTGCCGCGTTACCGAAAATATCTATACCAAGAACAAGGAGACCCAAATGACAACCACGAAAAAGCCCGTTTTCTGGCTCGTCTTGCTATTGCTTGTCGCACTGATCATCAGTGCGTGCGCGCCCGCTGCAGCGCCCGGCGTCGAACCTGCAGCTCCCGTGGAAGAAGCAGGCGGGGAAGAAACAGGCGGAGACGTTGCCACTGCTCCGCCTACTGCGCCGCGCCCCAACGTCGTCTACGCTCTGCCCGATCTGGGAGGGCGGGTGGTAAGTGCGGCGATGGCGAACGACTACACGCCGCTGCAATTCATCGACCCGGCGACGGGCGAGGCGGTGGGCTGGGAGTACGACGCAGTGACGGAAATCTGCGCCCGGCTCAACTGCGTGGTGGAGTGGAACAACTCCTCGTGGGACGCCATGATCGCCGCCATCAACGCCGGTCAGTTCGACATCGGCATGGACGGCATCACCATCACCGAGGAACGGGCGCAGCAGGTTGACTTCAGCGCACCCTACATGACCTCGCAGCAATTCATGCTCGTGCGCACCGACGAAGACCGCTTCTCGACGCCAGCCGAGTTTGCCGCCAACCCCGACCTCCTGATCGGCTCGCAGGCCGGCACCTCCGGCTTCTACACGGCGGTTTACGACATCCTCGACGGCGACGAGGCCAACCCGCGCATCAAGCTCTTCGAGACCTTCGGCGCTTCCGTCCAGGCGCTCATCGCCGGTGACGTGGACATGGTGCTCGTCGATGCCGCCAGCGGACGCGGCTACATCGGCGCCAACCCCGACGCCCTCAAGATCATCGGCGACCCCATCAAGTCCGAGGAGTTCGGCTTCATCTTCCCTCCCGGCTCCGACCTCGTCGCACCCTTCAACGCCGCCATCGCCACCATGCATGAAGATGGCTTCTTTGAGTACCTGAACACCAGGTGGTTCTACCTGACCGACCCCAACGGCGAGGACATCTACGATGCTCTGCCCGATCTGGGAGGGCG
>DGFH01000104.1:9677-17392 GCA_002391565.1 Anaerolineales bacterium UBA3905
CGCACCCTTCAACGCCGCTATCGACTCGTTGCAACAGGACGGTTTCGCCGAGTATCTGAACACGAAATGGTTCTTCCTCTACGATCCGAATCGGTGAGAAGAGATTGGGAGATTAGGCGATTCAGGAATTGGGAGATTGGAGACTAGAGACTAGAGATTGGAGATTGGGCGGATCAACGGCGTTCCCCTCAATCCCGCAATTACCCAATCTCCTCATCTCCAATCTCCCCCAACACGGAGCAAGCTCATGACAGAGACGTACATTGTCGCCGCCGTACGCTCGCCGATCGGCAAGTTTGGGGGCGCGCTAAAGGATGTGTCGCCGGTCGATCTGGCTGCGCATGTGATGAAAGCTGCGGTCAGCCGCGCTGGGATTGCGCCGGAGCAGTTCGACCTGTACATCTTCGGCAACATCCTCAAGCATGGTCACGGCCAACTGCTGCCGCGCCACGCTGCGCTCAAGGCCGGCATCCCGGCTGAGGTGGATGGCTACGCCGTGGACATGCTCTGCTCCTCCGGCATGATGAGCGTAATGAACGCCGCCATGACGCTCCGCGCCGGTGAGGCCGACCTGGTGTTAGCGGGGGGCGTCGAGTCGATGTCGCAGGCGGGCTTCGTGCTCAGCGCCCGTGCGCGTTGGGGCTACAAGCTGCTTATCGGCGGCGCCACCGAACAACTGCAGGATGCCATGCTTGTCGATGGTCTGACCGACCCGCTCACCGGCGAGTTAATGGGCGAGGAGACCGAGCGGCTCTGCACCGAGCATGGCGTGACGCGCAGCGAACTGGACGAAGTGGCGCTTCTCTCCCACGCGCGCGCCGCTGGCGCCACTGCAACGGGCAAGTTTGCCGCCGAGATCGCACCGCTGGAGTTCACCGACCGCAAAAAGACCATCGCTCTATCCATTGATGAAGGGATTCGCGGGGACGCCACGCGCGAGACGCTGGCGGCGCTGCGTCCGGCCTTTGGCAAGGAGGGGGTGTTGACCGCCGGCAACTCCAGCCAGCTATCCGACGGTGCGGCAGCGCTGGTGCTGGCAAGCGACAGGGCTGTCAAACAGTATGGCCTCAAGCCGCTGGCCCGCATCCTGGGCAGTGCGTGGGCGGGCGTTGAGTCGTGGCGCTTTGCCGAAGGGCCGATCCCCGCCGTGCGCAAGTTGATGCACAAGCTCGACGCCGAGGTCAGCAGCTTCGACCTGGTGGAAAATAACGAAGCCTTTGCCCTTAACAACGTGCTGTTGCGCAAACGACTCGGCGTCCCCTACGAGAGGATGAATGTGCACGGCGGCGCCATCGCCCTGGGACATCCGATCGGCGCATCGGGCGCGCGCATCCTGGTGACGCTGGTGCACGCCCTGCACACGCATGGCAAGGCGCGCGGGCTGGCGACGCTCTGCCACGGCGTGGGCGGGGCGACGGCGGTGGCGGTGGAAGTGATGTGATGTGCAGCCCGACTTCTGCATCAGGGTAAGAGCGAGCTTCGCAGCAGGTCGTAGTGAGTCAGCGCCCGCTCTATGAACAAATGGCGCATGGCGTCATCGTCGATATGGGCGGCATTGTGTTGCAGCAAGGCTGTAGCCTGTTCGAAGATTGCGTCAGCGCGCGGGTCGCGATTGGCGGCCAGCACGCGCTGACAGACCCAGCAGGTGTACAGCGGTTCATCGACGCCCACGCGTTGGTTTGCGGCCAGCGCGGGCAAGATCGCTTCGACCTGTTCCAACGCCAGCCCCGGATCGCCTTGCGCCAGCGCAAGGGCAGCCAGGCCCGCGCGTGCTTCGACCGCGCAGGCCTCCTTGCCTGCTTCCGTATAGAGCGCCAGCGCCAGCTGATAGGCAGTGGCGGCAGCGCCCCACTGTTGCAGACCGGCGCTGGCATGCCCCCGGTAGAGTTGGGCCTGCGCCTGGCGAAGCGGGTCACCGATGTTCTGGGCAAGCTCCCAACTACGATCGACTAATTGCAACGTCTGCTGTTCATTGTGCTGATAATGGGCCAGCAAAGCCTGCGCCAACAAACCATCCAACAACTCTCCTGCCAGGGACTCAACGGTGGTGATCGCCTGTTGAAAGTATCCAAACCATGTGTGCGCCAGGTCGTACGCGCCCATCAGTGTGCAGAGACGCCCGAGAGCAGTCAGGCAGGCGACCTCATTGATGGCGTCGCCCACCTCGCGAAAGCGCGTCAACGCCTGCAATGTCAACGTGTAGGCCGGGCCATACTCGCCCAGCCGCCGGTGGATTTCGCCCAGATCGCGCGCGCTGATTGCCTGCAGCCAGCGAGTGCCCACGCTCTGCGCAAGCTGCAACACGCGTTGACACTCGCTGCGCGCGCTGTTCAAGTCGCCGAGCGCCTGGGCAATATCCACCAGATCGGTCAGCGCAAAGGCTTCGCCGTAAATCTTCTGCCAGCGGCGGCATAGGGCAATCCTTTGCTCAGCGTAGGAACGCGCTGCGGCATAATCTTGCAAAGGGCTGAGCGCAATCGAACAGAGCCAGCTATACGCGCGTATTTCGATTTCAGGCATCATCTCGTAAAAGCGCTCGCTGCTTTGATAACGTTGCGCCAGGTGAATTGCGCACGCCAGCCGCAGTTGGGCCGCCTGATTTTGTCCTTTGCGGCGCAATGCCTGTCCTGCAACGAGATGGCCGAGTGTTTCGCCTTCCGCGCTCACTCCGTCTTCTCCCAGAGCAATAGCCTCTAGCGCCAGAGCCAACGCCTGTTCGTGTTTGCTCAGGCTGATGAGCAAGGAGGCATGAATCGCCATCAGCTTGCTCAAGAGCGCCTGGCGAGACAATGACGTTGGTTCAGCGCCTGCATCCGGTGAGCGCATCGAGCGGCGCACCCCCTCAGCGGCCAGTTGAAAAACCCCCGCCCCTTCTGACCACAATCCGATAAAGGAGTAGAACTGCCATAGGGTAAACGCACTGGCATCCAGCTCGTGCAGCGTCTGCTGGCGTACTGCCCACATCCAGGCCTGACGAACGTTGTCAATTTCACCCTGGATTTCAGCCGCCGCCTGTTTTGATGCGTGGCGCGCCAGCCGCTGTTCGCGGGCGGCAACCAATGCCAGGTAGAAGTGACTGTGTCGCGCTTCGACTGCGGCAAGTTCAGCAGCGTCCAGTTGTTGCGCCGCAAATTGACGCACCAATTCGTGAAGGTCATAGCGACCTTCATCGCCAACGCTCTCGTCCCAGTTCAAGAGCGACTTGTGCACCAGGTTCGTCAGAACCGCCCACGCTGCACCGGCCACACTCTGCGCTGCAGCGACCGTAAAGCCCCCACGAAAGACCGCAATCCCGCTCAAGGCGCGGCGCTCATCCGGATTCAGTAGCTTCCATGACCACTCGAAGACTGCGCGGAGGCTGCGCTGACGTTCGGGGACGTCCCGCCAATCAAAGGCCAAAAAGTCGGCGCGTTGCTCGATCTCATCGGCGATGGCGCGCAGTGGCAGCGCGTCCACCCATGCCGCCGCCATTTCCAATGCCAGCGGCGCCCCATGCACCAGCCGGCAGATGCGCACCACGTCGGCCACATTCGCCGGGCTGAGTTGAAAGCTGGCATAGACCCGTCGTGCGCATTGCACAAAGAACTGAACGGACGACGCCTGCAGCGCCTCCGCCACCGTCTCGCCCGGGGCGGCATCCAATCCCTGCACCTGGTAAAGATGCTCGCTGCGGAGCGCAAGCCGCTCGCGCGATGTGGTCAGAATCTGCACCCCGGGCGCGCGCTGTAAGATCTCAGCGACCAGGCTGGCGCCTTCCAGCAGGTGTTCAAAGTTGTCCAGCACGAGCAACATCTGTTTGGTGTGCAGCGCCTGGATCAACGCCTGGTCGGGGTCGCTCCCGCGCAACTCAAGACCGAGCGCGGTGGCAATGCTGGCGCGTATCGCCGTCACCTCGGTGAGCGGCGCCAACGCCACAAAAAAGACGCCGTCGGCGTATTTCGGATTGGGTGATTGGGCGCCATGCAAGGAGGGCGACGCAGACGCATTGGATTTGTCGAATAAATCCAGACTCGCCTGGGCGACGGCGAGCGCCAGGCGAGTCTTGCCGATGCCCCCGGCCCCGACGAGGGTCAGCAGCCGAACGCCGGGTTCTTGTAGACGGGCGAGCAACTCGGCGACTTCGTGTGCGCGCCCCACCAAAGGCGTCACATCCGCCGGCAAATTGTGCAGCGGACGAACCGGGATTTGAGAGTGGGGGGGCGCTCCTTGCACCTGATCGGGTAGGGCTGACGCCTGGGTGCTCTTGCCCGTCTCGCCGGCGCGAATCTGTGCGGCCAGGGCGATGGTCTCGGCGTCCGGCTCGACGCCGACCTCGTCGCGCAAGAGGCGGCGGCACGTTTCGTATTGCGCCAGCGCTCGACCGGCGTAGCCGCTGCGGGCCAACAGGCGCATGATCTGTCGGTGCGTTTCTTCGCGGTAGGGGTCGAGCGCCAGCTGGCGCTGAGCATAGTGCAGCGCCAGCTTGAGATCGCCTTGCGCTTCGTACGCGGCCGCCAGGTGGTGAAGCGTCATCAGCCCCAGATGGTTCAGCGTCTCACGGTGCAGCAGCAACCACTCCTCGAACTCCGGTGCATCCTCCAACCCAAAACCGGCCAACAACTCACCGCCATACAGATCGACGGCCGCGGCGAGGCGCGACAGGCAGGCATGACAGCGGTGCAGATCAACATGCGAGTGGACTTCACATTCGGCCACCAGGCGCTGAAAACGCAGCACATCCACCTGGGCGGCGGCGGCGTGAAAGGTGACCGTCGAGTGGGTGATGGTAAAGAGGGCGGCGGTGAGGTCAGGTGAAGCATTGTCGAGGGTCTGGCGTAAGCGGTGCAAGGTGAGCCGCAGGTTGGCAAGCGCATTCTGATGGTCGTTTTCAGGCCAAAAGAGAGCCGCCAGCCGCTCGCGGCGTTGCGGACGGCCTTCACTCAACGCCAGGTAAGCCAACAGCGCCCGCATTTTGTCGGTGCGAAAGCCGGTGATTGCGCCCGCAGCAGTTGTGACTTCGAATGTGCCCAAAAAGGTTAGTGATATCTGACCCATAGTGCGGGCAAATACAGCGCGAAACAGGTGAACAGGCGACAACATCGATGCGTTTGCCCACCTGTGCCATACCGGATTCGTGACTATCGACCGCCCGTATTGTACTGTGCGGCGCTCAGTCGTCGGAAATCGGTTTCCTGGCAGCGTAGCCGCTGCCACAGACAGATGAGCCAAACACGACCTGTCCGGAAACGATCTGCGCCGCTGCTGGCAACGCTTTGGCAACGCACGCTCATTATTCTCCCGGCAAACTCTTGCCAACGCACCGGACTTTCTCTTTGCCTGGCAATACATTCGTTGCGCACGATGGGCCATCGAACGGCTGCCATCATGCGGCGACACTCAGATGACCACGACTTCAGGCGCCCGATCGACAAGGAGTAACCTATGCCTGTCAACACACATCGACCTGCGACAATTCATTTGCGCCGCCGTCACTGGCTGTTGGGCGTCATTGCCCTCGTGAGCAGTGCGCTGATCGGCATGGCGCTGCACCCGGCATGGACACGCGCCGCCGCGCCCGACCCGGTCACTGCTGCCTGGCAGCGCGCCCGCATCGCCGGCAACTATCGCTTCACGAGCGATCTGACCCAGGTGACGCTGCCGCTGGCGACGATCGGAAACGTTGGGCGCACCAGCCGCACCGACCAGCTCTACCTGGAGGGACAGAACGACCTGCGCAGCCACCAAATGGTCTTCTCGCTGTGGGGTGATGGCGGCAGCGTGCTACAACCAGAAAGTGGCGTCAGCGTGCGCATGGAAAACGGCAAGACCTACGCCCGGCGCGGCGCCGGGGAGTGGGAGATCGTCGACGACATGACAGGCGCCATCGCGCCACAAGGCGATTTTATGAATTTTCTGGCCACCGTCAAGGACGTCATCGCGCTGCCTGCGGAGCAGCGCAACGGAATTGCCTTCACGCGCTACAGTTTTCAGATCGACAGCCCGCGCCTGGCGCAGCACCTGCACCAGCAGATGGTCGCCGATCTGCGCGCGCGCGGCGAATTGCCCAATGGTGTGCAATTGGAGACGCCCACCTTTTTTCGCGACATGCAAGGGTCGGGTGAACTTTGGGTAGGCGACGACGGCCTGCCGCTGCGCCAGATTCTCACGCTGCAATTCCCGCCGCAAGACGAAGAGCAGGTGCACGCGCAGATCGTTGTGAACTTCTCTGATTTTGGCAACGCGTCGCTGACGGCGCCTCTACTCACTCCGGCTGGCGGCCAGGGGGTGACGGACTTCCTGGCGTTCCTGCCCATGCTGCCGCCGGCGCCGATCGCGCTGACGCTGCTCATCGGCGTCGCCGCCCTCGTGTTGATTCGCTATCGCCGCGCGCGCGCCCTGCAAATCACCGTGGCGGTGTTGGTGATCGGGTTCGAAGTGGGCGGCCCACTGCTGGGCGCTCACACCAACGCCCGCTTCTTCGCCGCACAGCGCGCCAAAGCCGCCGACCAGCAAGCGCGCCAGGTCGCCGCTAAGGAAGATCGCGACCTGCGCGCAGCGTTGGGCAACGTCGAGTTCAACCCGCACGTGAGTCCACTAGAGAGTGCGGAGATTGGAGATGGGAGATTGAACAGCAATGACGCACCGGTCGAATCCAATCTCCCATCTCCCATCTCTGGTCTCCAATCCGCCCCTGCCCTGCAGACCACCGACACCGGCCTCGACGCCGACGGCGACACGCTCACCGACTTCGCCGAGGAGCGCATCGGCACGAGTCTCGCCAGCGCCGACACCGATAGCGACGGTCTCCGCGACAATGTCGAGGTCAACGGCTTCTCGTTTGGCGGACAAAGCTGGTATACAAACCCAGACGCCACCGACAGCAACGGGGACGGTCTGGGCGACATCGTGGAGTGGGGGGTGGATGCGAGCGGGAACTTGCGCACCACACCGCTCGACACCGATAACGACGGCTTTCCCGATCTCTTCGACCCCGACAACGACAACGACGGCGTGCCGGATCACAAAGACCTGGCGCCTTTTGCGCGCGGCGCAACCGTGCACGATGGCAACACCCCCCTCCAGTTGACGGTCAGGAATCTCACCGCCGGCAAACCGACCTTTGTTGAATTCCAACTACGCCCGCAGGATGAGAAGCATCTCTGGTTTGCCTACAACGTGCTCGACTGGCCACGCGACGACAGCGGACAGGTGCGCGATGTTGACGGCGATAGCTATGCCGACCTTGCCGGCGCTACAGGACGCGCCGCCGAGCCAAACGAAGCCAACGGCGATATGAAGGTGCTGCCGATGCTGGAGATCCGGATTCCGGCCGACAGCGCCAATCTCCCCTCCCAGAGCGAGCTGACGCCCTTCAATATTTCGGTCAACGATTTCTCGACCGACGGGCAGACCAGGGTCGCCTACATTCCGCTCAACATCGTCACCGACGACAAGAGCGGACAGCGCGTGGCCTTCTCCGGGCAGATGCGCTATCTGCCGACCGGTAGCTGGCTCAACCCTCACCAGGTGCGGCTGGCCTGGGTCGTGCAGACGCTGGTCGACCTCCCTTGTGACAAAGCGGTGGACACCTCCGCCGACTGCCAGGCCGACGGCTATCGCAACAACGTGCCGCAGATTCTCCTGACCTACTACGGCAACTGGACGCTGACCGGGCTAAATGTGCGCGAGGAACACGGCACGGATATGGCGATCATTTTCGAGGGCCACGCCGTCGA
>DGFH01000307.1 GCA_002391565.1 Anaerolineales bacterium UBA3905
ATACTGCTCGCCACCAGATAGGCGAGCTGACGTCCGTCGTCCACATTGATCGACATGATCGTCAACTCGTCGGGCATTTGCGGTTCAAGTTCGATCAGCTTGCGGAAGAGATCCTGGACGGCGCGCATCAGCGCCTCCATCTCCAACCCATCTTCGATCACTTCGGGGACAATCTCGATGCGTGCACGCAGGAAGGGTTGCTCCTGAGTGTATTCCAACAGGCGCACTCGCTCCAGCCCTTGCACCAGCAACCGCATGGTGCCATCCGGCGTCTTGAGGACGCGATGCACCTGGGCGGCCGTGCCGATGGTGTGCACCTCATGCGGCGCTGGCTCGTCGATCTCTTCGTTCTTGCTGGTCACAAGGGCAATGATGCGGTTATTGGGCAACGTCTTCTCGACCAGCCGGATGCTGCGCTCCTGACCGATCGGGAGCGGCAGCCACATCATCGGGTAAATCACGACCCCGCGCAGGGGCAATACAGGCAAGTCGTCGGAGATGATTGGCTCCGGGTGGCGCTCAATGGGCGAATTCTGTTCGCGGAATTCGTCCGACTCGTAGAGCACTTCATCGTCGCCGTCGTCTTCCCAGTCGTCCATCTCAAAATCCATCGAATCGTAGTTCATGCCTGGTGGCTCGTTTTCATGGTTTGGTCATTGTGGAAGCAATGCCGTTGCACAGGTCACTGCGCAACCAGGTTGTAATGTGCTTCCCCTCATTTCATAGCGCTTCATTGTATCACACCCGATGTCAGACTCCAGTCATCACCACTCCAAAATCATGCTGTGGCTGTTCTCGCGGAAATTCTGACCTTCGGGTAAAATGCAAGTGTTTGTTCTCACCATCTGCTGTGCGTCATCCAATGTTGGCGCCGCACAGCCAGTCGAGAGGAAAATCCAGATGAATGCAGCGCACATGACAACAACGGAGTTTGTAGACGCCCTGGCTGCCGGGCAACCGACGCCAGGTGGAGGCGGCGCCGCCGCGTTGACAGGTAGTCAGGCTGCCGCGTTGGTGAGCATGGTCATCCATTTCACTGTCGGCAAGAAAAAATACGCCGAGGTGGAGGCCGAGATGCAAGGCTACCTGGCGCGGAGCGAAATGTTGCGCCGTGAATTGCTGGCTGCCGTCGACGCCGACGCCGCCGCGTTCGATGCTGTCGCCGCAACCTACGCCCTGCCCAAGGAGAGCGATGACGAGAAGGCGGCGCGCACCGCCGCCATGCAGACGGCGCTCAAACATGCTGCGGCTGTGCCTTTCGAGGTGGCGGAAAAGTGCCTGGAGATCATGCAACTGGCGGCGCCTGTCGGCGCTAAAGGCAACACTAACGTGGTCAGCGATGCCGCTACTGCGCTCTATCTCGCCTTTGCTGCGCTTAAGAGCGCTATCGTCAACGTCAACGTCAATCTCAAATTCATCAAAGATGACGCGTTCGTGGCCGAATGGACGGCGAAAGTCGCAGCCTTTCTGGTTGAGGCGGACGCCGCCTACACCAACGCCAAACGCGCCATCGAGGGGACGCTAGGAGTGGCGTTATGACGGCTCAGATGCTCGATGGTCGCGCGCTCGCCAAAGAAATTCGTGAGACGCTCAAACAGGACTTTGCCGCATTCCGCAGCCGCCTCGGTGTGGCGCCGACGCTGGCGGTGCTGCGCATCGGCGACGACGAGGCCAGTGCTGGTTATGCTCGCGCCCTCCAAAAAACATGCGACGGTGTGGGCGCCGACTTCCGCACTGTGGAGTTGCCCGCATCGGCGCAGCAAGCTGAAGTCGAGGAAGCGCTTATCGAACTCAACACCTCACCGCTCGTGCACGGCATCATGATCCTGGAGCCGACGCCCGATCACATCAGCCACCCAGCGTTGATCGATCTGCTCAACCCAGCCAAGGATGTAGATGGCGTGCATCCGCTCAACGCTGGTCGCCTGGCCGCCGACCGTCCGCCCTATTTCGTGCCGGCCACGCCGGCTGGCGGCATCCGCCTGCTCGAACAAGCAGGCGTCGCCTTCAAGGGCAAGGAAGCGGTCGTCGTTGGGCGCAGCGACATCGTCGGCAAACCGATGGCTTTGCTGCTGCTGCACCGCCACTGCACCGTGACCATTGCGCACAGCCGCACGGTCGATCTGCCCGCCGTCTGTCGCCGCGCCGACATCCTCTGCCTGGCAGTGGGGCGTCCAGAGATGGTCAAGGCCGATTGGGTCAAGCCGGGCGCCATCGTCGTTGACTTTGGCACGACCTACACCGAGAACGGGCTGAAGGGGGACTGCGACCAGGCCGGCGTCGCTGAGGTCGCCGGGATGTTGACGCCGGTGCCGGGCGGCACAGGACCGGTGACTAACGTTATCCTGATGGAAAATTTGCTGCGTGCGGCCGAGCGGCTGAGTTGACGCAGGGGTGAGTTGCGAGGGGCGAATTGCGAAAATCTTCACCCTTCCAGCAGCATCTGCTGGCGCTGGCGCTCTACCTGGCGGCGACGGTTGTCTTCACGTGGCCGCTCGCCGCCAACCTCACGACGGCTATTCCCGGTGACAGCTTCGATGGCTGGCAGAACTACTGGAACCAGTGGTGGATCAAACAGGCGCTGATCGACCGCATTGTCAATCCGCTGCGCACCGACCTGCTCTACTATCCGACCGGGGTGAGCCTCTACTTTCACACTCTCAACCCTTTCAACGGCGTGACGACGCTGCCGATCCAGCTCGCCTTTGGCTTGATTCCAGCCTACAACGCCGTAGTGTTCATGAGTTGGGTGCTGGCGGGCTACGGCGTCTTTCTGCTGGCGCGCTGGGTAATCGGGGGCGAGGGGCGAGGGGCGAGGGGCGAAAGCCTGACGCCAGGACGCAAAGACGCAGAGATGCGCAGAGAGGATGAAATCTGCGTCGATCCGCCCGATCCGCGTCATCCGCGTTCTATCCTCTTTATTGCACCCTTCGTCGCCGGGCTAATCTATACGCTCTCGCCCTTCCACATGGCGCACCTGCTCGGCCATATGCAGGTGATGAGCCTGCAGTGGATGCCTTTCTACATCCTGGCGCTGTTGCGCAGCTTGCAGCTTGCCGCAGCAGGGCGTCCCTGGCAGCGGGCGGCGCTGTGGGCCGGCTTCTTCTTGATCCTCACCGGCCTGTGCGACTGGTACTTTGTGCTCTATCTCTTTCTTTTCACGGCGGTCGCGCTCTTGTGGCATTGGGCGGCGCCGCCGAGACGCTTTGGTTGGCGCAAGCTGGGGCGCGTGCTGGCGCCGCCGCTGACGGCCGGGCTGATCTTTGTTGCCGTATTGAGCTTCTGGCTGGCGCCGATGGTGCTGGAGGCGACGCGCTTTCGCTTCATGGTGCGTCCCGCCGCTGACCTCTACATCCTTAGCGCCAGCATGATGGATTTTTTCATCCCCAACCGGCTGCACACGCTCTTTCGTCCCGATAGTTTCATGTGGCTTGGCAACCAGATTGCACCGGTGAGCGAACGGACTATCGCTATCGGCTACACTGCCCTGGCGCTGGCTGTGGCGGCGTTGACGCTGGCGTGGCGCAAAGCGGCTTTCTGGTGGGTGATGGCGCTCTTTTTCTTCGTGTTAGCGCTTGGCCCACAATGGCATGGGGGGAACATCACCTGGGCGGACATCCCCGCCGCCGCGTTGAACGGTGAGGAACTGGCAAGCTGGACGCCCTATGGCCTGCTCAACCAGCTGGTGCCCTTCATGCGCATCAGCCGCAGCGTCAGTCGCTTCGCTGTGATGGTGCAGTTGTGTATGGCGGTGCTGGCGGGGATCGGGCTGTGGCGTCTACGGACGATGATGCGGAATACAATTGCGCAGTACGGCGTGAGCGCGTTTGTGGTTGCTGTGCTGCTCTTCGAATACTGGGTGGCGCCCTATCCGCTCAGCCCGCCCGACACGCCGGCCTGGTACGCCGAACTTGCCGCCGACCCCGACCCGCGCGCCGTGCTCAACCTGCCAATGAACTACGACCGCCCCGGCTATCTGCTTTACCAGACGGTGCATGGCAAGCCGCTCACCGTTGCCTACATCAGCCGCGACGACCCGCGCA
This sequence comes from Anaerolineales bacterium UBA3905, assembly GCA_002391565.1. Classification (GTDB taxonomy): domain Bacteria; phylum Chloroflexota; class Anaerolineae; order Caldilineales; family Caldilineaceae; genus Caldilinea. Next base: position 4,044 of record DGFH01000307.1, read on the forward strand.
CGCTGACGGAGCGCACGCCGGTGCTCCAGCACTTCCGTCACCTGGGGCCGGACATCATCACCGTCGACCCGGCGCAGGTTGCAGGTACGGTCTTCGCCGACCTGGGCGTAGGCACAGTGGTGCTGGATCGCTACAAGATGCCCGGCGGCGACGAACGCACTTACACCGAGTCATTAGCCGCCGCGATTTTTGCAGGGCAAGCGCCGCTGTTCGAAGATGAGCGCATCACAGTTTACAAAGTGGCGCCCGTGCAGCAGCCGCAGCCGTATTTGATGCTTGGCGCGCTGGATTGGGGATCGCTGGAGCGCAGCGCAGATGGTGCGTCCACTTCTCGCGTCGTGCTGGGCGACCGCGCAGAGGTGATCGTGCAGCACCCGCCGGAGGCCGGCTTCGTGGCCGTGCGCTACGTCAGCGATGACCTGACCTCCGTGTCGGTCGTGCTGGCTGGCGACAACACTGTGCTGGCGACTGGCGATGGTGCAATCGGCGCAGTGCGCATCGACCTGGCGGAAGCGCAGCGCGTGGCGCGCACACTGGGGCTGCCAGAGCATCCGCTGTCGCTGCGGCTCGTGGTGGAAGGAGAGGCAAAGGTGCGGGTGACGGAGATTGCGCTGGAGGAGTAGCATCCGGTGGCATGCCCTGCGTTCCAGCGCCAGCCTCCTGAGCCTGGCGGCAAAGGGTGATCTCGCCGCAGAAGCGTGTGGACGACGTCAGCATAGAGTTTGCCTGGCGTTTCTCCGCGTAATCTGCCTCTGTGCACTGCCAGCAACGCGCGGTCGTGGCGCCGGCGCAAAGGGCGCCAGGCGGGCGACTGGTTTTCCAACTTTAGCGATGACAACTTCCTCGCCCATGCTAATACGCTGCAGCAACTGAGATGGCTGAGGCTTGGCTTCATGCACATTAACCGTTGTTGTGGTCACTGCTGCTCTCTCGGTGAATCCATTGGTCGATAGCTTTCACTGCCTGAATTCTAAAGTGAATCTACTTTGA
>DGFH01000189.1:0-181 GCA_002391565.1 Anaerolineales bacterium UBA3905
ACGCGCCCGCCAACGCCGACGCCGTCAGTTCGGATGTGCTCAAGACGATCCTGAGCGAGGGGCGCAAATTCGGCGTCGGCATCGGGCTGATCACGCAGCGGCCGGGCAAGCTCGACGGCGACGTGCTCAGCCAGTGCATGACCCAATGCATCATGCGCATCACCAACCCCATCGACCAGAA
>DGFH01000189.1:537-7490 GCA_002391565.1 Anaerolineales bacterium UBA3905
CAGGTCGTGGTCAGCGGCGCCAGCGTCAACACGCCGGTGCTGCTCAAGGTGCGCAAACGCATCACCCAGCACGGCGGGCAGGACCTCGACGCGCCGGCGGAGTGGATGCGCTGGTTCGAGGAGGATCGCCCGGCGCAGGAGGAGCGCACGACTGCGCTCTACGTAGAGAAAAAGATCAACTACGAAGATGACGGCGATGTACTGTGGGCATAAACTGTGGGCATAAACTGTGGACACAATCAGCCAGGGAGTTTGCCATGATCACGATGACACCCGCACCGGCGCAGCAGATGATCATTCATCTACCCCAGGGGCCGATGAGCGAGGCGGAGTTTCTCGCCTTTTGCAAAGCCAATCCCGAATTGCAAATCGAACGCACCGCACAAGGAGAAGTGATCGTTATGTCACCGACAGGCGCCTATTCCGGCTATCGCAACCTGTTGATCGGTTCGATGCTCTACCTTTGGGCGCTGCAAGACGGCGCCGGGGTTGCGTTCGACTCTTCCACCGGTTTCCGCCTGCCCAACGGCGCCATGCGTTCACCCGATGCCGCCTGGGTGCGCCGCGCACGACTGGCGCACTTCACCCCGGCTGAAAAACGTGGTTTCCTGCCGCTCTGCCCCGACTTCGTGGTCGAGCTGCGCTCTGAAACCGACCGCCGCGAAGATCTGCTCACCAAGATGGAGGAATATCTGGCGAACGGCGCACAACTCGGCTGGCTCATCGACCCGGTGGAGCGGGTCGTGAGCGTCTTCCGCCCCGACGCCGCGCCCGTCCATCTGGAACACCCGGCCACGATCAACGGCGACCCCGAATTGCCCGGCTTTAGCCTGGAACTCGGCCCGATCTGGGAGCCGAATTTGTAGATCGCTGGCTACCTGGTCACCAGTGGCAGGTAAGCCGCTGCGGTTATGTCCGCCAGCGTGATGCGCGCCACCGTCGGGTCCTCGCTAACGGGCGCATCTGCAAACTCCGCCTGCACGTGCACCACATCGAAGGCGGGGAAACTGCCCCACAGCGCGGCGCTGACCAACATCTGCCCGGCGACGCGACTTATCCCGGCAGCCACCTGGCTGTATGCAGCATCCTCCGACAGTAATTCCAGCAAGCTGGTGAGATGCGTTCCCTGCAATGCGGCCACCGCTGGGGAGAAGAGATCGCCATTGGGCGCACCCGCTACAATCACTTTTGCTCCCGGCTCGCAAGTCAGAATCTGCTGCACGAAGTCATGCACGATCTGCGCTTGCGCCAGTCGGCGCGCCGCCGAGTTGAGCAGCGGCGGCTGGATCGCACCGAAGCGCGGGCTGTCCAGCGTCCGGTCGTCCAGGCGTATGGCGATGACAAAGAGCGTCTCCTCACCGATGCTGAATTGCGCCGCCAACGGCTTGCGGCTATCCAGAAACTCGCTGGCAGTGGCGCCAATGCGCCCCGGATTCAATGCCAGCGCAGCGCGACCGCTGCTGCAAAGTACGCTGTTGTCGGTGGAGGCGTCGCCAGGACGCGCACTGAACTGAAGACGCGCCGGATTGTAGAGAATACTGAGCCGGACGTTGCGCCCAAGCATGCCGCCATCTTCGGCGTCGTTGGGGTCGATCTGCGCTGCCTGATAGAGCGGGCCGCCGGCATTCTGCACCGCCGTCGCCAGGCGCGTCAATGTCTGGTCGGCGGCGACAAGGCCGTTATCCAGGTCGCCGTTGTTGTCGCCCACTTCCTCCAGCACAAGCAGGTCTGGGCGGCCCAGGTTGTCGGCAATCTGCGCAGCCAATGACGTAAACGCCGCCGCTGCGTCGGTGTAGCTCAGCCCATTGACGTTTAACGCGCCCACCGTCAAAAAGAGTGCATCACCTGTCAGCGTGGTTGCTTCCGGCAGAACCTGCCCGGTCACGTCGGCGGTGATCGGCGCAGTGGCGTGGACTGTGTAGGCGGCATCAACATAGTCCATGATCCCGACCACCGGTGTGGGGAAGAACGCACCCACGGCGACCTTCGGCCAGGGGGCGTTCGCCGGATAGAGGCGGGCGTCAAGCTGGATCACCTCCGGGTTGGCGTCGTCCACCTGCGTCAACACGCCGCCGCGTGCGGTGCGCGGCCCTGCATCGGCGCCATTGTCCGCCACGACCCAGAGCCGGTCGGCGTCTGTAGCGCCGACGACCAGAGCAGCGTCGATCTGGACGCGCATTCCCTCCAGACTTTCATAGAAGTCGATGCCGTCCGTTGCGGGGTCAAAGCTTGCCAGCGCATCGTCGTCGATAACCTGCGCTGGCGGCACACGCCCGCCGCGCCCGACGACAGCCGGTCCCGGCAATGGATTTCCAGTGGAGATGAGCGTCACGGTCGGGTTGATCAGACGGGTGACAGTCAATTCGTCCGCGCGACCAGTTGGCTTTTCCTCGGCGACCAGACCGAGCACCAGCACGTCGTCGCCGCTGACGACAGTCGGCGTTACGCCTGTGCGCACAAAGATGCCCTCCGCCGTCGCCTCACTACCATCTGGCGTCGCCGCCTCCAGATAGAAACCATCGCGCGTGGCAACGGTGACAATGCCGCGCGTAGTCACCGTTGCGCCCGTCTTGGGTGAGGTGTGTCCGGCGCCCTGGATTGTGGGGATGGGTGTAACACCCCCCAGCACAGTCGTTGATTCGAGCGCGCCGGCGTCACAACCCGTTGCCAGCGGGCGAGTGAAGCCGCGCTGATCGCTCTTGACGAGATCGCCGCAGTTCAGCGTGTGCAGGGGCACGCGGTCGATCGCCGGGCTGTCGAGACGAAGGGCGTGGGTTAGTGTTGCCCCGCCATTATCCTGCAACGCCCCCAACAACGGATCGGCATTCACCAGATCGCCCGCAGCATTCAGCCCGCATGTATTCGTATTTTCTACGTTGTAGCCGACGGAGGTGATGAAGCCAGCGCTGTTGGCGCAATTGCCGCCTGCCGTGGCTCCGCTGATGATGGTGGCGCCTACCCCCAACATCCCCTCGTCGTTGAAAATATTGCCGCCGACGCCTGCCGCGCCGTTGTCGGCCAGCGTGACGAAACGCAAGGTGGCGCTGCCGCGGTTGGAGAGACCGCCGCCGTTGTCGCTGGCCTGGTTGGCGCTGAGCGTGGTGTTGACAAGCGCCAGCGTGCTGCCGCCGTTATCGATGCCGCCGCCTGCCTTCGCCTGGTTGTGGTCGATCAGGCTGGCAGTGATCCGCACCTCGGCGCCGGCATGGTAGACGCCGCCGCCGCCCGCCGTCGCTGTGTTGTAGGCAATGCGCGTGTTCTCAATGGTGGTGGTGGCGCCCACTCCGTCGTTGCGCACGCCGCCGCCGTTGCCTGTCACACTATTGCTCAGGATCGTGGAAGCCAGCACGGTCAGTGTACTGGCGCTGACGCCCGTGTTAATAATGCCGTTGCCGCTGTTGCTGCTGACCTCGACGCGGTTAAGTGCACCGGTCGCCGCCTGGTTGAGCACGCCACCCCGGTTGCCGCGCACCACGCTATCCATCAGCGTTAGCACACCCTGATTGGCGTTCGCCACGCCAAAGCCACCCGGGTTTTCCATGATCGCCACATCGGTCATGGTGAGCGCGCCGCCGGTGTTGCGCACGCCGCCGCCCTGATTCGCGGCGATGGCGGCATGGCGGATGGTCAGCTCACCACGATTCTGTACGCCGCCGCCCATTTCCGCTGTGGCGCTGCCGTTGCGAATGGTCAAACCCTGTATGGTCACGTGCGCGCCGGGCAAAATATCGAAGATGCGATCCAGACCGCCGCCATCGATCACGATGTTAGGAACTGCAGTGGCAGCAGCGGCGGCGGCCATGCCATCAATTGTGAGCGTGCCGGTGATATCCAGGTCGCCGGTGAGCGCTGCGTCCTCGTTGGCGCCGGCGGTCGTCAGCGTAATCGTCAGGGGACGCGTCAGCGCTGTGGCAAACGTGATCGTGTCACCGCCGCCGCCAGCACTGCAGCCGCCGACGGCAATATCCTGATTAGCTGCCAGGATTGCTTCGCGCAATGTGCAGACGCCATCCTCTGCCACGACATCCCCCGTCCCGGTAACCACGATCGGGGCGCCGGTCTGCGGGGCAATGCCGCTGTTCACCAGCCACTGGTAGGCGGCGAGCAGATCGAGCCGACCTGCGCCGAAGTCGTTGTCCGCGCCAGAGACGCCGAGATCGTGAGCACTGTTCAGCAGCGCAGCCTCCTGCTGCGCCACGCTGAGACGAGGAAAAGCGCTCAACAATAGCGCCAGGCCGCCCGCAACATGCGGCGCCGCCAACGATGTACCGGTGGCATTGTCATCATACCCTCCCCCGCGCGCCGTTGTGCGGATGCTGACGCCCGGCGCTGTCAGGCGCGGATAGACTGAGGATGCCCCGCTGCACGCCGACGGCCCGCGGCTACTGCTGGCATACAACATGTCGTTGTCGGCGACAGCGCCCACAGCAAAAGCCGAAGGATTATTGGCAGGGCTACGGCTGGTGGCAGCATCCGGCCCGGCATTGCCTGCGGCGAAAATCGGTAAGATGCCGGCGGCGCGCAATGCCTGTAAATCCAGCTCGAAAGCCAGATTGCAACCGGCGGTGATCAATGTCCATGAGTTGTTGACCACGTGTGGCGCATCATCGGTGGCGGGGTTGCCGTCGGGGTCAAGTAGCCATTGAAAGACTTGGTGGATAGCCGTTGCCGTCGCCTCCCCGCGATCGTTGAAGATGCGCCCTGCAATCCAACGCGCCTGCGGCGCCAGCCCGATGGCGCTGCCGCCGGCGCCGCCGCCGACCATGACCCCCAGCGTCAGCGTGCCGTGTCCGTTCAGGTCGGTGGGGATAGCGCGCTGACTGTAGGGATCGAACCAGCTATTAGCGCCCCCGCGCCAGCGCGCGGCCAGCTCCGGGTGCGCCAGATCGACGCCGGTGTCTACGCTGGCGACGACGACGCCCTGCCCCTGCCAACCCAACGACCACAAGGCCGGGGCATTGACGGCGCTCAGGTTCGCCTCGACCGGGCCACCTTGCGCCAGGGCGATCTCCACCGCGTCTGGCGTAATCGTCAGCACTTCTGGCTGCCTGGCCAGTTCCTCAATCACGGCAGGCGTAGCCGTGAGTGAAAAACCGTTGAAGATCCAGAAGGGCGTCACCTGCGTGACTGCACCCTGTTGGGCGCGTTGCGCCAACCATCCCTGCAGCGAAGTCTGACTCTCGGCTGCTAACGTCCGCCGGGCATCCAGCACGGTGCGCGCACTACTGCCTGCCGCGTTTACTGACGCCTGCTGACGCAATGTGACGATCACAGTGATCTGCGCAGACGGATCGCTCTGCGCCAGGGTCGCCGCCACTGCCGCATCCAGAACACCGGGCGTAACCGGCGGCGCCTGCAAAAAAGCCGGATTTCTTTGCGAAACCCGGCCAGCGGACACTTCGGGGGAAATTGCTCCAGCACTACGATGATCGCACACAATCATCGCCGCCAGGTTGAGCACGATCAACAGAAGAAGCCATCGTTTCATTTTGTAGTCGCTCTCTGACAATGGATGACGCTTGTTTCTGAAAACACTGATCGTCCACCGCCAATCTATACGTCAACGGGCGCAATGTATCGCCATCATCCTACTTCAAGTTGTGGGCATCCGCCGTAGATCGCCATACATGCTTGCTCCCAACCTGAAGTGCACCCCATCGCCCGCGCCCTACTGCGCCGTAATCCATTCCACGCGAATATCGCCCATGACCACCGCCACCTGGGCGCCGGGTTTGATGCGGTTCCCGCCATTCGGATAGTGCATAAAGTAGGTGCGATCCGCCTTCAACCCCTCATGGTGCATCATGGTTTCCGGCGCTTTCAGTTCTGCCCCGCTCTCTGCATCGACCAGGGAGGGCATTGTCTCATGGGTTCCCAGTAATGGCAACGCTTTGTCGAGATCGACCACACGGTAGCGCAGGTCGATCAAGCCGCCGCCCGCCGTCACGCCGACCAGGCGAATGCGAATGCCAAATTCTTCTTCCAATTGTTGCGGCGTCACGACCCGCGTAACGCCGGTCACCGGCGCCTTGCAGAAGACGCCCTCCAGCGTGGCATAATCGGCCAGCGAAAAGTTCGTGAGCGCATTGGCGGTGACCGTCGGCGCCACAGGAGCAGTTGGGCTGAGCCACCAGTAGGTAAGCGAGAAGGAAACGACGATCATGGTGGCAGCCGCGGCCAGCACGATCATCAGTAGACGACGGCTGACGACTGGGGCAACGTTGGTGTCGGAAAAGAATTCGCTCATGCGGATAACTCCTGATCCTTGATAATGAAGATCGTGCGGCGCCCATCGGCCTGGCGGCGCCATCAGCAGCGCCGCCAGGCCGATCATGCTTCATCCCGTCGTCACGGGCCGAATGGCGTCGCGACCGACCGCTTCGAGATGAATTCGTCGAAGTACTGCGTCCCGCTCAACGTCCCCGCCAGACCGGACGACGGTCCCATGCGCACACTTTCAAGCGTGTAGGCGCTGGTGTTCTGGTTGTTGGCGATGGCACGTTGCACGCCATCGACGTAGAGGACAAACGGCACACTTGCACCGGAGCGCCAGAGCACTTCGATCGCATGCGGCTCGTCTGTGAGCGTAACCCAGGCAGTGCTGGTCGTGCCGCCTGCGCGCATGACCTGAGCGCGAATCTGCGGCTGGCTGGTTGGGTTGGGTCGGCGATATTGCACGGTGAAGACCGAGTTATTCGCTGCATTCAACCCGGTAAAGATCGTGACGCCGCTATTGGGTGCACGCGAGCTGTTCGGGTGGAAGTAGAAGCGGGCGTCATAGCTGGTCAAGGCATTCGGTGTGGCGTCGGTGACATAACCCGGCGCGCTGGCGGCCAGCGTCACCGCCATGCCCCACATCCCGCCGTTCATGGCAGCAGCGTTGGTCACATTGACGCCGCCGGTGGCGCTGCTCCACGCCGCCACGCCGCCGCTCTCGAAGCTGTCGGCGAAGA
>DGFH01000189.1:7630-10686 GCA_002391565.1 Anaerolineales bacterium UBA3905
TTGACGCCGCCGGTGGCGCTGCTCCACGCCGCCACGCCGCCGCTCTCGAAGCTGTCGGCGAAGACCAGATCGTCCACCGTCAGGGTGACGCTGATCGGGGTGCTCCAGTTGCCCGCCAAATCGCGTGCACGCACAGAGAGGACATAGTCGCCAACCAGCCAGGTCGAGACATTGACGCTGGCCGACAGGGCGGCGTTGGCGCCGCTGGGGGTCAGCGTCATGGCGGCGCCATTGCCTATGCCGGGGTCGGCGCCGACAAACCACTCTGCGGCGCCAATGCCGGTGAGTGCGTCGCTGGCATTGCCGGTCAACGTGACGGTTGGCGCCGAGTTGGTCGGGTTCGGCGTCGCAGCAACGCCGCTGACAGCCGGCGCCGTGCGGTCGATGGTGAGCGTGGTTGATGAGGCCGGTCCCCAGTTGCCCGCACTGTCCTGCCCACGCACCGAAATCTGATGCACGCCCTCAGCGAGCTGCGCCAGATTGATAAGCGGGATGAAGGCATAGGCATTCTCATTCGGGCCATTGAAGAGGCCATCCGCCGGCGTGAAGGGGAAGCCGGTGCCGTTGGCGCCTACCAGATCGATGAAGCCTTCGACGCGCTGGACGGTGGAGGTGATCGGTCCGCCGCCTGGCTCATTCACGGAGGCATCGACGCGGATCGCCGGCCGGCTGGGATTGATCGGCGTTGTCCCGTTATTCGGATTCGGCGCCACCGTCACGCCGCTGGTTGCGGGGCCGGTGCGGTCGATCAACAGCTCGATGGTGGCAAAGTCGCCCCACTGCCCGGAGGCATCCTGGCTGCGCACGGCGATGGTGTGGACGCCTTCCGTCAGCGTGGTGAGCACGGCGGAAGGCAGGGTGGCTGTGATCGCCGAGACGGACGCTGTCATGTTCAGCCCCATCGGAGCGCCTGTGCCAGGGGTGGGCGGGGTGCTCAGGTTGGCGTCGATGAAGTACTCAGCGGCAGCGATGGTGCTGTTGCCGCGTCCCACGTCGCTGGCGGTGCCGCCCAATGCCACATTGCCGTTGCCCTGGCTGGGGTTAGGCGAAAGCGTCAGCGCCGAAGTGGCCGGGCCTGCATTGTCAATGGTCAGGTTGATCAGGTTATAGGCGCCCCAGTTGCCGGCGGCATCCTGGCCGCGCACATAGACGGCGTGATTGCCCGCGCTCAACGCCTGCAACGCCGCCGCCGGGATTGTGCCTGCCACAGCCTCCGTTGGTGCGTCGAAGGCGCTATCGCTGGCGCTCATGGCGACTGGCGTCCCCGCTGTGCTTTCGAGCACGTATTCGGCGGCGACGATGTTGCTGCCGCCAGTGGCGCTGTCATCGATCGTGGCGCTGATGATCATGTCGCCGCCGCTTGGCGTGAGCGCCAGCGCGCTGGCGGCCGGGCCGGTCGTGTCGGTTGGGCTGGAGCCGCCCACCGGAATTGCCAGGAAGGTGAGCATGCCGCCGTAGCCATTGGCGCTGCTGTTGTGGAGCAACAGGCTGCCGGCGTGCACGGCGTAGCGAGCGCCAGCCGGCGCCGTCGCCGGGATGTCCACCAGCGTGTCCAGGGTGGCGCCGGGCGGCACAGTCTCCGCCACCACGCGGTAGCTGTTCGGGCGCAGGTTGCCGTCGCTGGCGATCACCAGCTGGTTGAGGCCAAGCACGCCCATCGAATGGTGCAGGGCGCCGGCGTTGACATAGCGCAGCAGCACGCGGTTGCCCGCCGCCACGCCGATCGAGGCCGTGTCCGGGAAGGCGGCGCCGTTGATCAGCTCATATTCCGGCGCGAAGTTGCTCATGTTGAAGGTCGCAGGCGACGCGCTGGTGTTGAGCGCCGGGTCGATTTCACTTAAGACGAGCACAGCTTCCACGTCATAGGCCGTCGCTGCGCTGGCGTATGCCTGCCCTGCCGTCGCCGGACGCACGATCAACGCCCCATGCAACCCCATTGCCGTCTGATGCAGCGCGTTCGTCAGCGGGCCAGCCTCATAAAGGAAGACGCCCGGCTCGGCGGCGGTGAAGGTGTAGGTCACACTGCCGCCCGGCGCCGCGCCCACGCGATCGGGAGGCAGGGGCTGCCCGTGAAAGAAGAGGGCGACCGGCTCCGCCAGCCGATTGGAGAGCGTCACCTGCACGGTGTCGCCGACATTGGCAACGATCAACGGGCCACCGGGCTGGCTGACGGTGGGGCTGCCGCTGCAGTTGCTGGCGGCAAAGCCCCACACCGGCATCACGATGCTGCCAGGCAACGTCATGCTGCCATCTGTAGCGCACAGGTCGATGGCGACTGTACTCTGCGCCAGTGCTGGCCGGGGAAACCCCGCCACTGCCAGCAGCAGCGCCAAAACAGAGATCCAGAATGTGTGTTTGGTGAACCTGGTCATCTTGATCGCTCCTTACTGCGGGCAGGTGTTGGGCAATGGCGGATCGACGCGGGTGAAAGTCGCCGGGCCGGTCATCGGCACGCCCCACGAATCTAACTGGAAGAGTGCATGATTGTGGGCGATGATGTAGTACTCGCCACACTGCGTCATGGCCGTATCGCCGACCGGTTTCGTCCCGCTGGAACCCAGGTACGGGCTGCCGCTGAAGAACATGCCAAAAGCCATGTTCTGCAGATTCGGGATCGTGATCGGCACCGGGTTGCTCTCGCTGTAGCTTTCGTTGTCGCGCCAGTCGAAGGTGGCGTCCCAGGTCTGACCGGGGCCGACGTTGACGCTGAACTTGTCAAAGGAGAGGTCGGCGCCGCCGCCGTCGATCAGCGGAAAGCCGTCGCGTCCGACGATGCGACCGTGATTGCCGTGCGGGTGGAACGGGAACTCGATCGTGCCGACGTTGAGATAGCGCACCAACGCCGGATAGGGATTGGCGGTGGCGTTATACGGATTGATGCGCGCCAGGGCGCCGTAAGGCTGAGTTGGCAGCCAGGCAGCGTAGTTGGGTGCAATGCTATCTGGGAAGCCGCGCCCATTGATCAACCAGTAACGCGGCTTGTAGAGGCTCATATCGAATGGCTCACCGCGTTCGACCGCCTGACTCAGGTACGGATCGACTTCGGAGAGCAGCAC
>DGFH01000198.1 GCA_002391565.1 Anaerolineales bacterium UBA3905
GGGGTGAAACGCTGCGCCATTTTCGTTGCACTTCCTGAAAAGCCGGCTTAAAATCTGCTTGGGTATACAACATGGACACACTGTCTTCGCGCAAGATGACGCCTGCAGCGTTGCCGGATCGCTGGACCTGGCAGCGCAGCCTGCAAGCGCGCATGATCATCGCCTTTGGCGGGGCCTTTCTGATCATTCTGGCGCTGCTCACCTTCTGGCTGGGGCGCACCGTCTACCAGACCTATCTTGAAGCAGCCGAGCACGATCTGGAGGTAGTTGCATTTTTGGCGTCGAATGCGCTGGAAGACCCGCTGAGCGGCTACGCCAGTGAATTCGCCCGATACCAGCAATGGGAAAGCGAACATAAACGCGCTGCCTCTACCTCTCTTGAAACGTCTATCGGCGATAGGGAAGTGGATGACAACAAAAATGACGAAGACGAGGAAGAGGCACCAACAAAAGATGACGACCCTGGCGCACCATCGTCAGCGCCGACATTGACGCCGCCGCCCACACCAGAAATCGTCCTGCCACGTTTGCAGGGTGTGGCAGCGCTCTACGCTCGTGATGCCAATGTCCGCGTCACCATCCTGGACAAGAACGGCCACCCAGTGGCCGACAGCCATCATCCCATCGAACAGATTGCCCCGCAGGGAGGACAACCGGAGGTCGTCACAGCGCTCCATGGGGACGAGATGTCGGACGTCCGCGTCGATGAATTCACCAATGCGTTGACGCTCTTTGCAGCTGCGCCGATCCAACAGGGAAGCGAGCTTCTCGGTGTGGTGCAGTTGAGTCAGCCTATGCAGATCGTTGCCACAAAGGCGCGCAATCTGGTGCTGACGATCATCCTGACCGGCATCGTGGCGGTGTTGGCTTCGACGGCGCTGGCCATATGGATCAGCCGCCAGCTTGTGCGCCCCGTGCTCCGACTGGAGCGGGCGGCGCTGGCCGCTGCGCAAGGCGATCTGTCGCAACAGGTGCCGGTGCAGACCGGTGATGAATTGGGAGCGCTGGCGCAAGCCTTCAACACAATGGTCGGCGCCGTGCGCACCATGCTCGACCAACAACGAGCATTCATTGCCCACGCCAGCCACGAATTGCGCTCTCCGCTCACCAATATCAAACTGCGCATCGAGGCCGTGCGTGAGCTGGGTGATGAGGCGCCCGACATCTCTGAACGCTATCTGGCGGAGATCGAATCAGAGGCAGAGCGCCTGGCGCGCTTAGCTAATGCACTGCTTGACCTGGCGCATCTGGAAAGTCGACCGCCAGCGCCGCCGGAGCGCGCCGTTGACCTGGCGCCGCTGCTCCAGAACGCTGCGGCGATCATGCAGTTGCGCGCTGAAGCGGCTGGCATCAGCATGACAACGGCGACGCCAGCAACCTTACCGCTGGTCAAGGTGCATCCAGAGCAGATCGAAGAAGCCGTGCTCAACCTGCTCGACAATGCGATCAAATACACATCTGCAGGCGGCAGCGTCACGCTGGCGGCAAGTGCAATGTCCGATCGATTGACAATCACAGTAAGCGACACTGGCGCCGGCATCCCACCAGACGACCTGCCGCACATTTTCGACCGCTTCTATCGCGTCGACAAAGCGCGCAGTCGCGCCCGAGGCGCCCAGCACGGCATGGGTAGCGGCGCCGGGCTGGGGCTGGCGATCGTCAAGCAGTTAGTCGAGCAAAACCAGGGGCGGATCAGCGTCGAAAGCACCCTGGGTCAGGGCACAAACTTTGCGATTTCATTTCCGCTAATGGCATAATCGTCATCATGGCCGAAACCTTGCGCATCTTTGTCGCTGCTACGCGTGACCTGGAGGCGGAACGCGGCGTCATCGGCAAAGCGATTGCCGAAGTGCCCGTGCAACTTGCCATCGAAATTCGCCGCACGCCGCCGCTGTTACCCACCTATGAGGAAATCTTCGAACGCATTGCGAATTGCGATCGCGTCTATTTTCTGCTAGGCAACGACATCACCGCACCGGCCGGGCTGGAGTGGGCGACGGCGTGGCAATTGGAGCGAGCTGTGCTACCGCTGCGCCGCAGTCCCCGACCAACGCCTGCCGCGCAGGAATTTCAGCGCCTCTCGCCATTGCCGTGGCTCGATTTCGTCACCGCCACCGATCTGGCGCGCATTGTCGCCGCCGACGTAGCCCGCCTGCTCAAACACCCCGCCAATCGTTACGGGCTGACGACGCCAGAACTGGAGCGGCTGGAACGCTATCTGCGGCGACTGGATCGACTGCAGGCCACCGTAGACAAAGAGCCGGCAGGGACAGAAGGCGGCGGCGTGTTGATGGATAGTCGTGTGCACAATGACGCTGATGAATGATCAGGACGTGTGAAGCATGGGTCTGAAAGACATGATCATGGGCGTGGCGGCTGGCGTCTTCATTGAGCAACCAGGCCGCGGCAAGCGTCTGGACGAATGGAAGACTACGCTGGCTGCGAGTGGCGCCATCATCGATCAGCGCGCTGCAGCGGCCAAAGACCCGGTGCAGGCAAGCAAAGTGCTGCGCCACATCTCCGGGATCGAACGCTGGGGGCAGCGCCGCCTGCAAATTTTGCTCGGCGCGCCGCCCATCCACGATGAATATGATGATTACCGACCTGGGACGAACTTAACATTAGCCGAACAGCGCGAATTCTTCCGCCAGACGCGGGCAGACACCCTCACCCTGGTCGATCAACTCCTGGCGGCAGGCGTTGGCGACGACGCCACCGCGCCCCACAACGACTTTGGCTCGTTGACGGTGCGCGGCTGGTTACGCTATCTCGATATACACGCCAGCCTGGAAGGCAAGAAGATTCGGTGATGTCGAAACAGCCTTCAGCTGGCGCCGCTCAAGCGCACGCCGCGCAGGAATATAGGTTCGGCTTCCAGCCGGACGTTTCTGGTCAGCCACACTGTCACGCCGCGCCGTCTGTAGGTTCGGCTTCCAGCCGGACGTTTCCGGTCAGCCACACTGTCACGCCGGAGGCGATGACTTACGGGAGCCACACTGTTACGCCGGAGGCGATGACCTACGGGAGCGGCCGCTCCGTGCCTTGAAAGCAGCAACGTCGATTGTCGGATCATGTTGTAAATCCTCATGAAGCCGAACCCGCAGTCACCGACTTGCTCCCAGACTGCGCTATCATCCCGCGCATGAATCGGGGTGCAAGTGAACCGACGCCC
>DGFH01000370.1 GCA_002391565.1 Anaerolineales bacterium UBA3905
TGGGTTTCATTGTGTGTCTCCTCATGAAAAATATGTGTGATTCCGTAGTTGCATTTTCTTGATCTATTGAGTGAAGCCCCGCGAGAGTATCAGGGCAAGCTCTCAATTCAACATCGGTCATCTGTACACATCAGGGGACGAGTGATTGACTGACATTCGGGGATAGGACGAGAGGATTGCGCAAAAGATGGCTATGCAATGAATATTGGGTTTTCAGTAAACTACCCTACGTCATAAGACGGATTGCAATGCGACAAATTAAGTATACTACAGAATTTGTTAACTTACAACTATGTAATTTTGCAGGTTGTAATGCATAAGGATTCAAAAGTACGCCAAAAGTTGATTAACAATACCTAATAATGGTCCGCGCTGTTCGTAACCACTCTCGCTATAGTCGCTGGCGCCCAGAAAGATCTGTCGACGTGTTCGCCGCAGCAACCCAAGCAACAGACGACGCATTGTTTCCTGGCGGGTGATGTACTCATCGCGGTCAGTCCATGAGGCGGAGAGCGGCCAGCGCGCGGAGAGGACAAAGGGGTGCGTGAGAGGTTGATAAAGCCGTTCCCACCATCCTGTGGAGCCAATATCGAGCCAAAATTGGACATCGACCGGACGGTTACGCAAGAGGAAGGTGTACGCAGGCGCGAGAAAAACTGCATCTTCCGGTGTGCGCCAGCCAGGTAAATAGAGGGCGCCTAAGGCGCCACTCTCTGCCAGTTGCACATAAGCGCGTCCAAAGCGGACACTATCATTCGCATCGGTGACTTTGCCTTCTAGCGCCCAACGAAACTTGCGCGCCGACTCGACCAGCTGGCTGGCGACGCGCGCGGCATCGCGGTCGGCATGAAAGCCAAAACCAGGTTGACTGAGCACCTCGCCGAAGAGACGCGCAAAGAATTGATCGAGGGGAAGGTTGCTGCCTTCAGCGCGGTAGGTGTATAGCCAGTCGCGCAGCCGGTCATAATGTTCGCCGGCGGTGTAGGAGATTCGTTGCCGCGCTTCTTCGGTGAGAGTGGCGAAGCGACCCAGTTCATTTTCACGTCGGCGCGGCGGATAGACGATAGTTGACAGCAACGAAGCGCGCACCGGGTCGAGATCGCCGATTGCCACTGTCAACGCCAGTGTGACATCGGGCGTTGCCGGCGCCATACCCCAAAAGGGATGCGCCAGCCGCGCCAGCGTCAACAGAGTGCGCGCCGCCGGTTCGTCCTGCAGAGCGCGGCTGGGGCGATGCGTCGCCAGAGAAATCTTGTAGCGTTCAAGCGCAGTTTGCAGACTGAAGCGCAACGCATCGCTGACAAAGGGCGCCAGCACCGCAATTTCACCAGGGGCGACCCCTTCCTCTTGCACCAGCCGTCGAATCTGCTCAGCCGCCCACGACACCATCTGTGGGTAGAAACGAAATGTCTCGGCGGAGGTGACGAGTGCAGGCGACGCCGTTGCCGACGCCTGATCGGAAAGGGCGGTTGTTGGCGATGACGCGTTGTGCTTTGATGTTGCGAAGATGGTCGCCACGCGGTGGGCAAGTCGCCCGATGCCTGGTTGCATGACATGTGATCCGGTCATCAGGAGCTCAACATCGCAGCGTTGGCGCAGTTCAACGACGCCTTCCGGGTCGGCGCCCAGGAAGGTGCGATAGCCGCCATCGTCGTCACTGATCAGCAATGCGCTCTCTAATTGGGGCAGCCACGCCGCCACCAGGCGATGGGCGCTGTAAGTGTCTTCCTCCACGTTGTCGTAGATCAGATGACGGTGGGTGCGAAACAGATGGGTGCGGCTCCACGGATTGGTCAGCACATGCGTGCTGAAAAGGGTGATCTGCAGGCTAAAATCAAGTAGCGTCTCACGCAAACAAAGGGCGCGAAACTCATGGCTGATCTTGCGAGCAGAGCGCAGCGCGTTCAGCCGCGCCGCCCTCTGTTCGCCAAGGGGCGCCGCCAGTTCCAGGCGAGCGTAGGCTTCATCAATGCTCAGCCCTTGCAGCGCCGCCTTGTTGAGATTATCGAGCACCTGGCTCACCACACGCGCGCGCTCGACGCGCACACCCTCGAACGCACCCGCTTCATCTGCAGCATCGACGAGTGGCGCCATGTGATACTGGCTGGTCTCCAGCGTCAGGAACGTTGGCTCGCGGCTCGGATCGGCAAAGCCGGCGGTTGGCGCCAGCAACGGCCAGTACAACTCGACAGCCTGTTGCGCCAGGCTGGCAAAGGTTGTCACGCGCACTGTGGGACCAGGCGGAAGCAGCGTGGAACGCAACACTTCATGATAGGGCGCAGCCAGTGAACGCTGTGGCAACAACACCAGGATGTCGTCGCCGCGCACACGTTCCTGGCGCAGCAACCGCTGCAAATGCGTCAGCGCCACTGTGGTCTTGCCGGCGCCAAACGGCCCGGAGAGAAACTGCCTGTGATTTGTCGTGACGGTGATTGCGCTCATCGTGCGTTACAGGATTTTCGTAGTACCATTACACTGAAGAATACCAGGATGACGCCCTGCATGTTACCGTGAATCAAGAAGGGATGCCAAGATGCAAAATTATCAGATTCCGCTCGTTCCGGGCCCGGTGTCGGTGCCTGCCGTCGTCCGCGCCGCCTATACCATAGACTATGGCAGCGCCGATCTGGAAGATGAGTTCTTTGCCCTGTACCAACGCTGTGCGCAAAAGCTCCAGACGATCTTGGGCGCCAGCACCCAGGTGACAATTCAAACCGGTGAAGGGATGTTGGCATTATGGGGCGCGCTCAAGAGCACCGTCCAGCCCGGCGATCGTGTGCTGGCCGTCGGCGCCGGCTTGTTTGGGTACGGTATTGGCGAGATGGCGCAGCAGATTGGCGCCGAAGTTGAGGTGGTTGGCTTCCCGTTTGATAGCATTGTCGATCCCCAACCGGTGTGGGAAGCGGCGCGCCGCTTTCGCCCGAAAATGATCACGGCAGTCCACTGTGAGACGCCCAGCGGCACGCTCAACCCGCTCGCTGAACTCGGTCAGATTTGCCGCGAGGTTGACGCGCTCTTTTACGTAGATTTTGTCGCCAGCGGCGGCGGCGTCCCGGTCGATGTAGATCGCTGCGCCATCGACCTGGGCTTGCTAGGTAGCCAGAAAGTGCTCAGCCTCCCCCCCGATCTGTCAATGGTGACGGTCAGCAACCGCGCCTGGGACGTGATCGAAGCTGTGGGCTACGCCGGCTACGATGCGCTGGCGCCCTGGCGCACCGGCCCTGCGCAGAAATATCTGCCTTACACTCACAACTGGAATGCACTGGCGGCGCTGGAGGTCTCGCTAGATCTGCTACTGGCCGAGGGGTTGGAGCAGGTTTATGCTCGTCACACAACAGTAGCCGCAGCCTGTCGCCGTGCCCTCACTGAGATGGGCGTGCGCCTTTTCCCGGCGCGGGAGGAGTTCAACTCACCGACCGTAACGGCTGCCTATGTGCCCGACGACTGGACCTGGCGCGACCTGGATCAGGCGCTGCGCGCACACGGCATGGCTGTTGGCGGCAATTACGGTGAGCTGGCAGGCAAAGTCTTCCGCATTGGTCACATGGGCAGTCAGGCCGACATGGAATTGTTGGCGCAGGGCATGGACGTTTTGCGGCGCGTCCTGGGCTGAAGAGTGCACAGGTGCAGCCCGCCATGCCGCACACCGCTCACAACGGAGCGCAAAGCCGCTATCGATGTACGTTGTGCGCCCTTATGAGGATTTACAAAATGATCCAGCAATCGACGTTGCTGTCTTCAGCGCACAGAGCCTCCTCTCCCGTAGGTCATCGCCTCCGGCGTGACGGCGTGGCTGACCGGAAACATCCTGGAAGCCGAATCTACCATGACCGAATCTATTTGTTAAACTCCTTCAGGGCAAGCGCCGCTGCATAATTATCACTTGAAACGGGTTGCGATATGATCCTCTTTCTCACAGCCATCCTCATCGGCTTCGTCTTCTACTCGCAGCAAAGCGTGACAACGGCAATTGCCATTCGTCAGGGGCGGCAGCGCGGCTTTGGCGCCGCCTTCGCCGTCATGGGCGGTGCGCTGGCGGGCGATGCACTCTGGTTGGCGGCGGCGCTGGTAGTCGTGGCGCTGGCCAGCCAGATTGAGCCGCTGCGCGTGATCTTTAGCGTCGTGGGTAGTTTCTTTTTTCTGCGTCTGGCCTGGGGGGCGCTGATCGACGCCCGACAGGGCGCCATCCCACGCTACAATGGCGCCGACGCCGACGCCGGTTTTCAGGCTGGAGGACGCATTACCTTCCGCAACCCATATGCACTCGGCTTTTGGGTTGGCGCCGCGACCGCAACCATTTTGCTGTTGACAACACAGCCAGGCTTGCCTGATGCTGTTGTATTCTTCATCGGTGTTGTGTTGGGCGCGCTGATATGGAACAGCCTGATCGCATGGCTAGCGGCGCAACGCCCTAACGGGCTGACGACAGGCTTCTTCCGCATCGTCAACAGCGTTGGCGGCGTCCTGGCCGCGCTCTTCGGTGTTATAGTGCTGTGGTCAATCCTGGCGCGCGGATAGCCCTCGCGCCTCCTCCTCGTCGGCCAGCGTCATCACGGCCCGCGCGGTGATGTTGTCGGTCGCCAGCACATCCAGATAGCAACCACGCAACGCCCCAAGGATGGCGGCCGCCTTCGTCAGCCCGCGCGCGACAGCGATGACTCTAGGAATCCGTCGCAGGTCTTCCAACTCCACGCCAATGACACGCCGATTCAGTTCGATGGCAGCGGTCTGTCCTTTGGCGTCATAGAAGCGGCCGGCTGTTTCGCCCACGGCGCCCAGGCTACGCAACATCGAAAGATCGGCGCGTGTCAGCAGACCGGCGCGCAGAAAACTGGAATCGCGTTCATCGAGGGAGCCGATGCCAGTGATCGCCAACTGAACGGAACGTGCGCGGCGAATGCCCTCACGCACCGTCGGCTCAGCCAGAAACAGATCGCGCACTTCTGGGCGCTCCACCAGCACCGGCGCGTGCAGATCGTAGTGACGCCCGCCCAGCTTGGCCGCCACCATGCGCGCCAGATCAGGCCCATCCACCACCAGCGCACCGACGCCGCCCATCAACTGCACGACATCGATCTGGCGCCCTGGATTATTAGGCAGCGCATTGACCGTCGCATGAACGCCAGTTCCCCATGCCACCCCAATCATCGCGCCGTCTGGCAGATCGGGAATAATACGCTGTAGATAGATAGCGGCGAGTTGTCCGGCGCTGGCGACCAACCCCTCCTCGTCGCTATCTGGTTTGGCGTCCAGGATCAACGCATCAGTCAGACAAAAACGGGCGACAAATTGCGTCTCCAGGGCAAAGTCGCGCGGGATCGGCGTCTTGATCTGCACCTCGATGATGCCGCGCTCCCAGGCTTCCTTGAGCAGACGTGACACTTTTGATGTTGAGACGCCCAGTCGCTCGGCAATTTCGGCCTGACCCTGATTCAATTTGTAGTAGAGGCTCGCCACCATCGCCAGCAGATCGTCGCGTTCGTTCATGGACGCCTCGCAATAGATGAGTTTGGTGCGATCAGGGTGTATTCCCAAATCGTGCAAATTTTTGCAAACAGAATAACATGCAACATAAGCAATGTCAACGGGCTTCGCTGCATCGGGTCTACTTCGCGTTTGGGACAAATTGCACCGCACCAGTAAATCTATCGATTTCTAGGTTGTCACATGATTTTGCTCGCAAGCTTCTCGGAAGCTTTGGAGCTTCCGGGAAGATAAACAATTAACCTGGCGGCCAATAAAATACATCCTGCTACATCTCAACATGCGCAGCATTGGTGTAAAACGCCCACAAGCGAGTACGGTTGTTGGCGTGATCTGGCGCCGATCAGGGTATTGACAAATCAGCGACGCTATGCTACCCTTTTGCAAGAAATTTCATTTAGTGAATTTTCTTGCTTCCCAAAGCAGCCTGAAACAACCGAACAGCGACGAGAGTCGCGGCATCAACAGAAGGTGTGGTGCAGATGAGTGTGCGTTGTGATGGTTTCGTCTTCGACCTGGATGGCACAGTGTATCTTGGTGAGGCGGCGCTGCCAGGCAGCGTTGACGGCATTGCTGAATTGCGCCGACGCGGTAAACGCGTCCTCTTTGTCAGCAACAAGCCCCTCGAACCGCGCACCAACTATGCCGCCAAGCTGACGCGCCTGGGCATCCCCACCTCACCGGCAGATGTCATCACCTCGGGCTATGTGCTCGGTCATTATCTGGCGCACCACCAGCCGTCGCTGCGCTATTACGTCATTGGCGAGGAAGCGTTGCGCGCCGAGCTACGTGGTCACGGCCTGACTGTGCTGGATGAGTTCGCCGACCAGGACCCGAAGGAAGTCATCGACCCGACCGGCATCGACGCCGTGATCGTAGCATTTGATCGTACACTGGACTATCGCAAGCTGAACACTGCGTACCAGGCGCTGATGCGCGGCGCCTGGTTCTATGCCACCAACGGGGATAAAACCTGCCCCATGCCCGGCGGCGCAATTCCCGACGCAGGCGGCACAATTGCCGCGTTGGAAACGATGACGGGACGCAGGCTGCAGTTGCTGGCCGGTAAACCCTCCACCTTGACCATGGAGGTAGCACTGGATCGGCTTGGCTTGCCGGCAGAGCGCTGCATGATGGTGGGCGACCGACTGGAAACCGACATCGCCATGGGGCAGAACGCTGGGATGCTGACTGCGGTGGCATTGTCCGGCGTGAGCACACGCGCCGATGTTGCGCGAATGGCAGTCCCGCCAACCTTTGCCATCGAGCGCTTGAGCGAGTTGCCAGCGCTGGTGGAGTAAATAGGACGAATTGAAGATTAACCTGCCCCGAAGTCGCTGTTTTCTTCGCCCCCCAAAGATAGTTATTGCAGGAATGTGCGGTTAGTCCGTTGATGTGACGGGAAAGGAGACAAAGAACGGAACAAGATGACCCCGGCGATTTGTCCGTTCAACACGGATGAGGCCAGAAATTCAGTAGTAGTACGTGTAACCGCCTGAGTTTTCCATTGGAGAAGAGGAATGAAGACAAAAACGATTTATTGGATCATGGCCGTGCTGGTCATCCTATCGCTGGTGATAAGTGCGTGCGCTGGCGGGGCGCCGGCGCCAGCTGCCGAAGCCCCGGCCGCTGAGGCTCCGGCGGAAGCAGCAGCTCCTGCTGGTGAGTTCAACTGGCGTGCACACGAAGGCGAGAGTCTGAAACTGCTGCTCAACCAGCATCCCTATCAGCAAGCGCTTGTCGGCGAGCTGCCAAAGTTCACGGAGTTGACCGGCATCAATGTTACCTATGATGTCTTTCCGGAACAGAACTACTTTGACAAGGTGACAATTGACCTGCAGGCAGGCGACGCCAGCACCTACGATGTGTTCATGACGGGCGCCTACATGATCTGGCAGTATGCCCCAGCCGGCTGGATGGAGCCGCTGGAAGGCTACATCAACGACCCCAGCAAGACCAATCCAGATTATGACTTCGAAGATATCGTGCCCGGGCTGCGCAACTCTGAGATGTGGACAGGCGAGGCGGGACGTGACAGCATGGGCGCCGGCTCGCAGTGGGCGATTCCATGGGGCTGGGAATCCAACGCCTACATGTACCGCAAGGACATCTTCGACGCCAACGGGTTGACCCCGCCGACCAACATTGATGAACTGGTGGCTGTCTCCAAGAAACTCAAGGAGATCAATCCCGACATGGCCGGCATCGTCGTGCGCGGCAGTCTGAACTGGGCGACGATTCACCCTGGCTTCATGACCATGTACGCCAGCCAGGGCTGTGTGGACTATGACGAAAACATGATCCCGCAGATGAACAGCCCGTGCGCCGTCGAAGTCACCGAGAAGTGGATCGACATGGTGAAGAGCGCTGGCCCCGAGGCGTGGACAACCTACACCTGGTACCAGGCCGGTTCGGACTTTGGCGCTGGCAAGGCCGCCACCCTCTTCGACGCTGACATCCTCGGCTTCTTCCAGAATCAGGAAGGCGCCGCTGCACCGGAAGTGTTGGGCAACATCGCCTGGGCGCCGGGGCCACGTGGGCCAGAAGGCCAGCTCAACACCAACGTCTGGATCTGGTCACTCGCCATGAACGCCGGCTCCAAGAAGAAGGATGCTGCCTGGCTCTTCATGCAGTGGGCCACCGGCAAGGACTTCCTCACCACCGCCGTCGTCGAACCACAATACACGATGGTCAACCCGGTGCGCCAGTCCATCATCGACAACCCGGATTTCCAGAAGCGCATGGAGTTCCACACCGACTACATGAAGACGCTACAGGAAATCCAGGCGGGCGATATGCGCATCCACTTTACGCCGTCGCCAATCTTCTTCGAGACGACCACTGAGTGGGCGCAGGCGTTGCAAGACATTTACGCTGGCGCCGATGCCCAGACACGCCTCGATGCTCTGGTCAAGAGCCTGACTGAGCAGTTACAGGACGTGGGCATCCTCGATTAATCCCGGCAAGTTGGTGAAACAGTGACAGTCACCTTGATCGTGACTGTCACTGTTTCACCCCTCAGGCAAGTGTAGCACCGTGAAGGAGAACAAAAGGCAACCATGAGCAAACAAGCCGTCGCCGCGTCGCCACAGGTTCAGGAAGCAGAGATGCGTCTACCCTGGCTGGTGCGCGCCCGCCCATATCTGATCATTCTGCCCGCTCTGCTGCTGCTCATCGGCATTCTCTATCCCTTTGTGATGGGGGTTTATTACTCCTTCACCGCCTTCAACTTCAAGGTGCCGAACAGCCAGTTCGAGTTCGTCGGGCTGCGTAATTATGTGCGCATGTTCACCGACGAGGACTTTCTTTACGCCACCTACATCACCCTGGCTTATGCCATCATTTCCACCGGCGTCGAGCTGATCTTGGGGTTGGTGGTGGCGATGCTGCTCAACCGCGACTCGCGCGTGGCGAAAATTTTGACGCCCACCCTCATCTTTCCCATGATCATTGCGCCGGTGATCGGCACCCTGGTCTGGAAGATGATGATGCAGCCGAGCGTGGGCATCCTCAACCCAATTCTGAATTTCTTTGGATTGCCCTCGTTACAATGGGCAGCCGTACCAGAAACTGCACTTTTCTCCGTTGTGCTGGTGGATATCTGGATGTTCACCCCCTTCGCCGCGATGATGATTCTGGCAGGACTGCGCTCCTTCCCCAACGCTCCCTTCGAGGCTGCACGCGTGGATGGCGCCTCCTTCTGGTTCACCTTCCGTAACCTGACGCTGCCGATGCTCACCCCTTTTATCATCATCATCATCGTTTTCCGCTTCATGGATTCGCTTAAGATGTTCGATATCATCTTTGCGATGACCGAAGGTGGACCTGGCAACACGCTGATGACGTATCAGCTCACGGCCTATCGCACCAGCATCCAGTTCCAGCGCATGGCTGCCGGGTTGCCCTACGCGATTCTGCTCTATGTCATCATTTACATCGTGAGCATGTACCTGATCAAGGCGTGGGGACGCGCCCAACGTCGCGCCGCTGGCTATTAAGTGAGGGGAAAAGGGCACCTATGCATACCGAAAAATCACAGGGGCGCTTTGCTTCGGCGCTTTCCGACGTCTTCCTGATCCTCTACTTTATTTTCGCACTCTTTCCATTGGTGTGGATGATCCTGGTTTCACTGAAAAGCGGGCCGGAACTCTTTACAACACAATTCATCTTCACGCCCACCATCGAAAATTATCAGGCCATCCTCTTCGGTGATCCGCGCGCTGCTGCAGGCGTGGTGGCGCGACAGGAATTTCCGCGCAACTTCATGAACAGTCTGATCGCCAGCAGTGGCGCTGTGCTCATCTCGCTCATTGTGGGTGTGCCGGCTGCCTATGCGCTCGCCCGTTACAAATTTCGCGGCAAGGAAGACCTGGCCTTCACCTTCCTTTCCTTCCGCTTTGCGCCTGAGCTGGTGGTGATCATCCCGCTTTCGGTCATCTACCGCCAGTTGGGTCTCTACGACACTTACTTCGGCATCATGTGGGTCTACCAGTTGGTGACGCTGCCGTTGCTGATCTGGGTGCTGCGCAGCTATTTCGAGGATATCTCGCCCGACATCGAACACGCCGCCATGATCGACGGCTACTCGTGGTGGCACGTCTTTTTCAAGATTCTGATGCCGCTGGTGCGGCCCGGCCTGGCAGCAGCGGCGCTGCTCGCCTTCATCTTTGCCTGGAACAACTTCATGTTCCCGCTGGTGTTGGGCGGCTCCAACGTGCAAACTGTGACGGTGGCTTCGCTCGGCTATATCTCGTCGGCGCAGGGCTTCTTCAACCGTATGGCCGCGGCTTCCGTGCTGGCGTCGCTGCCGCAGATTATCCTGGCGCTGAGCATCCAGCGTTATCTCATTCGTGGCCTCAGCTTTGGCGCCGTGAAAGGCTAAATGCAGCATGGCTAAGTTACGACTCGAACACCTCACTAAAGATTTCGGGAAAGTCCGCGCCGTCAACGATCTTTCACTCGAAGTAGAGGATGGCGAATTCATCGTGATGCTCGGCCCCTCTGGCGCCGGCAAGACGACCACGCTCAAGCTGATCGCAGGTGTTGAAACGCCGACAAGCGGCAAGGTCTACATCGGCGACAAGCTGATGAACGCAGTCGAACCGCACTATCGCAACGTGGCAATGGCTTTCGAGAGTTACGCGCTCTACCCGCACATGACGGTCAAAGAGAATCTGGCTTTCCCGCTGCGCGCGCCGGGCCAGAAGTTCAGCCAGGCGGAGATCGACCGCCGCGTCACCTCCGTCTGCGAGACGCTCAACATCCAGATGCTGATGGATCGCCTGCCGCAGCATCTTTCCAACGGGCAGAAACAGCGCGTTGCCCTGGGGCGCGCCATGGTGCGCGAACCCAACATCCTGCTGCTTGACGAGCCGATCTCACACCTCGACGCCAAGCTACGCCACCGCATGCGCCAGGAGTTCAAGGCGCTGGAAGCGGACATCCGCTACACCACGATCTACGTCACACACGACTATCTGGAGGCGCTCTCGCTGGGCGACCGGCTGGTGATGCTCAATCAGGGTGTGATCCAGCAAATCGGCCCGCCGCACGAAGTCTTTGAGAAGCCCGCCAATCTCTGGGTATCCAAAATTCTCGGCCACCCGCAGATCAACCTGATCGAGTGCGGCGTGCAGCGCCGCGACGACGCGCTCGAACTGGTCAGCCGCGACGGCGCCATCCGTGTCACTGTGCCGGAGAAGCTGCGTGCATTGATGTTGAACCATGGCGCCGACCACTACACGCTTGGCATCCGCCCCATGCACCTGCGCGTCGTGCCCGCCACCGGCGACCCGGCCAACACATGCACCGGCGTCGTCTACGTCTTCGAGCGTCTGGGCACACGCGGCGTACTGACCACCACTGTTGGCGCACAAAAACTTGACATCCTCACGCCGATTGAGATGAACTTTGCCATCGACGACGTGGTTCGCCTTGCCTTCGACCCCAACAATATCATGATCTTCGACAGCAAGAGTGAACAGAATATCTTGTTCATGAAATAAGGGCTTCCATCATGGCAGAATTGCGCCTTGAGCACATCTATAAAACGTACAAGGGCGGGGTCGAAGCGGTCAAAGACCTCAACCTGACGGTCAAGAATGGCGAGTTCCTGGCTCTGTTGGGGCCGTCGGGCTGCGGCAAGACCTCCACACTGCGCATGATCGTAGGGCTGGAGGAGATCACACGCGGGGAGATGTACATCGGCGACCGCCTGGTCAACAAGCTGCCGCCGAATCTTCGCAACGTGGCGCTGGCGTTCGAGCTGTCTCTTATACACATCTCCGAGCCCAACAGACCGGCGTCGACATCAG
>DGFH01000281.1 GCA_002391565.1 Anaerolineales bacterium UBA3905
CGATGGTCGCCTGCTCCAACACCGCCACCGACGCGCCGGCCTTGCGCAGCGCAAGCGCCGCGTGCAGCCCGGTGTAGCCGCTGCCGATCACGGCCACGTCGATGGTTTCGGGCAGGTCGCTGATGGGCAAGTCGGCGGGGCGGGGATAGTCTTCAGTCCAGAATACAGTGGTTTTCATCGGTGTGCTCATGACAGTGAATGGTTACGCAGTTGGTGAGGTTCTCCTGCAAGGCCACTTCCCAGAAGTTCAGAGCTTTCGGGAAGATGGGCAAACTACGTAACTTCTATATGGAATATGATACAGAGAAAACGTTGTAAAGACTCTACTCGATCCATCCTAAAGTTTCAAGCCTGCACACCCGGCCGGGGTCTGTCTCGCATGAAGGCAGAGTTTGTTTTGTAGGTCATCGCCTCCGGCGTGACGGGCGCCATGTCACGCTACGACACTTGAAACACACCCTACCCGGTCAGGTTTTGACGCCTGCATCATCTCAGGCTAGGATGCAACGCGGATTGACAATTTCTTGCCCGAAGCACGTGAAGGATTATATTCGCCTGCATGACGACAATTACGCCAACGCCCGGCCACCTCTTGTGGCTACGACGCCACCTGCCCGAAGTGCTGATTCTGGCTCTGGCTGCAGTGACGCGCTTCTGGCGGCTCGACTACCACTCCTTCTGGTACGACGAGGCGGTCAGCCTCGACTGGGCGGAAGATGGCCCCGCTTTCATCTGGCAAAACACCTTTCCCCTGATCAAGGATAAGCATCCCCCTGGCTATTATCTCCTGTACCATTACTGGCAGAATCTCTTGGAATTTTTTGGGCTGGCGCAAAATGATGTGGCGCTACGGACGCTAGGCGCGCTGCTCGGCGTGCTGACGGTGCTGGCGCTGCTGTTGCTGGCGCGGCGACTGAGCGGACGCGGCACGGCGCGGCTGGCAGCGACGCTGGTCGCACTGGCGCCGGTGCTGGTCTGGTACAGCCAGGAACTTCGCATGTTTCAGCCGGCGACGACAGGTTTGGTGTGGGGCGCCTATTGCCTGCTGCGCGGCTGGCAGGGTGAACAGCGTTGGGCGCGGCTGGGTTGGTGGGTGGGCATGATCGCCGCCTTCACCTTTGCGCTCTACAGCTATCTCTTCAGCGCCCTTCTGCTCCCCGCCGCCGGATTGAGTTTGATTGCACTCTGGGTAAGTGCGAGAGTAGAGAGGATGAGAGTAGGCGGTTGGCGATCAGGTTCTGCCGCGCTTCAGGTCTCGCGCCCGTCAGCAACTAGACCACCCACCCAATCTCCAATCTCTAATCTCCCAATCTCCCAATCTCCCAATCTCCGCCTCCTCGAAGGCGCCCTCGCCCTCGCCGTCACCGGCCTGCTCTTTTTGCCGCTGGCGCGCAATGCCTGGCTGGTCAACACCGACGAAGGGACGCCAGGGCAAGCCTTTATGAATTTCTGGGGAAATCTACAGCGTCAGTTGCAGATTTTCACAGTCTGGCGGGCGCCCTGGCCGGAGGCGTGGGTGATGGCGGCGGTGGCGTTTTTCGCTGTGCTGGTCGTGATCGGATTGCTGCTACCGTGGCCGCAGCGCTTGCGGCAGAGTGTGCACGCCGGGTTGGATCAGGTGTGGCTATTGCTATGGATCGGCGCGCCGCTCCTGATCGGCAACTTGCTGCTGGCGACAAGTGACACGGTGTTCAAGGAGGATCGCTACTTTTTGTTTCTGGCCCCCTTTGTGCTGTGGGCGGCGGCGCGGGGGAGTGTGGCGCTGGGGGCGTGGTGGCGACCGGCGGCGTGGGGATTAGGCGGCGCGGCGGCGGTGCTGCTGGCGGCGGCATTGCCGGTCTTGTGGTCGCCTGTCATGTTGCGCGAGGATTGGCGCGCGGCGGCGCAGTACATTGCCGGGTATCAGCAGGCCAGCCCCGGCTTGCCCGGCGCCATCTTCAGCCACGCCGACTACACTCACAAGGCGCTCAAGTGGTATCTGCGCCCATTGGCCGACGAAACGATGGCGCCGCTCTATTTCCCCTACAGCGGAGTATTGACGGCGGACGATGGCGAGTCGATCGTGGCGCCGCCGGTGCGTGGGCTGGAAGCGGAAGGCGCCACAACGCTGTGGCTGGTGCAAAGCCACCTGGAAGGCATCGACGACGCGCGTGTGGTGCAGAACTGGCTGAGCGCGCACTATCCGGTCATCACCGAACAATTTCCCACCGGCATCCAGGTGACGGGGTATGCGCTGCAACATCGCTTCGACGCACTGCCGACGCTTGGGCCGCATGCCGTCCACCTGGATGCAGAGCTGGCGCCCAATCTCCGCTTGCTGGCGTGCGAGGTGATGACGCCCGCAACCCCGGCCACAGACACGCGGCTGCATCCGCCCAGCAGTTGGGTGCATGTGCGGCTGTGGTGGCAGGCCACCAGCGCCATCGATCAGGATTACTTTCCCAGTGTCCAGATGGTGGGGCCGGAAGGCGTGTGGGGTGAACGCCTTGATCGTGACGGCGAAGTGCTGCGCCGCGACCCACCGACGCAGTGGCCCGTTGGCGTTATTGTGCGCGATGAGGTGGATGTGAACCTGAACCCGGTGACGCCGCCAGGGGTGTATCCCATCGTTGTTGGACTGCGCGATGCAGCAGGCGTAGATGTAGGGAACAAGGTCGAATGTGGGCGAGTGGTGATCGAATGACAGGCGTCAGGCGTCACAAGTCACACGGCATACGTCAGACGTCACTTTTCAGTCTTCGGACAGGAGTCGGAGATGACAAACGAAATCAAGCCGCTGCGGCTGGCGCGGCGCGTGATCTATGAAAACCCGTGGGTGTCGCTCTACGTGGATCGCGTGCGTTTTCCCGGCGGACGGTTGATCGAGGCGCATCACGTCCTGCACTTCGACAAGGAGGCGGTGGCTTCCATCGTAGAAAATGCCAGCGGTTGCGTGCTGTTGGTCGAGGCGTACCGTTACGTTGTGGATGCTATCCAGTGGGAAATCCCGGCGGGAAGCATCGACCCCGGCGAGTCGATGCTGGCGGCGGCGGCGCGTGAGGTGCGCGAGGAGAGCGGCTATCAGACCATCGAGCATCGGCTGGTCGCCTCGTTCGAGCCGATCAACGGCATCGGCGACAAGGTGCATCATCTGGTGCACTGCCGCGTTGTAGGTGAGCAAGGCGCCTTCGATGTGAACGAGGTGCGGGCAGTGCGCTGGGTCAGCCGGGAGGAAGTCAGGGCGATGGTCGGCAGCGGACAGGTGCGCGATGGCTATACGCTGACCGGGCTGTTGTGGTGGCTGCTGGAAACGATGCCATTGGGAGTGTAGGACAACCTTGTCATGCCGGAGACGGTGACCTACCAAGATTTATCGCGGCGCTTCTGCGGCTGACGCCTATCTGTGGGTAGCCGTATTCACGCCGGAGGCGGTGACCTACGGTAGGTGGTCGTTGCGGTCGAAGCGCGTGGCAGCAAGCTGCTTTTCCAGTTCGGCGATGCGCTCTCCCTGCGTGACGATCAGCTCCGCCAGAAAGCCAACCAGGATCAAGAGCACGCTAAGGATGGCGAGCACACCGGCGGCGATGAAGATCGGGCGTTGCTGCGTCTGCGCAAAGACGTAGAGCAAGCTCAAGTAGAGAAAGACCGCTGCGCTGATCACCAGACCGACCAGCCCCAACCCACCGAAGAAGCGCATCGGCGCCTCGCTAAAGGTGAGCAGGAATTTGAGCACCAATACATCGAGAAAGCTCTTGGGAATGCGCTCCCAGCCGAATTTGCTGCTTCCCGCCGGGCGCGGCTGGTAGAAGGTGGGGACTTCGCCGACGCGGAAGCCATTGTGCACGGCGATCATTAGCAGGAAGCGATGCCAGTCACTGCGCAGCGGTGGAAAGCTCAGCACCACCTCGCGGCGCATTGCCTTGATCCAGTTGCCATCGTGCACATGCACCCCAGCGATGTGATCCATCACCACGTTGTAGATTTTACTGGCAAAGACTTTGTTATCCCGCCGCCCCTGCCGCCAGCCCGCCGCCACATCCAGATCGTTTGCTTCCAGAGTATGTACCAACGTCGGCACATCCAGGAGAGGGTCGGACTCCATGTCGGCGGGTATCAGGATCACGATCTCACCCTGGCTGGCCGTGAACATGCGCTGCAGCGCAGCCGTCATCCCCCGGCTGCGGCGATGGGTAAAAACGCGCAGGTTTGGATAACGCGCCTGAAGCCCGGTGAGAACGGTCGCAGTGGCGTCGGTGCTGCCATCATTGACAACCAACACTTCGCCTGTGCGCCCCAGGGCGTCAAACGCCTGAAAGGAGCGTTCGACGACGGCAGCGATCGTCGCCTCCTCGTTACGCGCGGGCACAACGACAGAAATAGAGAGCGCAGGTGTGGAGTCTGCCATGCTCATTCACCCAAAAAAGCGCGGATCGTTGCGGCGACGTACTCCTGCTGGGCGTCCGTCATTTCCGGGTAGATGGGCAAACTGAGGCAGGTGTCGGCGACCGCCTCGGTGATGGGCAGCGCGCCGCGCGCGTAGCCCAGATCGGCATAGGCAGGCTGCAAGTGCAGCGGCGTCGGGTAATGAATGCCTGCACCGATGCCATGCTGGTTCAGATGGCTCAGCAGAGCATCGCGCTGTTGCGTGCGGATGACGTACAGATGCCAGACTGGCTCCGCCTGGGGATGAACAAAGGGCAGCACGATCTCACCCTCAAGGTCGGCCAGCAATTCGCGGTAGCGCGCCGCCACGCGACGACGCGCCGCTGTCCAACCTGTCTCTTATACACATCT
>DGFH01000135.1:0-5959 GCA_002391565.1 Anaerolineales bacterium UBA3905
CTGCGGGCAGGCCTGAATGCACAGCCCACAGCCTTTGCAGCGATCGGTTTGAATGGTGACAGTGCCTCTGGTCATTTTGCTCTCCTTTGAGCGACCCAGCCACAAGCAAAAATCGATTTGTGGGTGCACCAATGCGCAACGGACATCTTGAGCGTACATCATCCTCGGTGCACGCGTCCGTATTTGCGCGGGGAATTGCTATCTACAGTATAGCAGCAAAATCTGCTGCACAACAGGGGCAAGTGTCACCTGGGGATGGGGACAGTAGCGAGCGCGTCTCCAACGGGTTGCCTGGAGTGCTCTCTCAGAGTCGTTCATCGGCCATGCGCCCAGGACGTTGGCTTGCCCAATTTCCCTATTGACAACGTCACGACTTTGCACTATACTCCGTTTGTCACATTAGTGAAATAAAATCACAAATGTGACAAACATCCCCAGTACGAAAAACTCAACCATAGCAAGGAGTCACCAATCATGTTCGATTTCATGAGTTGGGGAAAGCGCAATCGCCTGGCCCAAATCGTGCAGCCAGATGGCAAATGCCTGATGCTCGCCATCGATCACGGCTATTTCATGGGCCCGACGCACGGCATGGAACAGCCGGCGCAAGCGATCCTGCCGCTGCTGCCACACATCGACTCGTTGATGCTAAGTCCTGGCATCCTCTCCACGTCGGTCAGCCCGTTGTTGCGCGGCATCGGCTGGGTGCTGCGCGCGTCGGGCGGCAACTCGGTGCTGGAAGAGGATATTGACAACGAGGGTCTCATCCTCAGCGCCGAAGAAGCTGTGCGGCTGAACGCATCGGCGATGGCCGTCTCAGTGTACGTCGGCGCCGACCACCAACATCAGACGCTGCTCAATCTGTCGAACGCCATCACACAGGCGTCGCGCTTCGACATGCCGGTGCTGGGCGTCACGGCAGTGGGTAAGAAGCTCAAGGACAAGAAAGAGAAGCGTTATCTGGCGCTGGCCTCGCGCATCGCCGCCGAGTTGGGCGCCGACATCGTCAAGACCTACTACTGTGAAGGCTTTGAGGAAGTAGTTGCCAAGACGCCGGTTCCCATTGTCGTGGCGGGCGGGCCAAAGTTGGAAACCTATCGCGACGTGCTCGAACTGACCTATAACGCGCTGCAGGCAGGCGCCATTGGCGTGGACATGGGGCGCAACATCTGGCAATCGAGTCACCCGGCGGCGATCCTGCAGGCAGTGCGGGCTATCGTCCACGATGGCGCCACCGTCGAGATGGGGCTGGAGATAGTCGCCGACCTGAGCAACGAAGCGACGCGGCGCAAGGAACTCTTCGAGGTCACACGCGAAGATATGGCCGTCAGCGCCATTCACTGATCAAAGGGAGCACAGCTTCGAACCATGCTTGCCGACGACGCAAACGCCCGCACCCTACTGCTGAGTGAAGCCGCCCAGGCATATTATGAGCGCGGCAGTTCGCTGGCGCAGATTGCTGCGGAGTTGGGCATAAGCGCACATGAGGTCAACGACTTGCTAGAGGAAGCACGGCGCCGGGGCATCGTGCAGGTCAATGTGCTGGGGCCATATGCGACCAACGCCGAATTGGAGCAGCGGCTTCAGGCGCACTTTCCCAGCGTCAAGGCTTTCGTCCTGGCGCGGGAAAACCGCAGCGACGCCAAAACCAACGAGGTGCTGGGCGTACTGGCGGCGCAGGTGTTGGCCGATCGGCTGCAACCGCACAGCATCATCGGCATTTCCTGGGGACGCACGCTTTACCAGATGATTCACGCCCTACCGCCCATGAATCTGCCCGACGCCGAGGTAGTGCAGCTGATCGGCGCAACGGGGAGCGAAAGCTCGCCCACTGACGGGCCGATGTTGGCGCAGTTGCTGGCGCACCGTCTGGGTTGTCGCGCCACCTATCTACATTGTCCGGTGATCGTGGAAAGTGCGGCAGGACGCAACGCCCTGCTCCAGGAACGTCACATCCGTGAGGCGTTGCAGCGCGGGGAAAAGGTCGATATTGCGCTCGTCGGCATCGGCTCGACGGCGCCAGAGCAGAGCTCGCTGCTGCACGCCGGCTATCTGGATGCAGCGACATTGGCCGCCATGCGCGCGGCTGGCGCTGTGGGCGACATCTGCGCCCAGCACTTTGGCGCCAACGGTGAGTGGCTCGACATCGACATCAACCGCCGCGTGATCGGGATCAGTCTGCACGCGTTGGCGAAGGTAGGCACAGTGATCGGGGTGGCGTCGGGCGCGGTTAAAGCTGTACCGATTCTGGCGGC
This sequence comes from Anaerolineales bacterium UBA3905, assembly GCA_002391565.1. Lineage (GTDB taxonomy): Bacteria > Chloroflexota > Anaerolineae > Caldilineales > Caldilineaceae > Caldilinea. Next base: position 2,256 of record DGFH01000135.1, read on the forward strand.
GTTGCGCGGGCAGCATGTCGATGTGTTGATCACTGACGACCAGGCGGCGCGCGCAGTGCTGACGTTGGTGGAGGCGCATGGCGCGCCCACTCTACCGTCACAGCCAGGCGTTGAAGTGCGCGCTTCGCTCAAATCGATCTGGAAAGTCTTCGACGGCGTGCCGGTGCTGCGTGGCGTAGACATCGAACTGCGGCGCGGGGAAATCCACGCGGTGTTGGGTGGCAACGGTTCCGGCAAATCAACGTTGATGAAAATCCTGGCGGGCATCTACACGGCGGACGCTGGCTCGATCGAGCTAGACGGTGTTCCCGTCACGATCGGCAGCCCGGCGGCGGCGCACCGACTGGGCATCTACCTGGCGCCGCAAGAACCCAAAATCTTCCCGCACCTGAGCGTGCTGGAAAATCTGATCCTCGGCACAGAGCTGCCCCCGGCGGCTGCGCTCGAACAGATTCGCCTGCTGACTGCCGAACTTGGCTTCGAAGCCAATCTGTCCGCAGCGGCAGGCAATTTGAGCATTGCCAACCAGCAGCTTGTCGAGATCATGCGTGGGCTATTGCGCGAGGCGCGCGTGCTCATTCTTGACGAGCCGACCTCGACGCTCACCTCGCGCGAGGTGGATGCGCTCTTTGTACGGATGCGCACGCTGGCGCAGCGCGGGATTGGCATCTTCTTCATCTCGCATCGGCTCAACGAAATTCTGCATGTCTCGGATCGAGTGAGTGTGCTACGCGACGGCGCCTTCGTTTTGAGCGCACCGACGTCGACGGTCAAATCGCGCGACCTGATCCGCGCCATGCTGCCGGAGGGTGAACGCGCAACCGAAGTCATCTCCCGCAGCGAGGCCGCGCAGGCGCCCGTCGGCGCAGCCGCGCCGGTATTGGAAGTCCGCGGACTCACCGGCGAGATGTTTCGCGATGTCACCTTCCAGGTGCGCAGCGGCGAGGTCGTCGGGCTGGCAGGGCTGGTCGGCGCTGGGCGCTCCGAGTTGGCGCGCGCCATCGTTGGGATCGATGCAGCCACAGCAGGAACAGTGACGGTAGCGGGGCGAACCATCGTCAGGCGTACACCGCGCACATGTCAGGATGCGGGGTTGGTCTATGTGCCGGAAGATCGTCACAGTCACGGCATCTTTCTCAACCTGCCCAACCTTTACACAATGTCGGCGTCCATCCTCCATCAATTAGGGCGACCATTGCTTTCGGCGCCGGCGGAGCAACGCATTGGCGCCCGCTTTGTCGAGCAACTGCGCATCAAAGTGAACAGTCTTCAGCAGGTCAGCCGCACGCTCTCTGGTGGCAACCAGCAAAAGACGGTGCTGGCGAAGAGTCTGGTCAGCGCCCCCAAAGTGGTGATTCTGGATGAGCCAACGCGCGGCATCGACGCCCGGGCGCGCGTGGACGTGCACATGTTGATCCACGAGCTGACGCAACAAGGGTTGGGGGTGCTGCTGATTTCGTCGGATTTCGAGGAAGTGATCGAACTCAGCGACCGCGTGTTGGTCATGTATCACGGGCGTCTGGTCGAGGAGTTGCCCCATGCGCAATGCCAGATCGAACGCATCACTGCGGCAGCGTTCGGGCTGAAGGAGAGTCGCGCGCTATGACAAAGTGGCTGCAACAACGCGAGGTTGTGGTGCTGGCGCTGCTCGTGGCGCTGATCGCCGTGATCGGCGTAATCAATAACAGTTTTCTGGAGCCGAAATCGCTCCTCTCGATGCTCAACACCAGCCTCATCTTGATGCTGCTGGCGACAGGCGAGATGTTTGTCATCCTGACGCGCGGCATCGATGTGTCGGTGGGGGCAATGATGGGGTTGGCAGCCGTCGTCCTGGGGCTGGCGCTCAACGCCGGCATGTCGCTCTGGCTGGCGATTCCGCTCACGCTGCTGGTCGGGCTGGCGCTCGGCGCCATCAACGGCGTCGGCGTGGCGGTGGTGCGCATCCCGCCGATCATCATGACGCTGGGTGCGTTGGGCGTCTATCGCGGTGCGATGTTGATCCTGACAGGCGGCAGTTGGATTGAGACGATCCCGCAGAGCATCAAGACGCTGGCAGGGATGAAGGTGTTCGAGGTGAGCGTATTCGCCATCGCCACCTTGCTGATCATCCTGTTGACCACGTTCCTGTTGCGGCGCATCCGTCAGGCGCGCTACTTCTATTACGTGGGCGACAATGAGGATGGCGCCTTCATGCTGGGCATCCCGGTGCGTCCAACACAGACCGTCGCCTATGCGCTCTCCGGTCTCTTTGCAGGCACGGCGGCGGTGATCTTCGTCGGGCAGATCGGTTTCGTGCCGATGCAGACAGGCTACGGCCAGGAGTTGAACGCCATTGCCGCTGGCGTGCTGGGCGGGATCAACCTCTCCGGCGGCGTCGGCACGCCGATCTCGGCGCTGATCGGCGCCCTCTTTCTGACGGTGATCAACTCGGCGCTGGTCTTCCTGAAGGTGCCAGCCTTCTGGAACAACGCCATCGCCGGCGCCATCCTGCTGATCGTCGTGCTGATCGACTTTCGCGTGCGCGTGGCTGTGGAAGCGCGCCAACGTCAACAGCGCGCCCATGTGCGGCACGAAACGAGTGCGACCATCCAGCCGCTGCTGTCGCCTGAGGAGGCGTCATGAAAGTACTAAAACCCTTACTGCGATGGGAACTGTTTCTGGTTGTGCTGTTGGGCGTCGAGATGATGGTCTTTGGTGCGCTCAATCGGCGTTTTCTCAATCTCGAGAATCTGCTCTACTCCTCCAGCGATTTTGCCCACATCATGCTGGCGGCGCTGCCGCTGACATTGGTCATCATCACCGGCGGAATCGACATCTCGATTGCAGCAGTGATGGGGTTGGCCTCGATTGTATTGGGCGTCACCTGGCAGGCGGGAGTGGATGTCTACACGGCGCTGCTGCTGGCGCTGCTGGTGGGGGTGGTCGCCGGGACGTTGAACGGCCTGCTGGTGGCCAACACCGACATCAACCCGCTGGTCATCACGCTGGGCACCCTCTTCCTCTTTTCTGGGCTGGCGACGGCGCTGGCTGGTTCACTGGGCGCCGCTGGCTATGAAGGCATCAGCGGGCTGCCACGCGTCTTTACGCAACTGGCGCACGGTGCTGTCGGCCCTGTGCCGTACACCTTGATCTTTGTGATCATTCTGGTGCTGATCTATTCGGTGTTGCTGCACAAGACGCGCTTTGGCCGCGCACTTTATCTCATTGGCGCCAACGTGCAGGCGGCGCGCTTCAGCGGCGTCCCGGTCAAGTCGACCATCGTCGGCGCCTATGCATTGTCGAGTCTGGGCGGCGCCATGGCTGGAGCAATGCTGACGGCTTATTTCACCTCGGCGCGCTCCGACCTGGGCAGCGATGCGTTGTTGCCTACGATCACAGCGGTCGTGCTGGGCGGCGCCAGCATTCTGGGCGGCAGCGGCACGATCATCGGCGCCTTCGTCGCCGTCCTGATTTTGGGCTATCTCAAGCAAGGGTTGCTGGCTCTGGGCGTCACCAGCGATGTCTCCCAGGTGGTGATCGGATTGCTGTTGATCCTCGTCGTAGTCCTACGTTACTGGGCAGCAGATATCAATCAACTGCGGCGCAATCGCCGCGCGCTACAAGGCCGGATCGAGCCGGAAGGAGGCGACCTCGCAACCAGACACGCACCATGATCAAGACCCATCCCATGTTGTTCAGTTTTTGTGTAAGTCAGTTCATGCAAG